>CAIKZE010000287.1 GCA_903831825.1 uncultured Lentisphaeria bacterium | reverse complement strand
GGCATGTTTCAAAAGGTAGTTGACACTTTTATGTCATAACACTCTGATAAAATAAAGCAAAACAGTCAAAATAAGCTCCGGCGGAGCGATACATATTGTAGCACCGGACTTTAGTCCGGTGAATAATGATAATATAAATTTGGAGTTCCGTAGGAACGAAACATATAATGATTGATATGATTCGAGCCCACGGCTCTCAAAATGTGCGGGGGGATGGTGGACGGATTAAAATCCGTCCCTACAACATGATTCGAGCCTACGGCTCTCAATGGCGGCATTTCAAAAAGTATCAACTACCTTTTGAAACATGCCGAATTTATACCGTTCTTTTCAGTTCGAAATCCCAATGGATTGACGACAGCATCTGTCTTAATTCATCAAACCTGAATACCGTCCACGGCACTTGTCCCGGCTGGAGCAACTTGTTGGCCAATGCCCATTTTCCGCTGTAAACAGATTCAAAATAATTCCGCAGCGGCGGATAATCCAGATATATGCTCTTAAACTGACGGTCATAGCCGTCACAGGAAATTTGCAGTTCGGCGGAAAGCGGAATTCCGGAAAATCTGAAATTGCCGCCGCCGCCGGTAATGCCGCTTTTAATAACATTGCCTTCATTGAAAATTTCAATCTTTACTCCTTTTAGCGGCTGGTGCGTTGCCGCATCCGTGATCTTCCCGGAAAACGCTGGCTTCAGGAGTTTCGGCGGACGAAACGATTCCGGTTCGAAATAATAGGGATTGGTAAACGCCGCCTGTTTTATCGCAATATATTCAGTATTTTTTTCTTTTTCGCATGACTCCGCATAGGCCATGATATCGGCAAAGGCTTTTTTGCGCGGCCGTTTCCGGCCGAAAACTTTGACCAGGAACCATGTCCGGCAGCCGGGGTCGGGCTTTATTATAAATTCATGCTTATAACTCCTGAGCTTTTCAGACTCGACATCAATAATTTCCGAGGGCCTGCCGTTTTTGTAAAGAACCAGCCAGGAAATATATTCTTCGGGCGCCGGATGGCTTAAAACAGAAACGGCAAGTTTATGGGGCTGTCCGTCATTTTTCACGACTGTGCCGGGACGGTATTTGCCGTCCAGCAGGGTGATAAGGGCCGGGCCGCTGGTCATGAAAGATTTGCCGGCGGCCAGATTTTTCAGGAAAGGATTCAATTTAAAGCTTTCACTTCCGCAATAAACATACGTTCTGAAATCTCCAACCTGATGTCTGCCGCTCAAATCGCCGTCAGTTTCCGCGACGCCCGGAATTCGATAACCTTCATTTAAAAGATGAAACCAGAGATTCTGGTAAAAGATGTGCTCGGCGTCGTATCCCATCACCGTCAGCGAATCGTAAATTTTTCCGGCAAGCAGAGCAAAACAAAAATCCGCCGCGATATTGGTGCAGATCAGCGACGCCAGCTCATTATCCATCCACCAACTGGTCGGATGCGGCGCCGCCGACACTCCGCCCTGTTTCTTCCATCTGATTATTTTGTTCAGCGGCGATTCCCCGTGATAAGGCAATTCCACTGCCGGATTGACGATTTTCTTATTGGAAATGCCGGCCGCGGCGAAATATTCAATATCATGGTAACTATCGTAACAGCCTTGCGGATCGGAAATTACCGGAAACTGCCACCAGCAGACATGTCCGAACCGGGTTTTCGGAAACTCGGCCCCCATGTAAATATGGGCATCGGCGGCGGAAAGGCTGTTCAAATATTGATGAAGTTTTTCCCCGTCGCCGGCCAGCCAGGCCCCCGGCGGCGTCAGCCATCCCTGGCACAATGAAATCATGTCGATCCCCGACGCCTGCATGAAGGTGACCAGCGCTGCCGGGGCTGTCGGATAATTGATGTGATTATGCGCGTCCCCGGTGAAAAGGCCCATCTCCTTAAAATCAAACCACGGTCGCAGTACGATTTTAACCGTGGTATTCCGTTCAAGTTTCAGTTCCGTCCTTGAATATTGATACGCCAGACCGGCATGGACGGTGATGGAATATTTTCCTTCCGGCAGCGAAAATTCAATTTCCCCCGGAAAAGCTTTTCGCTGCTCAACTTTGCCGGATTCAGCTAAAACGACCCATGCCGGAATCATGGTTTTAGAGACTCCGTCCAGCGCGACAATTTTCAAAGAAAAAGTTTTTTTCATAATTTAACCAGTTTCGCCGGGACTTTATAACCACAGAGACACAGAGAAAACTTTTTCCGGTTTAACGGCTCCACGGTTTTACGGTTTGACTGTAATACCGTTAAACTGTCATGCCGTAATACCGTTTTATCCTCTTTTGAAACTCTTTTTAACCACAGAGACACAAAGGCACAAAGAAAACTTTTTCCGGTTTAACGGCTCCGCGGTTTTACGGTTTGACTGTAATACCGTTAAACTGTCATGCCGTAATACCGTTTTATCCTGACTACTGACTACTCTCTTTAAACATCCTGTATATCCCAGTTAAAATACAAATTCTTATACGATTAAACTACGGCCTGAAAAAATCGGTACTCGCGATAACCAGTTGCGGATAATAAGTTTCTTTGTGTTTTATAAAGTCAATAATCGCCGGTCCGGCCAGTTGAAACGCGAACCGGCTTAACGGAAACGGCCTGGTTTCCAGAATGAAAGACAGCAGAATAGCCAGCGAACCGCCATGCGCAAAAACGGCCAGGTTCAAATCCTCCGCCCGCGGTTCAATACGGAATCCGCCGCCGCTGGCATGCACCCCGAGTTTTTTCAGTTCCGCCAGAAAAGGCGGACAGATTCTGGCATACAAATCAAAAGTGCCTTCGCCCAGTTCGGTTTTCCAAGTTTCTTCAATATCCGCGGCCTGATAGCGGTTAATAATCGCATCGGATTCCGCCGTGGGCAATTCTCTCAGCAAGGGGTTGAAGTCCCATTCTTTCAGAAAATCAAATATCGCTATTTCCACATTCCTGCCCGCCATCACGATTTCCGCAGTCTGCAAAGCCCTGCCGTAAGGCGATGAAAATGCCGCGCCGATTTCGGTATTAGCCAGCGTTTCGCGCAGTTTTTCCGCTTGCTCTACGCCGGTCTCAGAGAGAAAACCCTTTACCGGCGGCGGCGGGCAGGCAAAAGGATCGCCGGCGTTTTCTCCATGTCGCATAAGTATGATTTTCATAAATCCCCCCTGCTATAGAAACACAATTGCTCATTCAACTATTCTAATTTAACCTGATCCGCCGGATTTTCCATCAAACGAGATTAAACTTGGTTCGTATTCAAGCACTAAGGCTTGCGAGGCGTCCGCCTCGATATTCATATTTTTTTATTTATTGCTTAAATTACGGATTGCAATGAAGGTTTTAAGAATTATTTTTACCGGATATAAATTTTAATATAACGGCCGGGTTTAGCGGCCATAAACGTTTTTACAGAACGGAGAACGATAATTATGAAGAAAGTATTGATTCCCACCAAGCTGGATAAGTTTGCCGCCAACATTTTAGTTGACAAAGGCTATACGGTCGTACTGGATGCGACAACTCCGATGGAAGAACTGGTCAAGGCCAATTCCGACGCGGAAGTGCTGATTGTGCGCAGCGAAAAAGTCACCCCGGAAATCATTGACGCCCTGCCGCAACTGCGCCTGATTGTGCGCGCCGGCGCCGGCTACAATACGATTGACACCAAGTACGCCAGAAGAAAAAATATTGACGTCATGAATACTCCCGGCGCCAACTCCAATGCAGTCGCCGAAGAAGTGGTTGCCATGATTCTGGCAGTATGCAGATTCGTGGTTCCGGGCGACATCACCACCCGCGCCGGACAATGGGAAAAAGGCAAAATGCTGGGCCGCGAAATCACCAATAAAACCATCGGCATCCTCGGCCTGGGCAATATCGGCCGCCTGCTGATCAAGCGCCTGGAAGGCTTCGAAATGAAGATACTCGGCTTCGATCCGATGATCGCTCCGGGAATGGCGGAAAAACTCGGGGTTGAACTCTGCTCGGTTGAAAAGATTTTCGCCGAATCCGATTTTATCTCGCTGCACATTCCCGAAAACAACGAAACCAAAGGCATGGTCAACCGCAACCTGTTGTCGCTGATGAAAGACGGCGCGGTGCTGGTCAACTGCGCCAGGTCCGGCATCATTAACGAAGGCGACCTCCGCGAAATCAAAAAAGAAAAGAAAATCCTGTTTTGCACTGACGTTTATCCGAAAGACGAACCGGGCGAAAAACCGGTTGCCGATATTGCCGACCTGATGCTGCCGCACCTTGGCGCAAATACCAAAGAAGCCAACATGGAGGCGTCGAAACGCTCCGCCGAACAGGTGATCGAGTATTTTGAACACGGCATCACCAATTGCGTGGTGAACAAAGGCATTCCGGACGGTCTGGACGCCAGTTATCAGCGTCTGGCGTATGTGCTCACCAGCATTGTCCGCTGCTACTTCGGCAAAGGGGTTAATCCGTCAAGGGTTGAAACCAGTTTCTACGGCGATTTGCAACCGTATGCCAAATGGATGACCGCCCCGATTGCCGCTGGGATTTCCGGGGAATTTGATCCGTCGATGGATTTAACCGACGCCGAAAGTTTTCTGAAGAATCGCGGCATCGAACTGGTCAACCGCGCCACCGATGAAGGGAAACATTACGGGGAAGCCATGACAATTGACTTGTTCGCCGGCGGCGACAAAATCAGCAAGGCCAGCGTCCGCGGCACCATCACGGAGAGCAACCTGATGGTCTCCAGGATCAACAATTTTGACAAACTTTATCTGGAACCCACCGGGCATAATCTGTTCGCCGAATACAGCGACGAACCGGGCGTGATCGGCAAGATAGCCAGCATTCTTGGAGAAAAACATATCAACATCATTGATATCCGCGCCCCGCAGGATTTGAAAGCCGGACGTTCGCTGGCGGTCATCAAAACCAATGTGGAAGTTCCAAAAGAACTGATTGAGAAGATCAAAGCCATGATTAAAGCGGTAGCCGTTTTCCAGTTCAGCTACAATCCTTAATCGGTTTTGCAGATTTTCACATTAGCGCGTCATGCCGGTCAGACGACCGGCATTTTCAGGCGCGATTTGTATGATTAGATTTCTTCCATTTTGACAATACGTTTTTCCTGTGCGGATTTAATCGCGGCAAACGCCACGCGGGTTGCCATGACCGCATCGTCAACTCCGCAGACAACCTCTCCGTTCCCCCGGATTTGATCGACAAAACGGCTAATTGCCTGGGCATGTCCTTTGTCCGGTTCGGCGGTGAACTGGAGTTTCTGGTCGTTTTTATCCAAAACATCCTGACAGGCGGCGGCTTTCTTTTCCAGCCATCCGGCAATGCCGCCCTGTGTGCCGACATTCGGATGACGGTCGTTATTGAAAGGATAAATGATGCGGGCGGGAACATTTTTTATGCCGGCGGTGCGCACTTCGCACATATGATCGCAGACGACCATGCTGCCGTTGCCCATGGCTTCATACAGCTCTTTCGGATAGCCGAAAGTGCCGTTGCCGCACAAGGTCAGGGTCGCGATTTCCCCGCCGGCGTATTTGACGATGATCGCATGATTCAGCATGCCGGTTTCAACCGCAACCACTTCCGTCGGCTCACTCGCCAGGAACCAGTTGCAAATATCCGTAAAATGGGTCATTTCAAACAGCATCGGGCCGTGCGGAGCCTGGGTTTTATCGAAAACCCAGCTTTTCCATGAGTACCAGTCGTCATTGATCCGGCAGCAGAATGTCGCCACCCCGTCATCCTGACGTTTCGGGCGGGAAGCGCCTTCCCGGTCCCAGCGCCATTCACAAATCTGCGGATTCTCCATCTGATTCCGGAAAATGCGGTGCGCGTCAATCATTGCCGGACTGTTGCGGCGGTTGTGCCCGACGCAAAAGGGGATTCCGCTTTCCTTCACTATTTTCTGAATCGCATATACTTCTTCCAGGGTGGTGGCCAGCGGCTTTTCCACATAAACCGGTTTGCCGTACTCTGCCGCCAATTTTATCACCGGCAAACGCAATTTTTCGGTTGTCACCAGACAGATGGCTTCAACTTCCGGATTCATAATGGCTTCATGCCAATCTTTACAGATGTTCAGCGCGCCATAAACTTCCTTGCATTCCTTGAGCGCTTCGTCCGAAAGATCGCAGCAGGTGTGCAATACGGTTTTGGGCGATTTGGCAATGTTCGGGATGTGCTGCCCGCGGGCCATTGCTCCGCAGCCGATTACGGCAAAATTCATTGGTTTCTGTGACATTTTGTTTTAATCCTTACTCTTGTGAATTTTTGATAAGATCACGATAATAATAATAAGACTTTTTAGGAATGCGTTCAAGGGTATTGAAATCGCATCGAATCAGTCCTAAACGTTTTGAATAACCAAAGGCCCACTCGAAATTGTCCATTAAAGACCAGACAAAATAGCCCCGCACATCTTTGCCGTCCACCAGTATCGCCTCTTTCATGGCATCAATATAACCGCCCATAAAACGGCAGCGGAATTCATCATCTTTAGCGGTGGCGGCATCCGGTTCGGCAACCGCGCAGCCGTTTTCAGTCACATAAATCGGAAGTCCGGGGTAACGGTCGCCGATCCAGTTCAGCATCTTGCGGAACCCCCAGGGGACGACGCTCCATTGCAAATCGGTTTTCTCCCAGTCCGGATGATGGCTCAGATAAACCTCCTGGTCGTTGCTCATGCCGCCATTGCCGCAGACGCTGTCCAGTCCGCCCGGCACGGGTTCGGCGGAGGCAAAAGCCGTCGAATAATGGTTCAGTCCGAGAAAATCCGTACTGCCTTTTACGAGCTTGCGGTCTTCATCGGTAAAATCAGGAAGCCGGCCGCCGAGCCGCTCGCGCATTATCGCGGGATAATCTCCGAAGACCAGCGGATCCGTGAACCAGCCGTAAAAAAACTCCAAGGCTCTTTGAGCGGCAGACCGGTTTGCTTCAGAATCAGTCAACGGTTCGCGCCAGTCGCAGTTGTTGCTGATGCCGATGACGCCGCCAAATCCGCCGCCCCGGAATTCCTTCACCGCCAGACCATGTGCAATCAACAAGTTATGGGCGGCGACATACGGTTCGTCCGGGGACTGCCGGCCCGGCGCAAAAACACTCAGCCCGTGCCCCAGCACAGAGCTGCACCAGGGCTCGTTAAGCGTTATCCAGTTCTTTACCCGGTCGCCGAAACTATCAAAACAAATCCTGGCGTAACGGGCGAAAAATTCAGCAGTCTTGCGGTTAAGCCATCCGTCATGCGTCATCTGCAGCGCCAATGGCAAATCCCAATGGAAAAGCGTCACCCAGGGTACGATGCCGTTCTCCAGCAGACAGTTGATCAGGCGGTTATAGTAGTCTATCCCCGCCGGGTTGATCTCCCCTGAACCGTCAGGGATAATGCGCGACCACGCAAATGAAAAGCGATACGCGGTAACCCCCAGTTCCTTCATCAGCGCGACGTCTTCCTCATACCGGTGATATTGGTCACATGCGACATCCGCATTGTCCCCATTCAATATCTTGCCCGGAATATGGGCGTATCCGTCCCAAATGCTGAATCCTTTGCCGCCTTCGAGCCATGCGCCTTCCACCTGATAGGCGGCAGTCGCGACGCCCCAAACAAAATCTTTCGATATTTTCATGATGCTTTATTACCTTTAGGAGCCGTTCAAAAATAACCTTTACATCTTCGCGATTCTCCCGAATGCCTTTGTGTTTGCCGGTTCGTTACATACCTGGAGGTATGCTCCTCACCGGCAATTCCCAAAATCACTTCGGGATATTTCGCGAAACTTGTCAAGTTTATTTCTTAACAACTCCTTAAACAATGTTAATGTTTTATTCTATTCAGTCGCCGTTCCGTCCAAATCCGGACACTTTCCTCCATTTTCGCGGAAGCATCGTCATTTTCAGTATTGATAATCATCATCAGCCCCCGCGGGTCCAGATTATCAATAAAAAATTCGACATCTTCGGCTTCGACACAACTGATGAACAGCTTTTTACCGGCCTCCTGAATCTTCCGCATGTGCGCGAGAAAATTCCGGAAAGAGCCGGTATTGGGGTCATGGCCGAATTGGATCAAGTCAATCTCCTTTTCAAGCAGAATCTTGTCGAGGTGCTGGGCGCAGCCGTCATGCCAGTGCATCACCGTTTTCTCCGTATGCCCGGCCATTTTACTGATGGCCGGCATAAACAGGTCGGCGAACATCTCCGGAGAAAAATTAATCGCCATGTCATCCTGGACTGTTCCCATTTTCCCCGGATGCCACACCGGCATCCAGTTGACCGAACCGTCATTGGCGCGGCTGATAATGTCATAAACAATATCGAACGCTCCATTGCACTCATCCGCCAGGCGCAATGCGAAATCGCGCATTTTATCCGGTTCCTCAATGCATGCGATAAGGAAGTTTTCCGTGCCCATGAAAGTTGATATCCAATCAGCAGGTCCGCCGAAATCCGGCAGCCCGATATGGACTTTCCCGGAAAGGTTTTTGATCGCATAATCAATGCTTTCCAGCAGCGCTTTCCAATAAATATTATTCTGGTCGAAATGGATTTTGGGAAATTCGTCAACCGAACTTATCACCGGTTCATGCCATACGGTATCAGCCCCGAATTCCACCCTGCCGCCGCAGAACCCGGCAAAGATATTCGGCCCGTAGGAAGGAATTTCATATTTGAACAAATCGGCATGCCAGTTCCAGAACGTGCGGAGCCATTGCTTTCTCCGGTATAATTTTTCCGGGTTCAGATATTTCGACTCTGATGCTTCCGCCATCCATGGTTCAGGAGGGATTTTGCCGGCTGACGGATTGGGATTCTGAATATGGGCGATAATGGCATTTCCTTCCACCTGATTGTTCCAGAAAGCCACATATCTCTTACGCAGATGTTCCCAGTCGGGAATTCTCGAATAGTTCATTGCTCAATCTCCCGCAAACGATATTGCGATAGGTTTTATCTGGTGAATATAATTTACGACAAACAAATTGCCCCGCGGTTTTGTTTTACATGTTTTTCCGTTCATTTTAACCGTCATTGGAACAGGAAAAGCAAGACATCCCCATGTTCCGGGAGAACCATGCAATTCATAGGATTTATGGTCGGTGGAACGGATTATTTCACTGGTTGAATAGCTCAGTTCAACTCCGTCCAACTCCAGATTGACCGGCAGACACCTTGCCTCGGTTGCGCCCAATTCCAGCGTCATGGAAATATCGCCGCCGGGAAGGATCAGCTCTCCTTCAGAAGTATCGCCGGTAACATTTACCACGGTAATCATTCCCTTTTTCTCTGTTCCCAGCAAAGATGCGTAATAGTAGTTGCCGCTTGATTTGATTGACGGAGAAACCTTCATTTTTCCGACAAGAACAGATTCCCAGAAATCCTTCGTGCTGCCAGTGGTAAATCTGGCGTCAACGCCGGAGACAATGACATTTCCGGTCTTGCCAATTACCGGCTTGCCGCCAACAGTTCCAAGTATTTCACTGCCGTCAGGATATTGATGCGCGAATATCCAACCGGCATCGGTAATGAATTTGTCATCCCCGACATTAATTACTTTCGCCCCGTAATCAATAATTCCACTTCCGGCGGGACGAATTTGCTCAAGAAGGCGGATGCCAAGCCGGTCCGCGATCCTGCGATCCTGTTTCCCTGAAGTCGTAAATACCGGGACTGTCGGAAAAAACAGGCAGCCCCCGCCTTTGTCAATGTGTTGCAGCAGATAATCAATGCTCTCTTCTTCCAGCGTCCCCATGCAGGGCACTATCAGACACCCCTTGCCCGGCTTCTTTCTCGGATTAGCCAAATCAAGCATGTCAAACTGCAGATTCAGCCTGCTGAGCAAAATGAAGGTTTCCTTCAATTTCATCCATATGCCGGACTCCGGCGACACCGTCTGCTTTGAAACATTCTCATAGCCGTCCAGCCAGTCATGTCCCGCCGACAAAGCGCCGCGGTTAAGCGCGGGCTCCGCGGAAAAAGACTCTCCGCCCGGACCGGTTGCTTTTTTAATGTCTTTATTAAGGCACGGCTGTGCTCCCAGGAAATCGACATTCCTCATTGCGGGGGAATAGGCCAGGGTCAGATCCGGAACGGATTCCATGTCCTGAATTGAATCCCCCCATGTGTCCAGCAGCCGGTTGAAGCTTTCCATATGGGAATTGGCATTGGACGGGCGGGCTTTGAGATCAAGACAGGTGTTCTCAAAATATCCCGGCCCGTTGATCGAGTCATCCATGTCGGCAATTCCTTCCGAATAGGTGAAAACAGAATAGCCTTTCATCCCGTGAGTAAGATTGCTCCTCAGCAGGGGACTCCAGTTTATGGAGGATCTGCTTAATCTGGGAATGTTCCAGTTGCAGTTTATCTCCACCGCCATCGGGGGGCCGCCCCACGGGCTTGACTTCGTCAGTTCAATGCCTAAAAGAGAATTTACCATGCCCTCCAGATCATAAATCCGATCGGAATAACAATGGCATACGGTTGCTCCCTCAATCCCCCGGCCTTTTAAGATATTCCCGAAACCGGCATGGTCACCATGCCCGTAAAAACCGGCGATCGGCTCATTGAAAATAACTGGAGTATTCATGCCGAGTTCTTTTGCCCATTTCGCCATGGTCGCGCCCCAGTCGGCAAAGAACCAGCGCTTAAAATCAAGCCAGTCGAAACAGATGAGTTTATCCGGTTGCGATTTCGGAAAACCAGCGGGCGGCGTCACTTCGCCGAAACTTGAAAACCCGGAGCCGGTCATCCGGTTGAATGCTTCAATGTTTTTATATTTTCCGCTGAGCCATCCGGGCCATAAATTATTGACGACGTTATGGTCGTACAGGGAATTCAGCAGGCCAAAACTCCATGCCGCCGAAAGTTCGTTGTCCGGCTGGAACAGAATAATCGGACCGCCTTTATCCGCTTGGTATTTTGCAAACAGCGGAACAACCTTATCATACCATTTTTTTACATACTGCCGGTAAAGAGGCTCGCCTTCGGCCGGGATGGGACGGCCGGTGGCGATATTCCCGTCAGATCTGCGGCTCATCGTTTCAGGATATTTCTTAAACAGCCATTCCGGAATTCCGCCGGTGCGGAATTCGCAATTCATAAACGGACCCGGATGGGCAATCAATTTCAAACCATTTTCCTTGACGAGCTTTATGAAGCCGGCCAAATCACGCTCCGCCTTGCTTTTGCCGGAAAGGTCAAACTGCCCTTCTTCGGGTTCATGAAAATGCCAGGGCATGCAGGCCGTAATCGTGTTGATTCCGGACAGCTTCGCCTGCTTCAGATGCTTATCCCAGGACTTGCGCGGGAGGCGGAAGTAATGGATTTCCGCGCCCTTGACATAAAAAGGCTTTCCATCGACAAGCAATTGCCTGCCCTCAAATCTTGATCCTTGGTCGCTCATTTATATTCCTCTATGGTTTAATCTTACGGAAAGACAAATCCGTTTAATTTTGATGTGTCAAAACAGGTCCAGGTCATGCGATGTTCAAAATCCATAAACGCCTGATCAATCGTCGGCGCTTCAACGTCTTCCGGCAGCACTGCTTTCAGGTCCATATGACCCGGCCCGTCAAGCAGATTGAGCTTGACCGGTCCCGGAATATGGTATGGCTTGATTTCTGATCCGCGGGCAATCCCGTTCTTGACCCCGGCATAAATCATCTCACAGGCACGGGCGGGAATTACGGAGCAGGCCTGATATACGGATAACGCCTGCTTTACTTCGGCGGTCTCGATTTTCGGGATTTTGCTTTTGATTTCCGCGGTAATCTTATCATCGCCGCTGACAAATACAGTCGGCACGGAATAGTCGCCGGCGATTGCCGCCGCCATCGAACCTTCGCTGAGATGGATTGCGCCGCCATTGACTCTCCACTTGGAATGCGGCAGAATGGCGTTGGGAGTTTCGCCCATCGCGTGCATGCCGACCAGCACCAGCGCATCGAAGGAAGCATCCAGCAGGGGAAGCCAGTGCGGCCCGCTGCAATTCCTGCCGTGAATGATTCTGCAGCGCGGATCGAGATCTTCGAAAATAATGTTATATCCGCTGCTGTGGCTGTCGTTCACCAGCACTTCGTCAGCTCCGGCGTCAAACGCGGCTTTGACGGCGGCATTGACTTCATCCGTCAGCAGCCGGTACATCCGTTGGCGATGCTGGACATTTTCCATTTTCGGGTCGAAGTGTTCAAAGAAACAGAACCCGGCAACACCTTCAATATCGGTTTGAATGTAAATTTTCATAGAATATTTTCCTTGTGTAAATTAATTTGTTTTTATGATATGCCGAACATTTTTTTCAAGCACTGCACATAGTGGCAGACATTGGCGAAAGAGACGTCCGGCGGCGTACCGTGATCGATTGTCGGAATATAGCCGCCTTCTTCAATTACCGGGCGGATGCGTTCGAGTTCCCGCTCGATTTCCTTTTTGCCGGCGGCAAGAATGCGTTTGTCGAAGCCGCCGGTCATCCGCAGTTCCTTTCCGAATTTGCGGCGCAGCGCAACGACATCCATGCTCGCGGCCACTTCCATCGGACACAGAATGTTGATACCGTATTCCAGCCACAGCGGAATCAGTTCCCAAATGTTGCCGTCGCTGTCGAGCATTTGCAGGTCGATGGACGGCCTGGCGATTTTTTCAATCCGGCGGTAATACGGGGTCATGAATTCGCGGAACATGTCCATCGAAATCATCGAACCGTTCTTATAGCCCATGTCCTCGTGATATCCGACGAAATCGATCTGGATTTTTCCGATGGCTTCGGTCAGCGCCCGTTCGCAGAGGGTGCATTGCAGGTCATTGACTTCATGAATGAATTCCGGATCGTCGAAATATGTCATCATCAGCGTTTCGGTGCCCATATGCTCGTTGAGGAAGGCGAAATACATCCCGCCGTTAACCAGCAGCAATGTATCGTCAGCCTGGGCTTGCTTCGCCTGTTCCAGCCAGTCGGCGGCAAATCTGCCCGGCGTGTCCGGGTTCATTTTTTCCCGCAGCCACCCCAGCGACTCCCTTCCTTTGATCGGGTACTCGACAAATTCCGGCATGGAGGAGCCGTCCAGAAAATTCTTTTCCGTCACCCCTTTGTTATTGATTTTAATCACAAATTCATCGGTTTTCTCAAGAATGGTCTCCTCAAATGGCGGAAGGAATAAGGTTTCCAGTTTCAAACACGAGTATTTCATTTGCGGCAGTTCAAAAAACTCGTAAAGATCAGCCCCCTCGGGCAGCCCTTCCGACTCCCAGCGCTTGCGCGCCGCCGGCCAGGGCCCCGGCACGACCAGCGGCGGATGATCCACCGATTCATAACGCATGGTTTTCAGGAAACGTTCACGACAATTTAGTTTACTCATGATTGCCTCAGGATATAAGTTTTGGTCTGCCGCAACGCAGCAGAAGGTGGTGACGATTGTAAATAATATTTTTCATAAATAAATTTCATTTGATTCCTCATGACACTATTTGACCGATAAAGTTATAATTTCAAACGGTTTCAGCCGCAGGTCAATGATATTGCCGCTGAACGTCTGCGGAGTTTTATTCGTTCCGTCCGCGTTCATTTTGAAACATGATTTTATCGTATTGCCAAGAATACATTTGACCTTGCTGTTTTTGCCGCTACTTTCCCAGAGGCGCAGCAGCAAACCGCCGTTTTCGCGCCGGAGACAGCTTAACTCAGCGCCGTCGCCGCTCAATTCCACTAACGGTTTTCTGCTTAAAAGTTCGTTGGCGATACCGGCTTCCGGCAGGACGCAGACTTCGCGGTTGAACAATGCCGCTTCCCGTGCCGGATTATAAGTTTTATCCTTGGGCGAGAACGGCATTATTCCATACTCAAATATCTGTTCAATGCCTTCCTCATACCAGGGGATTTTGTCATTTCTTTCCATGGTAACCGCCCGGAACAGTGACAACAGCAGCACGCCGTCGGTGACATTATTGCCCGGCAGCCCTTTATTCAGCAGCAGCAGCCCTTTTTCCTTGTCCGCGTAATCCATCCAGCCCTGCACGCCATATTCGCCTTCGGGACGTTCAATATGTCCGCACGGCACCGAATGCCGGATTCTGCCGTTTTTTATTGCGGCCGGGAACGCCGCCAGCAACCGGTATTTCTTTCCGGCAGGCATAAAAATTGTTTTGATCCTGAGCAGTTTTTCCCCTTTGCGCAGGGTGACTTGCGTTTTTAGCCGCATTGCGGGGTAAGCAAATTGAACCGTTGCCTGAAGCGGGTCATTGGCGATGATTTCCGGTTGCGGCCAGTCATAACAATCCGCATCGGCACATTTTCCGTCAATCCTGCCTTCTCTGGTTATTTCTCCGCCGGATATCGGCTTCGGATTGCGGAACGGGGCCGTTCTCAGCAAGGAGGAGTTAATTGCGCCGTTGATGGTCCAGGGATCCCCGATATCCGATCCGTTTATCGGATTGTTCATGCCGGCATCGGCAACCGCCAGTTCCTGACGGGATTCTTTGTCATACAACGAAACAATCGTGCCGTTCTGGCCGAAAACCGCTTTTATTCTTTCATTTTCAAGGATTCTGCCGTCAGAAGAAAGCTTGACTCCGCGAGAGGCATTTTTGCCGGACGAGCTGACCACGGCAAAACCCAAAGGCGGCAGTTCCACTTCCTGGAACATGCCTTTTTTGCCTGACTGCACAATTTCTTTTCTCGGATAAGGCAGGCTGTTGAAAAGCACTGTTTCCTTTGTGGAATTTTTACCGGCCAGCGATGATATGAGCGAAGTGATTTTAGTTTGAGCAAATTCTTCCGTCTTCCGGTACTTTGCCAAAGCTTCTTCCGCCGCTTTCCTGACCAGCGATCCGCAAATAATATCGTGAAACGCATTGAACGCCAGCGTTTCCCAGACCGCTTCAGAGGCGCGATGCGAAGAACCGTTCAGGCTTTCCAATGCTTCCAGCGAAGCCGCCATCTCCTCTAAACTGCGATTGTATTGTTTTATCTTTATCCGCGCCGAGAAACAGCCTTCGCACAACGGATTGAGATCATTCTCTTCCACCGGCAGAACTGCGCCGCGTTTTTTCAATTCAGTGAAATAAGCTTCAGGGCTTGAAAATTTCAGTAAGAATTCCTTGTTCCGGCGGTTCCAGTCGTGAACAAATTTCCAGTGTTTTTCCAAAGGCTTCAAGAAATCTCCGCCCAGCGGCGTCAACAGCACATCTTTGCAGGGCGAACCTTTCTGCTGAGGGCCGAGGACCTGTTCCATGATCCGCTTGTCAATCCACTCCCGCGGACGGCTTCCCTCCCAGGCCATGCCCAGAATTACGCCGTAATAGGTATCAACTTCCCAATGCGCGGCAAGCAGCGTCCCGTCAATTCCTTTCCAGTTGAAAGTCGTATTCCAGGAACCCGCTTTGCCCCGCTCAAACATGTAAGACTCGAAACCGCAGGTTTTCGCCAGTTGCGGACTCTGGGGATTGTGTCCGAAAATGTCCGCCATCCAGCAGCAGTTCGGCGTGATCCCGAGATGCTTCTTCAGCCAGTTCCGGCCGATGAGGGCGTTGCGGATGAAGTTTTCTCCGCTGGGAATGTTGCTGTCCGGCATCGTAAACATGCCGGGAGCGCAATAAAACCGCCCCGCCGCGGCATATTGCTTCATTTTCGCCCGGTCTTCAGGATGCTGCTTCCAGTATTCCCGCAGCAAGACTACCTGCTCCACGTTATAAGTATAGTCGGCATGTTTTTCCAGCAAGTCCAGCGCGGACTTGATGTTGGCTAAAGACTCAGGAAGATATTCCTTGAACGTCTTGACATAAGCCACATCGTAGTGAAATGACGGAACAACGTGAACGATGGTTGTATTTGCTTTTTTCATAATCTCTCTTTTTTAACGATTTACGATTTACGATTTCGATTTACTATTTAAACTTAAAGACTATTTTCGCTTTTTCAATTTTATTCAATCAAAGGTTTGAATTTTAATATTCCAATCCATCCTTCAAGGCTTTACGGGGGGCGGCTTAGGTTCTTCGTTTTCCTTTTCAGTTTCCACGGAATCAATATAATTATCCGGCATTACCTGTTCTTCGGCCAGTTTGACGGTGCCGTCGTCCGCGGCGTCTGATTTATAAGTTTTCAGGTCTATATACAGTTCATGCAGATCGGTAATGCCTCCCCACAGAAACCAGACGGTTGTTACAACCCCGATGGCCAGCGGGATGATGACGGCATAATAGTGCCAATAGGCAGCCCACCAGCTTAACGGCCAGGGACTGAGCAGATTCCATATGGTGACGACAATGAACACAATCCACCAGAACATCGTCCAACTGAAAACGCTGGCGGAGATCATCTTATCACCTTTCGTGAAATGTTCATCAATGCCGATTATGGAACTCCACGACCACCGTTTGGCAAATTCAACTTTCACTTTGTCGTCGGCAACCGCGTATTTGCCGCGGTGAAGCATTCTTTCCATATTGAAATCTTCTTTGCAGGTGAGCAGCGAGACAATGAAGTATAATGACAGCGCTGTAACCATCGCGCCAAAATTCATATATTGTCCGTTGATTGGAAACTTATCGGGACTGTCGACAATAAGGTGGACATTCGGCAGAAGTTTGCACAGCCACGGATACAAAGTTTGCCAGGATTGCTGCAGGATGATTCCGGTTACAGCCAGTCCGGAACCGGAAATCATCGCGGCCCAGGCTCCGGCGGTAGTGCCTTTTTTCCAGTAAAGACCGCCGGCAAGAACCGACCCCGCTCCGCCTCCGAAGATAGCCCCGGTAATGGCAAAGAACATCAGGATATATTCAGTTTGACGGAAGAGCAGACTGAAAAAGAATCCGAAAACAGCGACCCCGAAAATCGCATAGCGCAAAAGATTAACATGTTGCTTCGGAGTAAGCGGGTTCTTCCTTAAAGGCATTACGATATCCTGAATAAAAATACTGCCCCAGGAATGTAAATACGAACTGTCGCACGCCAGCAGGCCGAAGAGCATGATTGAGCACAACATCCCCTTGACTGCAATCGGCAGCATGAAATTGATCGCAATCGGCATGCGCATCTGGTTTTGTATTTGCGGATCGGTAATTTTGCTCAACACTTCCTGTACCTGGGAAGCTCCCGCCGCAAAATGGGGATGTTTTAAAAATGTTATCGCGCAAACTGCCAGCAGGGTTACCATCACGCCTTTTGCCAGATCGCGCCATTTGCCGAGGATTGCGCCCATTTTGGCCTCATGGGCATTCTTGGCGCAGGAATTAAACGCATGTCCGCCCTGCCAGGCCATGACCCCGTAAACGCTCCCGAATACCCCGATCAGCACATACCAGATATTAAAATCTTTCGCCTTGCCGATATCGAACGGATTGAGCATGGACTTGCCGGCAGGCGCATGAGACATCGCTTCCTGGATTTGCGACCAGTCGAATATAATCAACAGCGTGACAATGATAACAATGAACATTATCAATCCGAGCAATCCTTCAATGCAGTCAGTGATCATGACTGTAAGCTGGCCGCCGCTCAGTGTCATGAATAATGCCAGCGTCAGATAGATGACCATAATAATGGCAAAGGTGGGAACGGCCAAGGTCAGAAGATGCACCTCCTGCGGCAGACCGCAGAAATATACGAAAAACCGCGCGCTTACCGCCGGAAAAATACCATAATTTATCAGCCCGGACATGAAACCGAGAAAGCCCGCAAACAACCGGAATGATTTGCTGTATCTGATCTCGAAGAACTGGGCCAGCGTCATCGCGCGAGTCTCGCGGTAACGGTAATATACATAGCCGGTAAGAGCGATGAACAAACCCATCGGAATAGTCATCATCGACCACCAGCCGATGGTAAAGCCTGCTTGATAGAAAAGCTCATACGCGGCAACTATGCCGATAACCGCCATCCCCATTTCGCCCCTGGCGTTGCAGACCAGATAACGGCCGCCAAGCCGGCCGCCGGCCATAAATTCCGAAACACTGGTTACATGTTTCTGAGTCCTGAAAGCCACAATCGCAATTGCAATAAGAGGAATCGCCACTATCGTCCAGTCAATCCATGACATCATATATAATATGCTCCAAAAACGTTATCCGGCAATTTTGAAACTATTTCCATTGAACTTTTCTAACAAGCCGTAAAATACAGGAAAATATCAGCTAAACAATGAACTGCCTCGCCGCGGAGCAACGGGGCAGTTCATTTAAATATTTGCTTGAACTAAAAACCTCATGGCGTATAATTCAAACGTGAATCCTTGCAGCTTACAAATTGCCGAAAGCGTCCAATTGGAGCTTTTTGACAAACTCGATGTCCGTTTTTACGGCTTTGTCCATGTCGCCGTAACGTCCGGGAAATTCCAGAGAATACTTCCCTTTATATCCGAGGGCCTGGAGACGCTGGAGCAGCGGCTTATAGTCGATAATGCCGCCGCCGACGCCTTCCAGGAGATAACCGCCGCCGATCACCATCCGCAGGTTTTTCAAATGAACATGGCCCGTCAAAGGCAGCAAGGGTTCAAGTTCAGCAAGCGGAATCAGGTTATCCCGTGACAGTACCATGTTAGGCAAATCCAGGTTGATCTTAAGGTTGGGCTTTGCCACCAGGTTCAACAGTTTCATGGTTGGCTCCGGCAGGTCGTGGATCAGACATCCGTGTGTTTCTATTGCCAGCGTAATATGGTATTCCGCCGCCAGATCGCAGGCGGTTTTCAGCATTTCCACGGCGCGTTCCCAATGAGTTTCATTAGCTGCCGCCGAACCGTTTTTAGCATAATTCGTATAAGCGTTTCCAGGAGGAATCAATGTTCCGGCAGCCATTGTGTTGAAAACTTTTACGTCCAATTTTTTCGAGGCCGTCTGAAATGCTTTTCCCATCCGGTCGAACGTTGCGTTGCGGTCCGGCCATTTATCGTCAGTGATTAAATTCATGGGAAAATGAAGAACGATTCCCTGCACAAACCAATCTTCTTTTAACCGTGCAAGTTCATCCGCTCCCTGACTGATATCGTCGGCCGGATTCAAGCCGGGGGCATTGGTTTCAATTCCCTGAAAGCCATATTCCCAGGCCTTCCGGAAAAGTTCTTCGGGCGTGGTGGTGTAACTGCGATGCAAATAGATCTGATTCATGTTTATTCTCCGCAAATTTCTTTGATTGTTTTCCATGTGCCGTTATCGCCATTCATGGCAGCCTCGATGCAGGCCACCGCTTCCATGCCAAATCGTCCCGTCGCTCTTGGCGTCACTCCTTTTTCCACAAAATCTTTGAATTGTTTGATCTGTTCGGCAAACACCAGGTAAGCCTTTGAGCCGTCTCCTTTGAGCCGCGTTTCCAAAGCGTCGCTTCCCTTTTGTATCACTAATTCGTTAGACCATACCGACAAAGACCCTTCTTCGCAGAAAACGGTGACTGCCGGTCTTATTACATCGATTTTTTTCTCAAAAGAATAGATGCGATTGTCACTGAACATCCCATCGCCGAAATCCAATTCCATAACGAAATAATCTTCAATGCCTTTAACCGCCTGAGGATGAAGCTGGCGGGAAAAGCCGCGGACGCGCTTCGGATTCTTATTGAGCAGGAATCCGGTAATATCAATCAAATGCACTCCCATGTTGATGGCCGGGCCGCCCTTGGACTGCTCAAAATCCATCCACCAGGTACCGAGTTTGTTGTAGATATAGGAAGAAAGTTCCGCTCTGACCATCAGAGGTTTGCCAAGTTCGCCGGACTGGATGACCTTCGCGGCTTCCTGTACCGTCGGATAGAGGAAATATTCGTGTCCGATTTGAAGCTTTTTGCCTGTTTCCGCCGATGCCTGAATGAGTTTTTTGCATTCCGCGACGTTCGGGGCCATCGGTTTTTCAACCAGTACGTGCTTTCCGGCTTTCATCACTTTAATTCCCATCTGGGCATGAAGCCCGTGGGGCAGACAGACGATCACGGCATCCAGCGCCGGATCGGCCAGCATTGCGTCCAGATCAGAAAAAGGACGGCCGCCGTAAGTTTGACAAAATTTTTCCACTTTGGCCTGGTCGATATCACAACAGGCGTACAGCCGCGCAATTGTGTCTTCCAGACAGTTAATCCCAAGCGCATGCGCTGCTGCGATACCGCCTGTTCCTAAAATTCCGATGTTCATAGTCTTCAACTCCTTTATTAATGACATTTATTTCAGCGTTGATCTTGTAAAATTGTTGAATAATTTCCCAATTCACGCCATACTTTTAGAATCAATTCATAACGTTCCAGCCGCATACCGGTGTAAACGCAATTGCTGGTGGAGAAGATGTAGCCGCCGCCGGGCATGCCGTTTTCCAGCGCATAACGCGCCGATGCGATCACTTCTTCATCAGTTCCGGTGTCCATCAAACCGCAGTTGACATTGCCGATCAGACAAACCTGTTTGCCGTACAGTCTTTTTACTTCCGCAATATCCACTCCGCCTTGCGGGTCTAGCGAATGCAGCGCGTGAGGATTGCACTGCACCAGTTGGTCAATAATCGGCATGATATTGCCGTCAGTATGCTTTATGACGTAAAATCCCATATCCCGGTAGGCTTTTATCAGCTTGGCCAGGTAAGGGGCCACAAATTCGGAGAACTGGACCGGGGAAAGAAACGGATTATCGTTCATACAGTAGTCGCTGCAAAGCCCGAAACCGTCAAGTCCGCCGTGCTTTGCAAAAAACTCCGCCCTTTTGACGGCGGCGTCAATCATCCGCTGAGCATCAGCCTTTAGCTTCTCCGGCTCATCGGCCAGCCGGTAGGTGAAATTCAACAGGTCATCACCGCCGGGAACGGAATAAGTTGCATCCCCGTGCATCAATAGAAAATATTTGTCACCGCTCATTTCACGGATTGTGTCAATCAACCGCATCACCTCTTCCACATCATGCGTGTTGCGGTGATGGACAAAGATCGCGCTATGACCGAAATGTTCGGCCGTTTTTATGTGCAAGTCCGCGAGATCCCGCCGATGCAATTGCCGTTCACGTTCCGACATCTGGTCCCATTGGTGGTAACTGCGATGACTCGGATGCACTCTGCCGAAAGCTTCCATCGTCAAAAAAAAGACCAGCTCAAAGTGCGGCACCAGCCCGGTCAACGGCTTGCATTCCAAAGCCCGGATAAAACGTTCCCTGGGTAATAGTTCGTGATTATTCATTTATATCCTTTAACGTTTTTCATAAGATGAAATCGTTTTCAAGATGCTCTCAACATTTTCCAGGGGATATTGCGGTTCGATCGGGCAATATCCAAGCAGGCCGCCGGACGGCGTTCCCAATTTGTCATACATTTCAATAATATGTTTTTCCACCTCTGCCGGAGTCCCGTTAAGCAGGAGACCCTGCCGGTTCAAGTCCGGCATCACCGTTATCCGGTTGCGTGCTATATCGCCGTATTTGCTGACATCCATAATTGCCGTCTGCGGATTTACGATATCCATGCCGACGGAGATCAGTTCTTCCTCTATTTCCATGGTATAACCACACGTGTGAAAAAACATTTTAGCGCCGCCCTGATGGCAAACGTCAACCAGCTTCTTATAAACCGGCTTGAAGAACTGCCGCCACAGGATAGGATTTATCAGAAGCTGCGTCTGCGTACCCCAGTCATCGCCAAAGCCGACGATATCCGGCTTCAATTTGAGCTGCTCCTCAAGCGCCGGCAAATGATATTCATTCAGCATCCGGTCAATCAGTTTCTGAATCTCTTCAGGCTGAATATAAAAGTCCATGAACAGGTCTTCGGTTCCGCGTACATTCTGCATGACTTGAAAGAACTGCTCAATGCCGGCCCATATCGGATATTGTTCCCCGGTCTTTTTAGCGGTCTCGATTTGTTCCGGAGTGACTTTGGGAACTTCCGGTATCTTGTAGGAAGCAAAACTATTCCAATCAGCCAGCGGATGTTCCGAGATCACTCCGGCAAATAAAACATTCTCGGCGTGCCAGATGCAGCCCCACTTATCAGTGAAATCCTGTCTTTTCCGCAAATCTTCCATTTTGGGGATTTTCAATTCCCGCGCGTCAAAAAAATCATTGGGATAACGGCAAAGCAAATCAAGCAGTTTCTGCCCATGCACTGCCAGGGACGCACACGGCGCGACGGTAAAAGGAACCCGCCCTGAATTTCTGTGTTCAATCGCCGCCAATACTTTTTCTCGTGAAGTCATTTTTATTTCCTCATAACTTAATATACTAGTGTTGTTTTAAACGGTCAATTGCCGCTGCCGCTGTTAACAAGTCTTTTGCTGAATTCAAGCATTTCGGCATAGGCCTCTTCAGGACGACGATCCTTGCACAGCGCGCTGCACTGATAAAGAAAGCGCTGTCCATGTATTTCCGGCAGGCATTCAAAGTCGCGCCACCAAAAGTCCTGCACTTCTTTGCCGGTACCCAGGGTGTCACGGATATTACGGGGATAGTTCGGGGCCATCACCTCGCGAACGCCGCCGGTGATGATTGCGGCCCGGTCTTTCAAAACTGCCGCCGCGGTTTCCAGCGTTTCGTGGGTATTCAGGGCAATAATTCCTTTGGTCGCTGCCGCGTTCTCCAGATTGTGTTTAATGTTCCCGCAACTGTGCAGCGATATGCCGCCGAATTCCTCCGCAATAATTTCATTATACGGAACGCCGAACTCGGCGTAAAGATCCGGGCTGAGGACGGCCATCAGGTCATCCGCCATAAAAACGCCTCCGGGGATCCACCATGGAAACTGGGAAAGCGGCCAGTCGGACACCATTTCTTTTTTCATCAGATGCAAAGCGGTAATCAGCGTATCGGTAACCATTTGCAGGAATTGGTGAACTTTTTCAGGGTAATCAATCATCATGTAAACCAGATTGGTGTAATCCACCAGCATCGAGGCAAAATCAATCGGACTTTGGATGTCCAGCGTATGCACCGGAATTTTATCGCCGACCTCTTTGGCGAAGTACCGCATCTGCTCCAGGCCAACCCGGAATAATTCCCCTTTGCCAATATCCGGCTTTAACGAGTCGAGTTGCGAAATATCGTTAATCATGGGATGCGGAAACGGCGGGCGGTTGGGAAACCACTCGTTCTGTCCGCCGAAGAATTCAACGAACCAGCCCTGGGCGCCGCTCAGGGCGGTGATCCCCAACACCGAATCGTCTTGAAATTCGGAAGCAGCCCGCGCCTCATAAGCCCGGAGCTGGTTTTGCAATGCCAGCTCATAATCATAATAGCCGCGTTTATAGTCGTCGATGGAAGTCGTGAATGATGTTGCCGTCTTCTTATCCATTTCCAGTTTGCCGACAATGTTGGTAAAGGCAATAAATTCAAACGGCATCCGTTCCAGCGGTTGTTTTTCATATAATGCCCGCAAGTTCTTTTTAGCGCGTTCCACCCAAGCCGGATCCTGTAACTTTATCGCTCGCATCGTTGTTTCCTCTTTAAAAATCGTCATCTCCAGAATAATTTAACATAATCATTTATTTTCCAGTCGCGGAATATCCTACCGCCCACCATCCCGCATCGCGCAGCAGCAGCGGCCAGTACTGCCATTGCCAGAAGGGTAAATGTTCTTTGGGCATTGTTCCTTCGGCGCGCCCGAGCACACACACCACCCGGCCTTTGCCCGAATGCCAGCCGACGATGAACGGATATTCTCCGGCTTTCATCAGTACCTGCGCGCCCGGTTTCAGCTTGACTTTATGCAGATAACGCACATAGGGCAGATCCTTTAGCGGGATTGCCGCCAGGCAATCGGGGGGTATTGTCCCCGGACTTATCTGGAGTCCGCTGCCGAGATCAATCAAGCCATCCGGCGCGGTTGCCGCCACTTCCACCGGCATGATCTCTTCGAGGAACGAACCCTGCCAGCAACCGCGCTCATAGCCCTGATGTCCGCCCAGGACAAGCAGTCCGCCGCCACGGCGGACATATTCGCGGATTGCGGATTTTAATGTCAAAGGCATGACATTCATCGGCACATTGCAAAGGCAGATGAGGTTATTGCGGAAGAGCAGCGTGGACATATCCTCCGGCAACCCGTTGATGACGGCTGTAGGACTTTTCTTGTCAACCCATGTTACCTCTGTTTCATTGTCGCGATGCAATAGTTTGAAAGTACGGGTCAACTGAAACCAGTCACTGCCCAAACCGCCGACCAGCCAGGTTCGACTGGGCTGAAGCGGACCGCCGAACACCGGCTGATAACTCGCCGGAAGCAGATCGGCGGGAAGCTCCTCGACGGTGGCGGGATAAATGCTCATCAACTGCCGGTCTGAAAACGGAAAGACCGGAATAATTTTAACGGAATCGATCCGCCATGAACTTTTGCCCAGCGTATGCATGCGGACACACCACCAGCCGCTGTCGCGCAAGATAAAATCTCCTTCCCAGGTCCGATAGCCGGAATTTCTGTCATTTCCCGAGATATCCAGCTTCAAACGGGTGCCGCAGCGTTGGGAAGTAACATCCACAGAACCGGCATTACCGCCATTGGGCGGCAATTTGGCGCGCACTTGCAGCCGGTAAACGCCCGGGCCGGCCGGCAGGCTGGGATTGTAGCGGCCATGTCCCATCATTCCGGGACCCACGTCGGGCGGCGCTTCAAGGGCGGTGCCGTGTTCGGCCTGGTCATCGCGGACGGAGCGAGACCATTTCCCGCCGAGACTGTGCCATATCTGGGTATCATTCGCAAAC
Source organism: uncultured Lentisphaeria bacterium (assembly GCA_903831825.1). GTDB lineage: Bacteria > Verrucomicrobiota > Lentisphaeria > Victivallales > Victivallaceae > CAIPAT01. The sequence goes on along the minus strand of CAIKZE010000287.1, from coordinate 28,615 downwards.
CAGGTAAGCACCGGAGAACTGGAGGCGTCGCCGTCAACGATAAGTTCGGCTTTGCCCAGAGCCCACGCTGGTGTCGGCGGCGGCGAATATGCGCGCAATTGAATTGCGTCAACCCATAATGTTGACGGAATCGTCTTGCCGGAATGTTTCTCGCTGTCGTTGCTGATAGACACCTTAATTTGAACAAACCGCGCCATCGCCGGAGCGGTCTCGAAGGCATCCCGCATATCCCAGGGCCAGGAACTGTAAGGGAACTGCCCTATACTGCCCGAACCGATTACGCGACTTTGGGCGTCCAACCAGCAGACTTGCGGGAAACTGGACACTCCGCAATAAGGGGGGCCTTTCTGATGTATGGTAAATCCCTCCTGCCGGAACGCTATTGAAAAAAGATATATTTGACCGCCTTTAACGGGGATAGAGGGGGATTGTAAAACAAGCTGGGCGCCGGATTCAAGCGCAGCCAGGCGCATGGAGCATTTTCCTTCCAGGGCAACGCTCGTGTCAATATTCGCTTCAGCGCCTTTACTCAAACCGGTTACAGTCCAGGGCGCGTAGGATTTTGCTTCGCCGGCTGTTTCGAAACCGGGATTAGGCACTATGTTCGGTCCAAGAAATTGAATCGGCGTTTCGGCGGCACAGGTTGCAATAGTCCCGGCAAAAGCAACCAGCAGCCAACCCTGCCGCCACCGTATAATTTTTTTACTCATGATGCTTTATCCTTACTGCTTTTTCTGCTCAAACCGGTAATCTTTTTTCATCAGCCACCAGCAGAGCTGCTGCATGAGAAAAGTCCAGTCATTCCATTGCCAGAACGGCAACTGCCCCTGTTCCATACTTCCCATGGGCGCTCCTAAAATGCAGGCAATGCGCTGTTTGCCTTTTTCCCCGACCACCAGAAACGGTTTGCCGTCAACCTGAAGGATTACTCTGCCCCAGGGTTTCACTTCAACTTTATGAAGATATTTGACTCGCGGCGCGGCCTTCCAATCCAGATGTTCAAGAAACGGCGCTTGCGCGGCCACTTTGATTTCAGCGTTGTTAAGACATTCAAGATCGAAAGGCTGATTTCCGAAAGTCACCGGCAGACAATCGGCAAGCTGAGTACCGTCCAGTCGCGAGTTGCCGTAAGCCATTGGACCGCCCAGCACCAGCATGCTGCCGCCAGCCTGCAAATAATCTTTCAGCATTTCCATGGCCGTGCCGCCCAGCGCCTCCCGCTTCGCGCCGCCCATAATAATTAAATCGTAACTGAGCAGTTTATCATAATCCCAGGGGAATCCGTCGAGGCGGCTGCGCCAGGTAACGCCGTAACTCATAAAATTGCGGTCGCAACTGGTCTGCGAACCATAAGCGGCATCAACTGCTTTTGAAAGCTGATAGTAATCATCCATCAAGCCTTCGACATACCAAATCTGGTCGCCATATACATTATGCAATTGGAGCTTTTCCGGTTTGGATAAATTGATTTTCTGCGCGGGACGTTTTCCCTGGTAAACAGGTGAAATCATATCAGTTTGAATGTTTTCCCCCCACTGATATGTCCCGTTGCAATAATCTTCAAAATCGTACCTTTTGCCGCCGGCATTAACCTGCACCTGCATGACCAGAGGATCTGAGCCGACAGGCGGGAAAGCAATATTTTTGGTCAAAGGCTCCGTTCCTAACGTTGGAAGCTCAAGCTGACCAATCTCCTTAGTAGCTTCCGGAGCCAGCGCGCTGAACATTTTTACCTTGAAATTCAGTGCAGCCGGTTCATTGATTGAACGAATCGCTGTAAATGCAATTTCGCCGCCGGTTTTGCCGTTGCCTTTCAAAGTATAGCCGGCGATATAATCGGGAGTGACGCTGACCACATTGTCCAGGCCGGCCACCGGAATAAACCAGGAGACATATTCCATAGATTTTCCGGCTGGCAGAAAGACCTGCCGGTACATGGATTCCATAGTATGATTACCACCGGCGCTATACAACACATCAAGGTCATCGTAACTGGAGAGAATCGTCATGCCGGTTTTCGCTTTTGTGTCAATCAGGGCCATCCAGCCGGCGGTAAAATCGCGGATAAAAGGTTCCGTGCCAGTATGACCATTGTTCTCCGCAGTTTTCGCGCGGACCCCGCGGGCTGACGGGCGGAAAGAACGGGTGGTAGTACGGTCATAGCTGCCGCCGGCATAAAATATGCTCTGCTGCCAGTAGGCGAAAAGCGTGGAACTGTTTTGCGGCGCGGTTATGCGCACTTTGCACTTCAGCGCCGGGCAATCCTTGCTGAGAGAATAAGTTTTTTCCAGCAGCAGGTCCTTGAGTTTTTCATCACTGCCGCCACGCCATATTCCATTCACATGGTATTGCAGGGTTATGGAAGCCTGGTCCGCTCCGGCTTTAACCTCTCCCACTTTGTAGGCTGCACTATACATTTCACCCGGGAAAGGCTGGGACTGAAAATGGTCGATGGCTATGCCGCGCGGCTCTTTATCGGGAACCAGTTCGACATTGCCGCCCAGACGGTCCTTGCAGGAAACTATCGTGCCGCCGGCATTCGGATCAATCAGCAGGGACAATCGCGCATTCTCCAGGCGGTACAGCACATGTCCGTTGACCGGTTCCTCTTTTAATGTTAGTTGAGCCATAAGCGAGACGGAGAACATAATGCTCAGAACTGTCGCCGCTGTTTTCAGGATATGCTTATTCATTTTAGATACCTTCCGTTAATATTCAAAAACCACGGTTTTAAAGTACAACAGCGAAGAAACGGTTACGCTCACGCCGCCATCCTTGTTCTTTAACTCCAGCGGCAGCGCCTGCACTTTCGGCTCGGCGTCCGGCGTAAGGGATTCGGCCATCACCAGCCAGGCCTTAACCGGCTTCTGACCGTTGCGGCCGGCACAGATTACTTCAACCGGCCCGGTCGGCGGGCGCACTTTCGAATCGGGATTCTCCTCCGCGTCAAGGATCGGCGGCGAATTCACCAGATGGACAATATCCTGATCCTTGCCGTCAAGGCTTTTGTTGGTGAATACAAACCTTTTCCACCAGACGGTATCCGGCGCTTTGACCCGGATATTGGTTTGATTTTCCGGTTGAAGCCGGAGGTCCCATCCGGAATAGATGTTGTTGTAACGGAACGCCAGCAGCGAAAAATCGCCGTACAAGGCGGAGTTGTTCTTGGCGTAGCCGCCCACTCCAAACCAGACGCGCCCGCCGGAAAGCAGATGGTAAATGCTTTCCTGAAGCCAGTCAATATCATTGTTGTCACTCATATTTCCGCGGGAAAACGGCCAGGGATTATAAATTCCGCCCAACTGGCGAACTTTATTCCCCCATTCAATCATTATTTTTGCATAGGCGTCCCAAGTGTGAAAAGGCGATGTTTTTCCATGATAACCGATGGAAGCCTCATCCAGCAGCCAACCATGTCCGCGGCATTTTTCCGCCAGCGTCAGAGGCGTGTCGGCATTCTCCCCAGGGGAGGCGTAATTGTAGCCATAGGTGAATTCAGGCAACTTTTGCGCGACCATTTCTTTTACCGCGCGGATGGATTCGGCGGTAAGCCGGTCCGCATCCGCCGTGGTCTTAGCTACTTGCGTTCCGTCCATCCGATAGTAGTCAGTTTTCACGCTCATGTTCCAGACATCCCAGCGCACACCTTTAAATCCCATCTCGGTTCCCAGCGAGATTATCTGGTTGGCTATCCAGCGGCGGACCTCGGGATTGGTGGCGTCGAGAATCGCCCATAGCATAAAACCATCTTTGCTTTTAAACCCGAAACTGTTTCTGGTTGCATAGTTGTTCAGCAATGCCATGTCGTAATAGTCAATTTCCCCTTCGCGGGTATAAATAAACCAGTCGGGATGCTGCTGCATCAACTGGTATCCGGCGATGCCGACAGCGCGCCCCAGAATATAGGAGATGGGATAAATCCCGGCGTCGTTGAACAGCGCCACCTGATCTTTGAATTTTTTCAGGCTAACCCAACAAGATTTATCGCAATGTCGAAGATAAGGATCCTCCGGCGAGATGAACTGCGCCAGATCGCACCAGCTCCATGCAAAAAATTCTTTTCGGCCCCCAAGCCCCTGCCGCATCTTTCCAATTATATCACGACTCTGCGAATAACTGGCCGGCGAAACATAAAACAGTCCGTCAATGTTCGGGCGGCGGCCTATTTCCAAGTCTTTAACGCTGAAACTAAGATTGCGGGGATCGCTTTCAATTCCGAAGTCTTTCTCAAAGCGATTAAGTTCCGCGCCGGTTTTGTCCAGCAGGCAGGCTTCAACCCGGCAACCGCCTTTGGCCTTGCCGGCATCCCAGGCAATCTCAATTATTTTTGAACTGTTGCCGTCGCATTTGACCTCTGCCGTCTTTACTTTGGAGCTGTCGTCCAAACCGCTATGTTGAAGCATACTGATGCTGCCGTCAAAGACTTGAGAGGTCGGATTGACTACGGTCACTTTCATAATAATCGGCGTCATGGGCGCATAAATGGTTTTGCTTTTCCAGACATAGCTGATATAGGGGTGAGTGGAATCGGCCGATTCAAGCACAGCGCGCTTCAAGTACACCACCGGTTTGCGGGCGCCGTGATCGGGCCATTCGGCGACCAGGCTGAGCTTGTATTTGGCCGGTTTGTCCGCAAGCTGGATGGGAATGGGCAACTCGCGAAAGCCGTTTTTGTTAATGCGGGCGCCGCAGACAATGCCGTCGGCCTGAAATGACTCATTGGTGGCTTCATTGGTCATTACCAGACTGAACATCAAATCATTTCCGATTTGGCGCAGTGATTCGCCTTCCAGCCAGAGGCGTAAAGTTGACGGTCCGCAGGCTTCAATCCCGGCCGCCCAACCGATTGGCTGATTTTTTTCTTTCGCATCGTAGCTCAGCTTCAGGACATTGCCTGATTCCATCGGCACCAGCGCAGCGCCGGGCTTTAATTTGCCGGGTTTTTCCGTTGCAATATTGCGTTCCCAAACTATCTGCGCGGCATGTGCGCCAATGCTCGACATTAAAAGCGCTGTTGCAATGCCGCATAACCGAATTTTTAAACCTGAACTCATTTTCATTCCCTTTATTTGAATTATTTTATTTATTCCTGTATGTATACCTGTGATTATGGCCAGTATCTTCCCCAGAAATTATCGTAAGCGGTTTTGTAATAAATGATATTCCGGCTTCCGTTCTCCACATGTCCATCGCAATAAAGCACATTTATGGTAGTATTATGACGAAAATCCAAGTTTTTAGTACCGCTGTAAGGCTGGAGGTTATATGCTCCCCCGCTTGCATAATTAACCCCGTCCCAGGAGTCCATCAGCAAACTATTCTGGCTGGCGGACCAGCCTGCTTTCAGAGCTATTTGATTTCTTCGCAGCCACTTATATGCAAGAGGAGTATCATTGGATATAACGCTATTTATGCCATAACTGATTCCGCAAGGCCCCGTATTGCCGGTTCCCGGATCTCGTTTATCTTCAGGACACCAGAAGATGGTTTTTCTGCCGCCCGCCGCCCAGGTTGTAGTCGCCCCGCGAGCCTGTGTATAAGTGCACGGCACATAGTGGCTGTCGCATAATACCCGAAACCATTCCTGGGATTTGTTATAGTACAGCGGAAACCAGTCCTGATTGTCCCCGGCATACGATTCCAGGACGAGGCCAAGCTGCTTTAAGTTATTAATACAATGTGCTTTGCGCGCCGTCATCCTGGCTTTTTGCAGCGCTGGCAACAGCATTGCCGCAAGAATTGCTATGATAGCTACGACAATAAGCAATTCAATGAGTGTAAAACGGCTTGTTCTTTTCATCATTTTAATTTTCATCATGCCGACTCCCTTTTGATTATTTTAGGTTTCACTAATTCTGTTACATTGGCGACATCGGGCGCAGTCAAAAGCTGAACCGCCCGCCGGGCAATCTCCTCTTCCTCCAGGCTGATGCTGGTCAATTTCACCGGGCAAATTGTGGTCCATGGAGTATTATACATCCCGGAGACCAGCAATTCATCCGGAACCTTAATTCCCAAAATCAGCGCATTCAGTATTATTTTTACCGCCATTGAATCGCTTTGACACACGATGGCTTCCGGGCGTTGTCGCCTCATCAATACGCCGCGAATCGTATCGTCATCAAAAAGAGAGCTTATTTCAATGTAATTTCCAAGTCCAGCCTTATTCATTGCTTCCTTATATCCGTCCATAACCTGATTGGTGGGATGTCTTGCGGCATGATCCGGATCCGATATCGGGAAAAAAGGCGGAATGGTGGCAGATAACATAATCCGGCGGCACCCGCGCTCAAGCAGGTGGCTTACCATATCATACATGCCGGAACGATAATCCGCCAGGACGGCACAATCTGGAATTGGTCCGGGCGCGTCAAAGCAGTTCACCGCAACCGACCGCATATCTTTAAACTCGCGCAAAAAAGTGGATTTACAATAACCGTTGCCGTCATAAATCACCCCATGAATCCTGGAATTGAGCACCGTAAACAGGTAATTGCGAAAACGCTCGGCTTCCTTATTCACTGTAGAATTGTTTTCCAGTTCCAGCATGTAAAACAGGCGTTCACTCAAATAATGGCGGATATGTTTGGCCAGTGTGCCGTAATAGTGCCCGGAGAAATCCATCATTACTCCGACCAGACCGCACAAAGTCAGACTCTGATTGCTCCGGCTGCTGATGAAGGTGCCTTTGCTCTTAACCCGCGTAATCACACTTTCATTGCTTAACTGCTTTAACGCGCTGCTGATGGTTCTCTTGCTTACCCCGTATTCCCGGATTAAAATATCTTCATCCGGAAGTTTACCCGTCGAGTAATGTCCTTGACGGATATTGCGGCGAATGGCGTCCGCGACCACTTCGTATTTGTATTTGCAAGTTTCCAGCATAATAAAATCGCTCATTAAATCATAACGTTGTTTATGACGGTGTTTATATTATACCGCAAAATCAAAATTCTGTCAATAGGGAGATCGAAGATTATGAGATAAAAAGCCATTATGCCCGGTTTTTCGAGAAGATGAATGAACTTGAGTCAAACCGCGCGATAATTTATTCCGGTATTAATAATTCTCATAATTGTATTTCTTTTTTTATATAAAGTGCTATATTAAAGTCCGTTTTTTAAAAACAGAAGCTAATTCAATTTCAATTGAAAGGGCCGATAAATGGCAGGAAAAGGCAGCAAAAGAAGGCCCGGAGATGAGAAGAAGTACCGGGAAAACTGGGACTCTATCTTCAATAAAAAGAAGAAAGCTTAATCTCCGGCCAGTCAATGCCGGCAGTTCACTGTCCGGCATTAAAATCCGCGATGAAAATTCCATCGCGGATTTTTTATTTTACTTTCCGCAGTTTTTCGATTTCTTTCAGAATTGCTTCGACTTCAACCATGCGCCCGACGCCTTCTGGTCCGCAGGCGACATGGCCGGCGGCGGGGCCGACAAAAAGCACGCCGCGCTTCCTGAGCAATTTTACGTTATCCTGAACTGCCGGATTCTGCCACATTTTAGGATTCATGCCGGGAGCAAGCAGAATCGGACCGGTATGGGTTATGGCAAATGTTGAAAGGGCGTCATCGGCGATGCCGTGAGCCAGTTTAGCGATAAAATTTGCGGTACAGGGCGCAACGACCAGCAGGGAAACCTGGTCGGACAGCGCGACATGCTCGGGACGCCATTCCGGGGAATTCCACAGGCTGGTAATGACGGGATTGCGGGATAACGTCAGAAACGTCTGTTCAGTAACCAGTTTAGTCGCAGACTCCGTCATTAACACATGAACGTTATATCCGTCCTGAACCAGCCGGCTGCAAAGGTCCGCGCCTTTATAGGCGGCAATGCAACCGGTTATTCCGAGCGCAATAGATTTTCTGTGATCAGACATTGAACAGTCCCTCCTCCATTCGTTTGGTTGCCTTGCGGGTCATCCTGATCAGGGATTTCATCTCTTCCACGGTAACTTCCTGTATATCATTGATAACCAGATAATCATAATGCTTCCAGTAACTTATTTCAAGCGTCGATTTGCTGAGCCGCTGCATGATCTGCTCTTCGGAATCGGAAGCGCGAGTGCGCAACCGTTTTTCAAGCTCTTCCAGCGACGGGGGGGCGATGAAGATGAATTCGCAGCAAGTGCCAAGCAGCGAATCCTGCTTTGAACACTGGCGGATCTGCATCGCGCCCTGAATGTCGATGTCCAGAAAAACATCTTCGCCGAGCTTAACCCGGTCAATGACTTCGCTTTTGAGCGTACCGTAATAGTTGCTGAAAACTTCGGCGTATTCGATGAATTCGCCGTTGTCTATCTTGCTCCTAAACTCTTCACGGGACAGGAAATAATAGTCTTTGCCGTGCTGTTCGCCGGCGCGCGGCGCGCGGGTAGTGCAGGAAACCGAAAATTTCAGTTCCGGCATTTCTTCACGGACGCGAGTGCATATCGTGGTCTTGCCGGTCCCGCTCGGGCCGGATACGATCAGAATCACTCCCAGTCTTGAATTTTGATTTATCAGTCCCATCCCGCAAACCTTTATTTAATCTGTCCAGTTCCGGAACCGCCGCACTCTTTTTCCCATCCTGCAAAATTCCACTTGACGGGAAAATTCCGGCATTGAAGCGGTTTCACCGGTTCAATCCGGCAACCCGGAGGTTCCTCATAAAAAATACATTGCCCGTTATCGTTTTCTTTCAAGGACAAACCGCGGCGGTCCGAAGTCAGCATCGTATATTCATCGGTAAATGACTGAACCGCCATTCCCAAAACCGCGGCGATCTGTGCAGTTTCCTCAATGCCGATTCTCACATAGCCGGGCCATTTACAGCAATTGCCGCAGCGGACACACTGAAAACCGCCTGCCGTACCTTCTGTCTTTTCCCGCACTGCGTCCATAAATGTTTCTACTCATAAAAAACCGGATATCTCATAAGCATGAAATACCCGGTAGAATTATTTGCCGTTTAAGCGAGGCTTTTATTCAAAGTCCTCAAAACTCAGATCATCTCCTTTAAGGTCGATGAAGAAGAATCCGGTCACGAAGTCAGCCACTTCAACCGGATGAAGCGCGACGTCAGCTTCAATACCAAGTCCGGCGGACCCGCCAAATTCCCAGTAATCCCTGGCGCCGTTATGGAAGTCATAAATGCGCTGCGTGGGGCTCGGGAAGCCTTCATCGTGCTGCCAGTATTCCTTTACCCAGCGGGAGGTCGGTCTGCGTTCGATATCTTCAGCGGCGACACAGATGAATTCCCAGTTCCAGCCGTTCTGGAGACAGGCGCCGTATTGACGATTGTAGTCTTTGATCACTTTAGCGGCGGCGCCGATGCCGACCCCGCCTTGAACCGCGCGGGTGCCTCTGAGTTCGAGACAAACGACCGGACCGATACCAAGATTCAGGGTAAAGATGTCCATTGCGTCAAGAATACGGTTCGGGATGTACAGACAAACCTTGTCAACAACGCCGTCAGCCCGGGAGCTGAACCCTGCCGTTAAGATGAAAGCGAATGTGAACAGCAATAACATTTTCTTCATGTTTGACCTCGTCTTTATAAAATTTCAAGTTACCTAAAACTTAATAATAATTCTAATTTATTTAAACTAACCTTAAAATTTACTTATGCAAATGTTTTTTTATCATTTCAGGAGGAAACCTGCATTAAAAACCGTTGCCGCAGTACAATCCGGACGGATTTTTCAGAATGCGCGGCGCATTTTCTGCGGCTTGATTTTAGCGTCTTCAAGATAAAGCGAATACCACATGTCGCCCAGTCCGGCATTGGAAAACTGCTTGATTCTGCCGTTGGCGAGATGTTCCCAGTTTTGAATGATCGTTTCATTGCTGGTCTTCTTTTTGGCTTCGATCAGGATATTAAGCGCTTTATCGGTCTGGCCTTCTTTCACCAGAATCCACGAATAGAGGCCGTAAAGCAGCGCGGCGTCATCATCTTTCAGGCGTTTTGCTTTTTTGGCGAAAAATTTATGAAAATCCTGATTGTCCTTTTTATACATGCGGACCATCTTTATCGCGACAGCGCGCGGGTCCATCATCAGACACTTGGGCATCAACTTGTCAACCTCCTGCAGTTCATGCAATTGAAAATGCAACAGCATGCGCATGGTATTGATCTGCCTTTCCAGCAGAAAATTCCAGAGGTAAAATTTCTTCATTTCGCCGGCCGCTTCCAGGGCCTTTCTTACGGATTCGTTCTGCTCTTTTTCCAGCATCTTCTGCATTTCCTTGATGCTGCCGAGCGGACGCCGCTGAAAACCCTGCGCCATGCGGTTGATCTTATTCTGAGCTTCGACCATCACCCCCTGGATCTTCTCATTAATTTTGGTGACTTTCCGGCGGATGAACAATCCGATCAGAAGTTGAGCGGCGACTGCCATGACAAAACCGTTGCCTATCGCCCAGCCCATGTTCCACTCATGATAACTGGCCCAGCCGGTGATTAAACCGATTATTGCGGAAATGATTACTGTCAGCATTTTTTTTAAAATTCCTTTTGCGTTTTTCCAACATTTTTCAACGATTTATAAAAATCTCAGGATTAACCTGTTTTTCGACATAAATACAAAATAATCAGCGGCTTTTTTTACGCTGTTTCTGTTTTTGTTTTTTCTTAAGTTTTTCCAGTTTGCGCTTCCGGTCAATTTCCTTGCGGGACGGGCCAACCCCGAGTCCGATATCCTCCATGCTTGATTCGGACATGGACGACATGCCGCCCAAGCCGGTCATCCCGCCGCCGCCGCCAAGCAACTGCCGGAGCAAGCCGGTCTTCTTCATCATTTTCCGCATCAGGGTAAACTGTTTGACCAGGCGGGCCACTTCTTCCAGCGAAGTTCCGCTGCCTTTGGCAATGCGTTTCCTGCGGGGGAAACTGATGAGGTCGGGGTCTCCGCGTTCCGCGGGGGTCATGGAGCAGATAATCGCCTCCATGTGCGAAAAATGTTTAGGATCCACTTCGCCGAGGGCTTTGCTCATGTCCCGGCCGCCGGGAAGCATTTTCAGGATTGATTCCGCGCCGCCCAGTTTTGACATCTGGCGGAGCTGCATCAGAAAGTCGTTGAAATCAAATTGGTTTTTCTTGAGTTTTTCATGCAGCAGCCGGGCTTCTTTTTCGTCAAGCTCCTCCGCGGCTTTTTCGACCAGCGACACCACGTCGCCCATGCCGAGAATGCGGGAAGCCATGCGTTCGGGATAGAACACCTCGAGATTTTCAATTTTTTCACCGGAACCGACGAATTTGACGGGGCAGCCGGTGACTTTGCGGATGGAGAGCGCCGCGCCGCCGCGGGCGTCGCCGTCGAGCTTGGTCAGGATCAAACCGGTCAGGCCGAGCGCTTTGTGGAAATGGTCCGCGACGGAAACGGCTTCCTGTCCGAGGGCGGCATCCGCGACCAGCAGAATTTCATCCGCCCGCGAGGCCTGGCTTATTTGAACAAGTTCCTGCACCATGGACTGGTCTATCTGCAAACGGCCGGCGGTATCAATAATAATGACGTCAAGATGTTCCAGCTTGGCGGCTTCAATTGCATTTCTGGCGATTGAAGCGACATTCAGGTTATCGCGTTCGGCATAGACCGGCACGCCGATTTCTTTGCCGAGGACTTCAAGCTGATCGATTGCGGCGGGACGGTAAATATCGCCGGCCGCCAGCATGACTTTCTTCTTGTTTTTCTTCAGGTGAAGCGCCAGTTTGGCGGCGGTGGTGGTTTTGCCGCTGCCGTGGAGTCCGACCATCATGATTACCGAAGGTTTGGATTCCAGCGTCAGCGGAACTTCGCCTTCGCCCATCAATTCCACCAGATGGTCATGGACGATCTTTACGACCTGCTGGCCGGGAGTGACCGTGCGCAGCACGTCCACGCCGACACATTCTTCACGGACGTCATCAATAAAGTCTTTTACCACTTGAATGTTGACGTCGGCGTCCAGCATCGCCAGGCGTATATCCCGCATTGCATCGGCGATATTAGATTCCGTCAGCTTTGCCTCGCCGCGCAGCCGTTTTAGCGTATCTTGTAATTTATCGCTCAGACTTTCAAACATATTCCCTTGATATCCTGTTAGTTATGTCGGTTGCCGTATTCTCCGGCCAACGTTTATTAATTGCAGAAAACAAAAGCACTAATATAATCTTGAATATCAGATATTCAACACCTTAAACAGAGCAACTCTATTGTAGTTAAGAATAAACCGGACAACCGTCCGATTTCCGATAGTTAGAGACTAATTCAGCACAACGTTTTCATTTTTACAACTATTCCGGACACCTTCCACGCTCATTTTGGACAGTACCTGACCACAGAGACATTTACCCGCCGGAGGCGCGGCAGAGGCACAAAGCAATCCGGACTCCGAGTTTTTAGAGAGCCCTTGTGCGGAACTGTTCCCTGAAGGGTTGCCCTCCGTGGCAACCGGTTCCGATCCCGGTCACGACGGAGCGTGACCCTCCCAAATCCTCATTTTGGACACACCCCGCGCAGTGTTGTTCTACCCGTATTTCTGGCGACTGGTTAAGACGTTTCTTAATAAATTCCATTTTTGTTATTTTGGACATCCTGGACAGCCCTTGAGCACAAAACCATTGAGACTTGTCCAACATCTCCGAGATTCTGGAGCATGGTCGAGCACAACTGTTTTTAAGATTTAACAACATTTCCGTTCCCGTTTCCAACTGTCTGTTAAGATTTTTGTTAACTGCCCACATTTTGGACTCTTGTTCCAATCCCCACATTTTGGACATGCGTCTCGCACATTTTGGACAGTACCTAACCACAGAGACACAGAGGCACAGAGAAATCCGGACTCCGAGTTTTAGAGAGCCTCTGAACATACACCATCCCATTATTCCCATTATTCCCATTATTCTCATTGGCCCATAGCATCGCGCATTCCCGAGTCGTTAGATAGCCGTTGAACAGAACCGTTTTCATTTTTCAATTGTTTTTAAAGTTAACCAAATCCTTAAATTTCCAGAAAAAGGCTGCTATTCTTTCATTTTCAAATTTCCATTTTCAACTTTCAATTGTCTTACATATATAGTGGTTTTGTCAACAGTCGCGGCGTAGTTCCGTTCAAATAACGCCCAAAATGTATTTTTGAAACTCACGGTTTTGGACAAAAATCTTAAAGCAGGTTTAACCACGGAATACACTGAGGCATTTACCCGCCGATGAGGCGGCACAAAATTAATCAACGCATAAAAAGCACGGAAGAAATCAATTAAAATTCTGTGTCTTCAGGCAAAACCGAAAATATCTGACTGAATTTAAAGAAAATAAATTTTGAGAAAGTTTAGAATAAGTATTGACAACTATTCTAGAAGAGCTATAATAATATTAAACAATCATAGAACTATTTAATATATATGACAGAAAAAAGAAAAAACAAAAGCAGTCAATTAGCGGATATTCTGCGCATGCAAATTGTATCCGGCCAAATCTTACCCGGTTCGCAATTAGAGCCTATAGCAAAGTTAGCGAAAAGACACGAAACCACTATAGCGACAGTAAGCAAAGCAATGGATACGCTGGAGCGCAATGGCTTGATTAAGCGGTACGCCGGCAAAGGGGTGTTTGCGGCACAATCTTACCCATGCCGGGTTGCGGTTGTCTTTGATATTCAGGACGGACAGCCGGATTATGTATTTTCCCCGATATTCTGCAAATTCGCCAGGCGGCGGTTCCAGGCGGAAGGTTGGTCTTATCAGGAATTTTTCAATGTGTCAGATGCCGAAAGCGCTGCCGAATTCATACACAAAGCGACTGAAAACGCATTTGATCTTATCCTGGTAAGCAGTCGTTACATCGCCTCGAAAGCCAACTCCATATTCAAAAATTCACAAGCGCTGATAATTGGACTTTATGATTATATCGGTCTGGAAAATTCAGTAGTATATAACACGCAGCAGTTTGTTGCTTCCGCGGTAAAGCTGCTCAATAATTACAAAGTTTCTGACATAATGCTGCTTTGCAGCAATCAATCAGAAGACTGGCGTAAATTCAAGAATCGCCCGGTTTCCGGTTACCGGGAAGGCTTGCAGTCAATTGGCAAACTCTGTGATCCGGCAAACATACAGAAACAGGATTTATCCAGCATGGGCGGATTTCTGGGGGCGAATGAACTATTGAAACGGAGAAAAGACCGGTTGTTCGGAATAATATGCGTTGACTCATTGATGACAATGGGAATATTTCAGGCGCTGATACATAACAATTTGCGGATACCGGAAGATGTGCTGGTTGTTTCACACGCCAATCCGGACTGCCAAATCGCGGGACCATGTCTGCCGGTAGTTTATTATATGACGCCGATAGAGCAACAGATTGAACTTATAATATCGCTGACGCGGAAATATCTGGAAACCGGTTTGCGTAATTTTGGAGACAGGATGATCGAGTTGACAGAACATAGCGAATCCCTGGAAAAATACTTGTTTATTGCTTCATAAATTTAAAAAGAGAGTTTTGACAATCAAGGAGGTCAGGTTATGAAAAAAAAGATGTTAAAATTTACACTTATAGAATTGCTGATAGTGATTGCCATCATCGCGATTCTTGCCTCAATGCTGCTGCCGGCGCTCAACAAAGCCAGGGAAAAAGCGCGCGCAATTTTTTGCTGTAATAACGTCAAACAATTCGCGGCCTCACATTTTTTCTATATGGGGAATTTCAATGATTATTTAATACCGACTTATATGACATCGGTATCCCGGCCCGGCCACAACAATTATTGGTTTGAACGGATGATGGAATTTGATAAAATATCCCCAAAAATCTTTGCCTGCGAATCTGTCGTTGGTGTTCCGTACAATATCAGGACCGAGATGAACGGTTACCGCAGGACTTATCTGCAAAACATAAGAACCGGTTATGAATTTCCTGCAGGAACATATGTGTACAATTTTCAGAAAAGCAACAGTTTTAAGGCTTCTTCAATGGCAATCCTGAATGTTTGCGCAAAATGGACAGGCGGAAGTAATCCCCAGGAAGGAAGCACTGATTGCTCCTTGATGGATTCAGTCAATTACGCCAGTTCGTCTTATCTGTTTCCCGTGCATCAAAATCGTTATACTCTAAGCTTCCTCGATGGACATGCGGATTTGATTACAGGGCCGGAATATGTGAAAAAATACAAACAGGCAGATCCTATAAATCTCTAATTCTTCTATAAAAAATCAAGAAATATTCAAGAAAAGGATTATGAAATGAAATTATCAGGGAAAAGGCTGCGGCTCGCGCCGCTGTCAATATCTTTTTTTATTGTACTGTTAAATATATCGGCAGGAGCATCTATGGAGGAGAATTTGAAAAACGCTATGACATTTGAAGTTGACTATGCCAGTTCCATGGATAATGTCAACGCATCTTTCAGTAAAGGAAATATTGCCGGGACTATTCTTTCAGGCAATAAGCCGGAATTTGACTTTGAGCCGATGTCTACAGTCAATAACGGGCTTAAAGTCGGGGAAAATTGCTCGTCCGTCCAGTATGAAGCCGCCGGCAATTTATCTCCGGTAAAAGGTTCGATAGAAATAGTAGTGAAAAACCTTAACTGGGATTGGGATGATAATAAAATACATCTCTTCATGCAAACCAGTAAAATCCCGGCATCCGGCATCCTGATGTATATATACAAGCATGCCGACGACGGGCTGGGAGTATATCTGGAACAGCAGGCGTCAAAGGAAAAACTATTTCTGCGGACAAAACCCGCCAACTGGCCTTTGAACTCCAAGCATCATTTGCTCCTGACTTATGATGAATCAGAAATAACCCTTTATGTTGATGGAATAAAACGGGCAAACGGAAAATTGGCTAAACTGGAGAATTGGGGCAACTGTTTTACCGCCGGTCCGGCCTGGCAGAACGTAGGACGCAACAATCAAAGCGTTATCGGACGAATTAATTTGTACAACCGCGCTCTGCTGCAAGAAGAAATAAGCGCGTTAGCCGCAAAAAGACTTCCCGACTTGAAAATAGACATTTCAGACAAAAATAACTTTACTGAAAAAATCCTACAGGGAAGCCCCTGGTTTGACAATCGTGTGCGATTGGGCCTTGAAGCATTGAACGACGATTTTGTCATGCCGCCATTAACCGCTGTTGAATTGAAAAATGATCAGATTGAAGTATGGGAAAGAGCCTATGCTTTGTCCGGCACAGATTTATTTGACCGGATTTCCACAGCCGGTCAGGAATTGCTAAGGTCGCCGATCTCCGCAGTTGCGGAAATCAATGGTAAATCCGCAACCTTAAAATTTGGCTCGTTTAAAGTCCTGCGCAAAGGAAAAGGAAGAATTGTAATAGAACGTCCTGTAGCTTTTGACGGCGGCAAAGGCCGCGCTGAATTTACATTCGAATACGATGGTATGATCTGGTGTTCGCTGGAAATCGAAGGAGCCCAAAACATCACTAAATTTGAACTTATTGTGCCATTAACTGATTCCAGCGCCGAAATGGTTCACTATGTCGGTGTTACTCATGATTTGTCTTCTGTTGTAGGGCCTCGCTACTCTTATTCGCAGTCGCTCTCGTCAAAAACAGGAAGTCTTTTAAAATTAGGCTTTGTCTCGCATCTCTGGGTTGGCAATACTGACGGCGGCTTGCAATTTTTCGCCGAATCAGACCAGAACTGGTGGCCGGTTGACCGCAAAGACTCCATAGAACTTATCAGAGCAGATGATTCTCATGTTAATATGGCAATCAGATTCCTTGCATCCGCTCCGCCAATTACAAGCGGACAAAAACTTTCTTACAACTTCGGTTTTATCGCCACGCCTGTTAAGCCGATGCCAGGCGGCTGGAGAGGCAAAACAATATCTGCCCAGTATGAGGGATTTACCGATAAAAAACGCGGGTCTTTGCTAATCTACTGGCCGGATAAATGGACCCAAATGGATCTTGACCCTGAGCCGTGCCGTGCTCAAAATGTCGATAAACTTCGGGCGCAGGTAAAAAATGATCATGCGGAAAACCGCAAAGTCGTACCTTACTGGACAAGACTGCATCTGCCTGTCTCGGAAAACGGCAAAGTAAATCCTGATGCTCAAAAAATCAAAGATGAATGGAGTCCGGAGCCTCAGCGTCAAAGAGGCGAACACAAGGACTGGATGCGCGCAGCCGCAACTACTTCATGGAGTGATTATATGATATGGACCATCGAGCAATGGAATAAAAAATTCGGACCTGCCGACGGCGTTTATATCGACGAGATGGAGCTGACCCCTAATTTCAGGGAAAAAACCGGCGGCGGCTATACTGATTTTAATGGAAAAAGACGGCCGACATATTCAGTTATGGCGGACCGCGACCTTTATAAACGCATCCATTATGTCTTGATGAAAAACAATTCTGTGAATACTAACTGGTCATTCGCTCATTGCTCTGGAACAATGATGATGGAAGTACTCAGCCCCTTCACCTGCTTTCTGACTGGTGAGCATCTTTACTCCGGATATTTTCCGAATAATCCGGAACTGCTGCCGCCGCCGGAAGACAAACTTTATTATTATAGTTACGCATTGCCCATTGACAGGATAAAGAGCGAATTTTACTGGAAACAATGGGGTTCTGTAATCGCGTTCCTGCCGTGCCTGAAAAATCAGCGCGATATCATGGACAAGCCGGAGCCAACCAGGGATCTGCTTTCCAGAACAATGCAGGGAGACATGATTGTGTGGCCGCTCTGGTGTAATGCCGGTGAAGTTTACAAAACATGGCAATTCCGGGATGATTTTAAAATAGATAACCCGGATATTGAATTCATCCCGTATTGGAAAAACAAAGTACTGATTGGCAATAACGAAAATGTTAAAATAGGTTTTTATAAAAATGGCAGTCGAATGTTGGCTATAGTTTCCAATCTCAACAGGAAACCTGTAACTGTAGACATAAAAATTGACGGCATTGAAATAACATCAGTTAAAAATGCGGAAACGCAGGCCTTGATAGAGGTTAAGGATAAGTCATTAAACCTGGATATTCCAAGAAATGATTATATCGCTCTGAGAATTAATTATTAAGAGGTTACATCGTGTTTAAAATTACCCAAATAGATGATTTCAACATTTTTGAACCATCAGAGAAAGCGGCAGCCCAATCAAAACCGTCAGTAGATTTATCACTTATCAGAAATAAGGAATTTTTGAAGAACTTTACAACGCCGCAGCAAAAAAAAATGGTAGTCAGCGGCTCTTTCATATATGCGCATCCGCCGGATTATAAAGGATGTCCCGCTCTTAACTGGAATAGCGAAACATGGACGGAACTTTTTACCGAAATGAAGCAGGCCGGTCTTGATACTGTAATTTTTCAGGCGTCAATCTGGCATGAACTCGGCGAAGCATATTACAAGTCTGATTATTTCAAAAATATTTATAAAACATATCCAGTCATTGAAGCAATGCTGCCCGCCGCAAAAAAAATCGGGCTGCATGTTTATCTCGGCGGATACGGCTGCACAATCGGCTGGTCAAAATGCATAGATAAAAAAACCGTCAACGCGGAAGTGAACAGGCAATTACATTGCGTGAAAGAACTCTTTGAATACCGTGATTTATTTGAAGGCGTATATTTCACTCCTGAAACTGCCGTATCGACCAACCGGGATATCGAAAGAGAAAAGTCCCTGAATGAACTCTACCGCCGTTATTTTTCGGAGCTGAAAAGCCTGTCGCCTCAACACAAAATACTCATGTCCCCCGCAACAAAACACGGGAATGCCAATGGTGAAATTATTGTTGACGGCTGGCTCAATGTTTTGAACCGGGTGCCGCTGGATATAATGGCGCCGCAAGATTCAATCGGCTGCGCCGGCTGTAATCTAAGCATCCAGCAGGCAGCATGGGAGGTATGGAAAAAAATCTGTGACAATTCAGGGATTGAATTATGGGCTAATGCGGAACTTTTTGAAAGGCATGGTTTTGGAGGACCCGCGCCGTTCCATCCTGCCGATCCTGAACGTGTAATCGCTCAAATAAATAATGTATCAGGCTTTGTCAAAAAAATCATCTGCTGGGAATACCCATACTTCGCCGGCACAAAAGGAGCAGCCCGATCTGAGCTTATCCGGGAACGTATTTTTAACCAATAACTGATGGTATTTTTGATTTAAAAAGTCCAATCTTCAGCAGGGAACTATCAGATTTCGTTTTTATTTTCTATAACTTGACGCTTCGCCGAAGCTTTATGCTTTTAATACCTTGGCGATGGTGCGCCTGTAGTATGTTTTAACTTATTTTTCTAGAGCGGAGCCGGTTTGACAAGCAAAAGGAGATGCTTGCGGTACTTTTTCGCAACTCGGGGGAGGAATTATCCATAATTATTTTTTCAAAAACCATTGCCTTGATTTGTCTCGACAGTTATATTACTGCTCTTTAATACTTTAAGTAAAATGCTTACTGTAAAATATGGGAAAAAAGGAAAAATGAAAAAGAACCTGGTCTTTTTAGCCGCCGTTACTCTCGCACTCGGAGCCGCCTCTGTCCTCGCAGTTGATAAATCAACCACCGCGTCTGCTGCCGCGCCGGCCGCCGCGACTGCCGCCACCCCTGCAACAAATGCGACTGCGGCTCCTGCCGCCGACAAAACCGCGACTGCCAAAAAGCAGACTCTTTGTCCGAAATGCAACAGCAAAATTGACAAGAAGTTTTTTATTGATTCCAATGGCAAGAGAGTTTACTTCTGCGGTTCTTTTTGTGCTGACAAGATGAAAAAGGATATCGCCAATGTTGTGTCTAAATTAGAATCCGACGGCATTACCCTGGATACTGCTGACAAGAAAGCAGACAAGAAGAAGAAATAATCTGCGCCGGCAAGAATCGTGCTCAAATTATAAGTTGTCGTGATTCAACGGTACTTTAAGAATGTTCTGAGAAATGGAGCTTGACACCATGAGCATGGCGATTGATATCAGGAAGACGGTTGCGCTGCAGAAAAGTTATTTCCAGTGCGGTTTCACCATGTCTGTCGCTTTCAGGCAGGCGGAACTGGATAAACTGTTCAACGCGGTCAAGGAATTTGAGCCGGAAATTTTAGCCGCGTTGTATACCGATCTTGGCAAGTCCAGCTTTGAGGCTTTTGCCACCGAGGTCGGAATGGCGCTGGACGATATCGCGTTTATGCGCCGCCATGTTGCCGGATTTTCCGCAAAAAAACGGGCCGGAGTGTCGAAAAACAACTTTCCGGCCAAAGGCTATATCTATCCGGAACCTTACGGCTCAGTCCTGATTTTTTCCGCCTGGAACTATCCGTTCCAGCTTATGATGGGGCCGCTGGCCGCCGCCATCGCGGCCGGCAACTGCGTGGTGCTTAAGCCGGCCGAGCAGGCCCCGGCGACGGCGGCGGTCATAACCAAAATCATTACCAAACTTTTCGAGCCGCAGTACATCGCGATTTTTCCCGGATCAGTATATATCGCGCAGGAACTGTTGGCGGAGAAGTTCGATTACATTTTCTTTACCGGAAGCGCTTCCGTCGGCAAAACCGTGATGCATGCGGCGGCCAATTATCTTACCCCTGTGACGCTGGAACTCGGCGGAAAAAGTCCATGCATTGTTGACGCCGACGCCAATATCGACCTGGCGGCCCGGCGGATTGTCTGGGGCAAATTCCTGAATGCCGGACAAACCTGCGTCGCCCCCGATTATCTTTATGTGCATACTTCAGTAAAAACTACGCTGCTGGAACGCATGAAGCATTACATCCGGAAATTTTATGGGGAAGATCCTGCCGCCAGTCCGGATTACCCCAGGATTGTCAACGAAAAACATTTTAACCGCCTCTCCGCGCTGATGAACAGCGGCGAGATTGTCTGCGGCGGAGAAAAAGATCAGGTAAAACGGTATATCGCGCCGACAATCATCGACGGCGTGACCACCAAAGATCCGGTAATGCAGGAAGAAATTTTCGGCCCGATTCTGCCGGTAATCCAATTTGAAGAAATCCATGCCGTAATTGATTTTATCAACTCCCGGCCCAAACCGCTGGCATTGTATTATTTTTCCAACAGTAAAATCAACAAGAAACTGCTGATTTCCAGGGTTCCCGCCGGCGGAATGTGTGTCAATGAAACTGTAACCCACCTGATTAACTCTTCGATGCCGTTTGGCGGCGTCGGCGAAAGCGGTATGGGGGCATATCACGGCAAAGCCGGATTCGATACCTTTACGCACTACAAACCGGTGATGGTCAAATCCAACCTCTTGGACATTCCATTGCGATATCCGCCGTTCAGCGGCTGGAAAATGAAAATACTCCGTCTGCTGTCAAAATAAGATAACAATCAGTCTTCTATTCTGCGGAGCGGTTTGCCGATATATATTTCACGCGGACGGCAAATCTTGGTGTCGCCGTCAACCATTTCTTTCCAGTGGGCGATCCAGCCGGGGAGTCTGGCCAGCGCGAACATCACGGTAAACATGTTTTCCGGAATGCCGATGGCGCGATAGATGATGCCGCTGTAGAAGTCCACGTTCGGATAAAGGTTTCTGGAAATGAAGTATTCGTCTTTAAGGGCGGCGGCTTCCAGTTCCATTGCCACATCCAGCAACGAATCTTTGATATTCATCTTCTCCAGGAACTCATGGCATTTCTTTTTGGTGATGGCGGCGCGCGGGTCATAAGTTTTATATACGCGGTGGCCGAACCCCATCAGTTTGAAATTACTGCTTTTATCTTTTGCCTTGTCAATCCATTTCTGGACATTGCCGTCCTTTTCAATCCTGCGCAGCATTTCCATGACCGCCTGATTTGCCCCGCCGTGGAGCGGGCCGGACAGCGCGCTGATGCCGGCGGAAATGGTTGAATAAAGATTCACCTGGGCGCTGCCGACAATTCTTACTGCCGTGGTCGAGCAGTTCTGTCCGTGATCGGCGTGCAGAATCAGCAGCACGTTCAATATTTTTACCACTTCTTCATCAATCTCATACGGCGCCACCGGAGAGTCGAACATCATATTCAGAAAGTTGGCGCAGTACGGCAGATCATGACGGGGATATACGACAGGTTCGCCAATGGATTTTTTATAGGCGAATGCGGCGAGTGTGCGAACTGTCGAAATCAGCCGGGCGGCGGAAAGGTCAATATGTTCGCTCAGCGACAGCGCGTCAACGTTCGGATAGAAAGTTGAAAGCGCATTAATCATGGTCGCCAGGATATGCATCGGATGCGCCCCTCTCGGGAATCCGTCGAAAAAGTGGCGCATGTCTTCATGCAGCATTGAGTTCAGATTTAACAGATTGGAGAACTTTGAGCGCTGATCCGGAGCCGGCAGTTTGCCGTGCAGCAGCAGATACGCCGTTTCAATAAAACTGGTCTTGTCAACCAGGTCTTCCACCGGAATGCCGCGATACCTTAAAATGCCTCTTTCTCCGTCAATGTAAGTAATTTCGCTGTAGCAGGCCCCGGTATTGGCAAAACCCGGATCAACGGTAATATAAGAGGTATCCCTGCGGAGGCGGGTAATATCAATCCCTTTCTCTCCTTCAGTGCCAACGACTATCGGCAAAAGAATCTCTTTGCCGTCATCTTCAAATATCAGTCTGGCATATTTCTGTTCCATGATTTACCCTTTATCTGTAAATAACCTTATATAAAATCCGTTTGGATACCCGTTAAATCTATACTCTGCACGGCTGAAAATTTAACATAGATTGCGAATATTTTGAGAATTGGTTCGTATTCTGAGAGGCTGCCGATACCGGGGTATCGAAAGCGCTCGAAGAGTGCGAATCCAAACTCAAAAGATCGCAACCGCTTTGCGACGAGCGTCTTGCGTCCGTATTTTTCCGTTCCTCCTTCCGGCGATATTCATATCGCCGGTCAGTCGGATCGAAAAAATCCAATCCACAATCCCGCTCGTCTATTTTTAAATTTTCAGCCGTGCAGAGTATAACTGTTGAAAAAATAATGATACAGTATTTTTCCGATTTTTCAAATAGTAAACTCGCCGGCAATAACAGTTTTGTAAAAAGATTTCAACCTTTTTTATTAAAGTTACATTTTTGTAAGCATTTTCGGATAAAAAGGTGATACATGTCCGTTTTCCGGGATAGAATCGTGTCCGCAATGAAATCGCTGTAATCCAACGCTATTTTGCCGGAGAAGCAACGTTTTCAGCGGAACCCGCTTTTTGTTTGCCGAATTTATGTCTGAGATATTCCAGGCAAACAAAGAAGACCGGCGTGACATAGAGGGTCAGCAGTTGTGAAAATAAAAGACCGCCGACCAGCGTGATCCCCAGCGGCCTTCTGGCTTCGCCGCCGCCGCCGATGCCGATCGCCAGCGGAATACCGGCCATAACCGCCGCCGCCGAAGTCATCATAATCGGGCGGAAACGCACCAGGCAAGCCTCGACAATCGCGTCCTTTGCCGACTTGCCGTGCTCGCGCTGTGACACCAGCGCAAAGTCAATCATCATAATCCCGTTTTTCTTGACGATCCCCACCAGCATGATAATCCCGACAAACGCGTAGAGCGAAAGTTCTATTTTGAAAATCAGCAGGGACAGCAGCGCGCCGAATCCGGCAAACGGCAGCGCGGTAAGAATCGTTATCGGATGAATATAATCCTCGTAAAGTATTCCCAGAATGATATAGATGACAAGCACCGTGACGATCAGCAGCAGGATCATCCCTTTCATTGATTTCTGGAATGCCTGGGCATTGCCTTGAAAGCTGGCCGTTATCGTAGAGGGCATTTTGCTGTTGATTTTGCTTTCAACTTCATTGACCGCCTGGCTCAATGCGATGTCCGGCTTAAGATTGAAAGAAATCGTCACCGAAGGCAATTGTCCGGAATGATTGACCATAAGCGGCCCGGCCGCCCGGTTGATTTTCACCAGATCGCTCAGCGGCACCAGTTGTCCGGACTGCGAACGGACATAAAGCAGGGACAGCGCGTCCTGGTTCATCTTGTAATCGTCTTTCAATTCCATCAGCACGCTGTACTGGTTGTCCGCCGCGTAAATAGTGGAAATCTTCCTTTCGCCGAATGCGCTGTAAAGCGCATTCTCAATCTGGGTTGCGGAAATATTCAGCAGCGAAGCTTTCTCGCGGTTCAGCTCCAGATTGAGTTGCGGATTGGTGACTCGCAGATCGCTGGTCACGTCCTGGATATTGGCAAACGTGGACATTTCCTTTTCGGCCTTGCCGGCGAAACTGTATAATTCGCCGATGTCCGATCCTTGCAGGGTGAATTGATACTGCGCTTTAGATATCCTTCCGCCGGTGTTGATCGACGGAAGCATCTGAACATAGACGTTCAATCCGGGAAGCTCCGTAAATTTTTTGCGCAAATCCTGCATGATATCCTGAGCAGTTCTCTTTCTTTCACTTCGCGGTTTCAGCCGCATGAAGAGCATTCCGGAGTTTCCGGTCATAGTCATGCCTCCGGCGCCGGCACGGCACATGAACGCTTCCACGTCCGGGTCCGCCATGACAATTTCCGCCGCCGCAATCTGGTGTTCTTTCATGGATTCATAAGAGATCCCCTGCGCGGCTTCGGTCTGCGCAAGCAGCGCATTGATATCCTCATCAGGAATAAATCCTTTAGGAATAACCGCGAAAAGAACGCCGGTGCCGACAAGAACGATAAATGAAAAAATCATTACGGCAACCCAGTGGCCGATGGTCCAGCGCAAGGTTTTATCATAAAATGCCAGAATTCCGGTTTGGGGTCCGGAGCCGTCAACTTCTTCTTTTTCCAGTTTTATCATATGCGGTTTGAGGAACAAACTGGCCAGCATCGGGATCAAAGTCAGGGCAACCAGCCCGGAAACCAGTACCGCAATCGCGATAGTCACGCCGAATTCCTGAAAAAGCCGTCCGATAATCCCGCCCATGAACAGCACCGGAATAAACACCGCGGAAAGTGACAGCGTCATCGAAACGATAGTAAACGCAATTTCGCCGGAACCGTCAAGCGCCGCCTGATATACCGACTTGCCCATCTCCAGATGGCGGAAAATATTTTCCAGCATGACAATTGCGTCGTCAACCACGAAACCGATGGACAGGGTCAGCGCCATCAGTGAAAGATTGTCCAGACTGTAGCCCAGCAAATACATGCCTACAAACGTGCCGACAATGGACATCGGCAGCGTAAGGCTGGGAATAACCGTGGCGCGGATATTCCGGAGAAACCAGAAAATAACCAGAACAACCAGAAATAAAGTCAGCATCATCGTGAATTTAACGTCCGCAACCGAGGATTTGATCGGTTCGGAGCGGTCAAACATCACGACCATTTTTACCGATGCGGGAAGCTGCTTGCCGATAATCACCAGCGCTTCTTTGACGGCGGTCGCGACTTGTACCGTATTGGTTCCCGGCTGGCGTTGAACTCCCAGGATGATTGACGAAGACATTTTTCCGCCCTGGCAGAACCATGCCTGGGTTTTGCTGGTTTCCACGCTGTCATATACCTCCGCCACATCCTGCAGCCGGATCGGCGCGCCGTCCCGGTAGCCTACCACGATTTGTTTATAATATTCGGCGCGGTACAACTGTCCGTTGGCCTGGATGGTATAGGAATTATAGCGTCCGTCAATCGTGCCGGTCGGCAGATTCACATTGGCATTCTGGATTGCCGTCTGAATTTCGTCAATCCCGATTTTCCATGAGGAAAGCAACTTCGGGTCAAGCTGGATTCTGACCGCGTATTTTTTTGAACCAAGAACTTGAACCTGGGCGACGCCGTCAATTGTCGAGAGCCGCTGTGAAATCAGCGTCTGCGCATAATAATCCAGCATGGACAGCGGCTGCGTCGGACTGGTCAGCGCGACATACAAAATCGGCTGGTCGCCGGGATTCAGCTTGAGGTAGGTTGGCGGACTGGGCATATCCGCGGGGAGTTGCTTGAGCGTCTGCGATATTGCCGACTGCACATCCTGCGCCGCGGAATCAATGTTCCGGTCAAGACTGAATTGCAGAGTGATCGAAGTCGTGCCCAAAGCGCTGGAAGAGGTCATGGTGTCCAGGCCGGCGATGGTCGAGAACTGTTTTTCCAGCGGAGTGGCCACTGCCGAAGCCATGGTTTCCGGGCTTGCGCCCGGCAGGCCCGCCTGTACCAGGATTATTGGAATGTCAACATTCGGCAGATCGCTTACCGGCAGTTTGGGATAGGACATCAACCCGAAAATCAGGATGCCCAGCGTCAGCAGCGTCGTCATCACCGGACGCGTAATAAAAATCCTGGAGATATTCATATCCTGCTCACTTTTTCGACGGGTTGTTCTCTACCACCGACAGACTGGATTTGACTTTTACCTTCGCTTCAGGATAAAGCCGGATATGACCGTCGGTGACTACAGTGTCTCCGGCATCGATTCCGGATTTGATAATGGCTTCTTTGGCGGCAAAGCGCTCGATGATTACAGGCCGGACAGCAATCGTGTCATCAGCGCGAATGATAAAAACATAACTCCCGTCCTGGCTGGTCTGCACTGCTTGTGCCGGTACCACAATTCTATTTTTATCAAGAGTCAGGCCCAGCACAACATCAACGTACTGGCCGGGCCAGAGTTTTCCGCTTTTGTTTTCAAACGTGCCTTTCAGCCGCACAGTTCCGCTGTTGGTATTGATGTTATTATCAACGAATGCCAGTTCGCCGCGCTCCTGGGCGCCGCCTTCCGCCGGAACCCTGGCGTCAACATACAGCTTGCCGAGTTCCATATATTTCTGAATCATCGGCAAATGCACTTGCGGAACGGAAAAGCTGACATAAATCGGTTTGGTCTGGGCAATATTCATAATCACCGCGTCATTTGCTTTCATGACCGCGCCTTCGTAATTTATCAAATCTCCCACATGCCCGTCTATCGGAGAACGAATACTGCAATATTCGACGTCAAGCGTGGCCTTATCCACATTCGCCTTGCTGGATTCGATCATGGACTTCGCCGAATCGGCAATCGCCCGCATTCGTTTGGTTTCATCAATCGCGGCGGCTCCACGCTTCAACAATCCTTCTTTCATCTCCGCCTGCCGGTTTGCATCCTCATAAATTACCGAATCGCGGGCCAGCGTCGCCTGCAGTTGCTTCAGTGTCGCCTCGTAAGCGCGGGAATCTATCTGCACCAGCATATCGCCTTTTTTGACATAATCTCCAGGCTTAATATAAATCTTCTTGATCGGTCCGGTAACCATCACTTTTATCGGCACCTCGCTGAATGCCTCAACATTTCCGAACGTTCTGATTTCCAGCGGCATATCTTTAAGCACGGCTTTTTCCGCCATTACCGGAACCGTGGGCATGGGCTGCTTGACGGGTTCACTTTTTGAACAACCGGTTTGACAAAACAAAAATAAACTCATTGCCGGAACGGCAAGGCATAAACCTGCGCACTTCAGACAAATTAATTTAATTTTAATCAGCAACATATAATCTCCGATTTAAACCCGGCCGGCATGGCCGGTAAATGAAAACAATAACCACGGGAGCGTTATTATATCTCGGAATTCATCTGATTTCAATGATAAATATGCCGTAAAAACAATTGAATCATGGGAAAACGGTCTTTCTGTTTCTGTGCCTTATTTATCGCTGAACTCAATTAAAGGTGCTGCGTTATTTAAAACTTCGGGTTTCAAATAATCAAGAATCGTACATGAAAAACCGTATCTTTTTATGTACGGCTGCTTGCAAATTCCTTAAAAGATAGTATGTTCTGCATCTGGTTTGAACCGCTTTGTCCGGGCGATTAGCTCAGTTGGCTAGAGCACTTGGTTTACACCCAAGGTGTCGGGGGTTCGAGTCCCTCATCGCCCACCATCTTTTTAGCCTCAAAATAAACCTTTTAGCGATACCTGTATCAATCTGCCAAAAGCTGAAACATCGTTTAAAATTTAAACATTATTTAAACATTTCGGCTAGTATGTTAATTCTTCTATTTCTGATTAATCTGACTTGCCCATTTTTAAGGGGTTAAATAAAAATATTTCTGGAGCAATGACATACTGGCACTGTCTTACAAAACGGAGCAGGTAACATAGGCCAGGCGTGACCGGTTAAAAGTTGTTATTATTGATGGTGAGTATAAACTGAAAAGCAGTGAATGCCTGAAATGGCATTCACTGCTGGCACTGGACTACTTAAAAGTAGCTTTGCCAAATAATACAAGCATTACTACAACCAGCATTTTAAACCTCCTTTCTATTTTGAATAGCTTGTGACACTAAAACAAATACGCAAAAGTTGCGTATTAACGATTTTTAAATACGCCGTTTCACTATCTCAACCCTACTGGATTGCTGACCGTAAAATTCAATTCCACGCACAATTCATATCCGATCTCCCCGCCTTTAAATCGAAGCAAAACGACTTCGATATGATTCAATGACTATTGCCATTCCAGATAAGAACCCTGCTTAATTTTACTCCAGAAGAGTGCAAAATGCACCTTCTGGAGTTTTTAACTTTATTCTGGAGGCTTCCGTACAATTAATCAGTTTCATCTTCCTGGCAATTTAGCGCTTCCGTTAATTCTTCCTCGCTCTGTTGGACAGCTCTATTCCACCATTTAATTCCTTCAACTTCATTCTGGGCGACACCTATACCGTGAAAATAACACGCGCCAAGATTTCGCATCGCACCATCATTCCCCTGTTCAGCAGATTCGCG
>CAIKZE010000286.1 GCA_903831825.1 uncultured Lentisphaeria bacterium | reverse complement strand
TAAAGACAATCACAGATTTGAAAAATAATTTATCGGATTAAAACAAATATCAATTTGAAAAATAATTTATCGAAAGTTAATTAAAATAGTGGCCCATTTTGACCCGCCCCGGAGTGGCCCATTTTAACCCGCCCCGTGACATTTCTGCTCGTCACTTTGGGCTGTACGGCCGGAACGAACCCAGTGCGCCCGGCGGATTGGGCGGCGCCTGTAGCCGGCGCGCCGGTTAAGAATTACTACAAGGTAAATGACGACATCTATCGCGCAGCGCAGCCGGCGGATGGAACTGCCGACAGCCTGAAAAAAATGGGCATTAGAAGCATACTGAATTTGCGGCATTATCATAAGGACTCGGAAGAATTCACCAAAAAAGGAATTATCCTTTGCGACTGGTCAATGAATGCCGGTTCAGTCTCCGTCAAAGATCTGACTGAAGCGCTCAAAATAATTCAAAACGCGCCGAAACCGATCCTGATTCATTGCTGGCAGGGCAGCGACAGGACCGGCTTTGTCATCGCCGGCTATCGCATGGTAATGCAAGGCTGGTCTGCGGAGAAAGCCATTGATGAGTTGCGAAATGGCGGTTACGGATATCATGAGTCCGAATTTCCGAACATTATGAAAACGCTGAGAAATATGGATGTCCAGACAGTGCGGAAAGCGGTTCTCGCCTCCTGATACTCAATCATGTTTCTGCCCGCTATCGTTTGATACCGGTTCGCAATCTTAAAGCAAGTAATGGAGACTCGGTATTAGACAGATTTTACCGCATGAGTTGCAGATTGTTTATAAAACAGTTTTCCGACTCGCTCAATATGATTCAACAACTCGGCATTATTGATTTGCCGCTTGAGCGATAAGTCGATTTTATAGGGCAACAGCAAATCATCCAGCTTATTTTCCAATTGCAGCAACTCCGAAAAAGCTATGCCGGAGTCAATGATCGTTAAATCAATATCCGAGCCGTTTTTGAAGTTGCCTTTGGCTCGGGAACCATATAAAATAACCTGCTCGATAGCGGGATATTGAGCAAAACATTGGCATATGGCGTCAATCTGTTCCGGTTTTAATCCGAATTGTTTCATTTTGTCAGTGTTCTGATTTTGGTTTTAAAATCGGCAAACAGCGCATAGTACTGATGAATGATCTTATTCATAATTTCAGCCGCCACTTCCTCATTATAAGTATGTGAAGATTGATTGCGGCTTTTAATCATATCCATCCAGCCCTCGCCGTCCTTAATAAGTCCCTTATTGAATGCTTCTCTTGTAGCATCTCTTGATCCGGTAATGGCAGTATTTCCTTGATATTCAAAATAATCTTTAAGCACCTGCCACGCCAATTCATGAGTAAATTCGAAACGCTGGATCAGCCCTTGTTCTTCCAATTCATTAAGCGGTCTCTCATTACTTAAATTCACCGCCTGCTCCAATAAGGAAAATGCCTTTTCAAAATTTTGAAAACGCTGCTGCCATCTTATGTCTTGATTGCTCATAATGCATATCCAATCTCATTAAGATTATTTTTATCGCACTCTGCCAAGCCGTTACCTTTTGCGCTTATCCCCGAAAATCAGACAACTTGCTTACGTTAATTTAACCCATAAACGCGATGAATCAACAGACGCAAGAAAAACTCCCGCTTTCCGGCTTGTTTTTCAACTGCTGTTTTGGGTGCGCTGGAAAAATCCATCTATTATGCCTTAATGTCTTTATGCCAAATACTTTGCACATCTGTTGATTGACAAAACTGCTATATGTAAAGGGACAATTGAAAATGGAAAATGGAAAGTTGAAAATGGAAAATGGAAAACCGGGAAAGTATGCCAGTTTTGCCGAAGCTGGCAAAAAAGGCGGTTTTAGCAAAACCGCCATACTCAGCAGCCAAGACAAACTGACGTTTAGCGAATTATTTGAGCGAGTTATCGCTGTTTGAGTTGACAAAACTGCTATATATGTAAGACAATTGAAAGTTGAAAATGAAAAATGGGGAACTATGGATTAATTGAAAATTGAAAATGAGGAAACATAAAAACAGATTTACCACAGAGTTCACCGAGAACACTGAGAGGGGGACGAAGAAAAGACTGAGCAGTCAGCAAATTATTGCGATATCCGCAGTAATTTGCTGACCCCCTGTTTTACCTCCGTGCACTCTGTGCCCTCCGTGGTTAAAAAGTAGTTGTGCTCAACGGCTATCCAAAGTCTCGGAGTCGGGCGGAATTGAAAATTGAAAATTGAAAATTGAAAATTGAAAATTGAAAATTGAAAATTGAAAATGGGAATGATTATAGAAAGAATGGTTTTAAAATTAAAAACCCGGAACGGGTGAAAAGATTATAGAAGGAAATGGTGTCCAAGATATGCAAAGAGAGGGCCCGGAATGTGCGGTGGTGGTGTCCAGAATATGCTCAAGGGCTGTCCAAAATGTGTAAAATAAAGATTTTTCTGTGTCTCCGTGCCTTCCTGCGGCCGCGGGATAAAAATGGTTCTGTTCAACGACTCTCTAAAACTCGGAGTGTTGAAAGTGAGAAAAGCAAGAAAAGCGAGAAAAGTTGAAAAATGAAAAAAGCTCTGTTCGGCGATACTCCAACGACTCGGAGTCGGGTGTCCAAAATGGGTTCTCTTGTAGTGCCGTCCGTATCGGACGGGGATCGGAACCTCTCTCGCAGAGCGAGAGCACTACACCGGAACAGTTCCGCACGAGGACTCTCTAAACACTCGGAGTCCGGTGTCCAAAATGTTTTGTTGTAGTGCCGTCCGTATCGGACGGGGGTTTAAATCTTCCCTCTCAGAGAGAGGGCGCTACACCGGAACAGTTCCGCTCAACGACACTCCAAAGTCTCGGAGTCGGGCGGTTGCCCGGCTGGTTATGCTGGCCGCATGGGCGATACAGCCTATGCTCAACGGCTCTCCAAAGTCTCGGAGTGTTGAAAGCGAGAAAAGTTGAAAGCGAGAAAAGTTGAAAGCGAGAAAAGTTGAAAAATGAAAAAACTCTGTTCGGCGATACTCCAACGACTCGGAGTCGGCTGTCCAAAATGTTTTGTTGTGGTGCCGTCCGTCTCGGACGGGGTTTTAAATCTTCCCTCTCAGAGAGAGGGCACTACACCGGAACAGTTCCGCTCAACGACACTCCAAAGTCTCGGAGCGGGCGGTTGCCCGGCTGGTTATGCTGGCCGCATGGGCAATACAGCCTACGCTCAACGGCGCTCCAAAGTCTCGGAGCGGGCGGTT
>CAIKZE010000285.1 GCA_903831825.1 uncultured Lentisphaeria bacterium | reverse complement strand
GATTACGCCAGGATTGAACTGTCGAAAATGCACTGCTTCAGCCTGTTAAGAGACCTCGAGAAAAAGCAATCCCCATATCCCACGGCCCAGTTCAAGAGGGGTTATTGCGCGGCAAGCGCGCAATCAACCCATATTCCTTGTGCTCAAGCTATTGGCGGCTTATGATAAAAAGCGAAAATCAACCGCCAAAATCTCTCTTTAACGCGCCGCAACCAGCGCGACGTGCCAGAGACGTTTTTCGATATATTTCAATACATCGAAAAGTTGAAGCGATGATTCCAGTGAATTGCGCCTGATAAACGCCCGCCATTGGATCTCTTTGGTTCCGTCTTCAAGAAAACCAGGAGTGAAGGCAACCGGGACATCTTGCGGAAAGGCAACTTTTCTACGTTCAAATGTTGCCTTGATTGCAACGGATAGCTCTTCATCGGAAAGATTCATGTGTTCAAGCAACATATAAAGATCATAGAAATCTTTCATCCGGCTGTTGCGGTAGCCGAGGACGACTAAAGCATTAAATTTTTCTGCTATCACCGTCGCCGGACGATAAGCTCTGATTTTTGCCGATGGAAAGTCCAGCATCTTCGGATATTCCACCATTTCCGGTTCCGGTACTATGGCATCGCCAAATCCGATATCGACTTGAAGCGGAATCCGCGCCCGGTCCAAATAACCGGCGAGTTTGATCCGGATGCCAAAATATTCCTTATCCTCCCGAATATCTTCGGCAATAACGCTGCCGGAATCGAACCGAAGTCCGTCGGCGTCATATTCAACGTTGCAGACTTCGGTAAAAATATGTTTCAGCCGTTCCTGGGTCGGGGCCCCGAATCCGAGTAAATCCAGATCACGGGTAGAGCGGCGCGGCACTTCCGGCCACAACGAAAACAGCATAGCGCCTTTAAGTACGAAACTTTTGATATTTCCTGATGCTTCAAGTCGGTACAGCAGACGCTCCAAAGCGTATTTGACCAGAATATTATTGAACGGTTCTCCGGTCGCATCGCGCAGATTGAGCAACCTTTGATGCACAGAATTCACTATTCCATTATCCATTAAATTGCCTCCATATAAGGGCGCATAACTTTGGTCATCCGGCATTGGCGCGCGTATTCCCATATTTCATTAGCAGTGGCTTTTTTCTGTTTCAGAGCGTCGCGCAATGCCTCAACGGCAATGTCGGTTCCAATTTTATTTCTGAACCGGAAACAGTCTACTACAGTCCTGGCCGGGCAATAAACGCGTATTTTGACGCCGTCTTCATCGTGCGTCTCAATCCCCGCGGAAAAAATCTCTCCGGAAATCTGGACTATCCTTACCGGCATTTTACGGTTGCGCGGATAATGACTGCCGGCTTTAATCGCCACCCAGGCTTCATAAGGCATCTGGGTAGTAAGTTCGTGATATTGCAATGCGGAAAGCAGGCATATTACTCCGCGGGGAATCATCAAGGCGATTTCGACAAATGTTTCGTGAGAAGAAATATGTTCCGGAAGCGTATAAACTCCGCGCGATATCCGGCGCAGCATACCCATGTTCTTCATATAACAAAGCAGACTTGGCGAAAAACCGGATTTCCGCAGTTCCGACGATGATACAGCGCCTTGCTCTCTCGCCATTTTTATAATTTGGTAAACATGAGTTTGCATTTGAATTTCCTTTGAATAACTCTCATTAATTATAAACAAAGTGTGAGAGTTATTCAAGAACGAATTGATTTTTTTATGAAAATAAGCTTTCCTTCAGCCGGATTCCTGAGAGTACCGCAAGCATTCTGCTTGCGATTTCGCTCAAGCTGGAAGCTTGAGGTACTTTGAAAAATCCTGTCCATCCTGTTAAACACAGCTCGGCTGACTTCAATCCCCGACAAAATCACGCATTTTTCAAGTTTAACTTGAAAAATGCTGGAAATGTTACTATCTTATTAATAGTTAAACTGATAGCCAAGGAAATATTATATGTTTTCCAGACAGATACAACAGGAACTGGCACTGACAGCCACAGAATATCCGGTCGTAACCATCATCGGGCCGCGGCAGTCCGGCAAAACCACATTGGCGCAAATGCAATTCCCCGACTATCGTTATGCCAATCTGGAAATGCCGGAGCTGCGTCAATTGGCAACCAGCGATCCGCAAGGATTCTTTGCGCAATATCCTGCGCCCGTAATCATTGATGAAATCCAGCGGGTTCCGGAACTGCTGTCGTACATTCAAGCGCTGGCCGACAAATCGAAAAAGCGCGGACAATACATTTTGACCGGCAGTCATCAGGTTCGCCTGCACGAGGCGGTCAGCCAATCACTGGCCGGCCGCACCGGCCTGCTCAGTCTGCTGCCGCTTTCCATTGAAGAACTGAAAACCAACAATGCAGCCACTCTTGATCGCGATGAACTTATCTATCGCGGATTCATGCCGCGCATCTATCAGGAGAATGTCGATCCAACCAGGCTTTACCGCAACTATTTTCAGACCTATGTCGAGCGTGACGTCCGGCAGATGATAAACGTAAAAAGCCTGATCGCTTTTGAAAATTTCATGCGTTTGCTGGCCGGGCGGATCGGGCAAATCGTAAATCTAAATTCATTGGCCGGCGATGTCGGAGTATCCGGCACCACGCTTAAAGAATGGTTGTCGGTGCTGGAAGCATCATTCATCGTATTCCGGCTGCCGCCGTATTTTGAAAACTTCGGCAAGCGGATCGTCAAATCACCCAAAATTTATTTCACTGAAGTAGGGTTGGCTGCGTATCTGCTGGGAATTGAGAAAGCGGAACAGGTTACCCGCGATCCGCTGCGCGGCAATTTATTTGAAAACATGGTGGTGATGGAAGCGCTGAAAGCCAGATTGAATGCGGGCGGCGACCCCAATTTATTTTTCTTTCGCGATGACCAGGGCCACGAGGTTGATCTGATTTTCAAACATGGTCGCCAACTCGTTCCCATTGAAATCAAGTCGGCGATGACCTTTAACCGGGATTTTGTAAAAAATATTGAGTATTTCAAAAAAATCGCCCCGAAAGCCGGAAACGGCGCGGTTATCTATGCCGGGGAGCTAACCCCGGAAATTTCCGGAAACAAGTTCGTCAACTTTGTCAATACCGCCGATATTTTTGCGTAACCGCCTCCCGAAAACAGCAATTAACAGGGATACACAGGATATACAGGATATACAGGATGAGCGATGAAGTTTTAAAGAAAAATCCTGTCCATCCCTGTTAAAATGTATTTGGCCGCATCAAAGCACAAATTCGAGGAAATTCTCAGGAGAAATTACTCTATATTCCGCATTTTCATAAGCATTGCGCCAGGCTGTCGGAGTTTTCACCTTTTTCGGAGAATACTTGAACTCATAACCAAAAAGTTTGCCTTCGCGTTCTTCCACCAAATCAATTTCCTGCTGGTCATAGGTACGCCAGAAATAGTTGTTGGCATGAATCCGGCAATAAGTCTGTTTTTTAAGCCGCTCGACAAAAAGAAAATTCTCCCAAAGCGCGCCGACGTCATTTCTCAATTTAAGCAGATTGAAATTATTAATGACCGCGTTTAAAATGCCGTTGTCATAAAAGTAATAACGGCAAGTCTTGGATATTTCTTTGCGCAGATTGCGGGAGAACCCGGTAAGTTTGCGGATTACAAAGGTCTTTTCCAGTAAATCAAGGTAACGCTCCACAGTTAGTCTGCTCATCCCCAGCGCGCCGCCAAGTTCTGAAACAGAAACTTCTTTGCCGATCTGCAAAGCCAGCATCGTAAGCAAATCATGCAGTTTACGCGCGTTGCGTATCTGGTCGAGAGCTAAAATATCCTTGAACAGATAGTCGTCCCGCAACTCAATCAGGAGTTCCGCTTTATCCGCGAAGCCGGTGGTCGTCAATATTTCAGGATAGCTGCCGTAAATAAGCAGTTCTTCCAATCGTTGCCGCAATACCATATTTCCAAAATTGTCCGCAAGTTCCATGGAAGAGACGGGAAAAAGCGTCATAGTACGCTTCCTGCCGGTCAACGGTTCCCCGAGATGGCTGGCAAGTTCGAAAGAGGACGAACCGCTGGCTACCACTTTGACTTCCGGCAGATGGTCAACCAGCAATTTCAAACCTAATCCCACGTCGGGGATGGCTTGAGCTTCATCAATCACGACCAGATCATAGGAAGCAAATGAGCTCTTGATAATATTAATATCATTTGAAGTAAAAACTTCCTGTACCGCGCGGTCTTCGCCGCTGCCGAAAAAGCTCTTTCCGGCAAAACCGGCGACCAGTTCTTTCAATAGCGTAGTCTTGCCGGAACGACGCGGTCCATACAATGCCAGCACCTTGCCGCCTTGCAATAATTCCGGCAACCGGTCGTGATAATACCGCTTGATATTCATATTTCAGCCCTATGTAATATTTTCTTGCCAAGATTATAATATTACTGAAATAGCAAAAAATCAAATGCTAAGTTACCGTATTTAGCTAAATTCAGTAACATATACTTACCCTATTTAGCTAAATTCAGTAACTTTGAAGTAAAAGAGCACCGCAAGCAATTGCTGTATTTCCCGGGATCGCCAATCTCCTGATTGGCTTCTTTTTTCGCCACTCGGGAGAGTGGCGTTCCCAGGTAATTCCGAGCTTGCGTTCAAGCCGAACTTAACTTCTCCGGCAATAGAGTCCAGGTTCTGCTTAACTGCAATAAAAAATCCTGAAAAAAGTTTGAAAAGATGTTGCTTTTGTTTAGTTATTGCTTTATAATATTAAGTGTTCACTAAATAAACTAATAATAAAGAAAGGAGCCGTTATGACCGCACTCGGCGAAATGATGCAGTCCAGGAACATCAAACAGGGAACTATCGCCAATGAGCTTAAAATCAGCAAATCAGCCGTTTCGCAGCAGGTGAAAAGCGGAATCAAAAACATCACGACCGCCCGGAAATACGCCGAGGCCATCGGCTGTAATCCGCTGTTGCTTCTCGATTAAGTTTAGTAATTACTTAACAAAATCCAAGAAGTTAACCACAGAGACACAGAGGCACAGAGAAAACATTGGGAAGGGCTTAACAGCCGGTCATCAGGAATGGAATAAATGGTCTTTGGGAGGGTTGGCCTCCGTGCCAACCGTGTTCCAGTTCCACAACCGTGAAATCCGGTTATGACGGAGCATAACCCTCCAGGAAAACATAAAACCAGATCAGAATTACCAAAAACCAAAAACGGAGGTAGAAATGAATGCAGCAGTAGACAACCGTCCTGTAACCAGTATGCCGGGGTTTCAGGATTATCAGCGCACGGCAATCGTCGTCCTGCACCAGGACTTTTCGGCGTCGGGCCACGGCTTGCGGGAAAATGAAAGCATGGCGCTGCTGGACGTGCCGGGCGACACCAAAGTAAAATGCCACGTGAAAGTGGAAGTGCCGGACGGCGACATCACCGCATTCTCGCTGGGCCTGAGCCTTGACGGTTCCCCGGATGAGAGCCTGATGTCCGGGGCGTCGCTGGCGGCCGCCGGTTATGTGCGGGGTTTCGACGAAGTCCTGATTCCGGGCAAACGCCATCTGGTGTTCGTCAACCGCACACCGGGCAAGGTCTGCAACCGGGCCGTAATCAAAGTAGTCGCCGAAATGACGGAGTTGGATTAGGAATGGGGCAAAAGATAAAAGACAAAAGTAAAAAGATAAAAGTTTTAATATTAAAATCAGAATGGGACAGAAGTCAGAAGTCAAATACCGGAATGAATAACGGCATTACAGCAAAACAGTATTACAGTCAAACCGGAAAACCGGAAAACAATGAATAACGGCATTACAGCAAAACAGTATTACAGTCAAACCGGAAAACCGGAAAACCGGAAAACCGGAAAACATTGATAAACGCAACGAAATATAAGGAGTAAATAATTATGGACGGCCTTGAAAAAATTCCCGAATGCTATGGGCAGGAATATAAGAAGTGGAAAAAATGCAGATTCTGCGCCTGTCGCAAATGGTGCCGCCAAGCCGGAGACCCGACGCTGCTTCATCTGGAGGTGCGCACAATGACCGACAGTCACGGGATCTGTGACCAAATGGTTTATGAACAGAAAATGCCCTGTGACGAACTTGACGAAAACGTTCCCGAATACACGCGGCAGGAGATGCTGGAAGTGATTGTGCTGATGATGTCGCTCGACCTCCAGACGCTGGAAATGCTGGAGCAGAAAATCAACGATCCGGATGTCTCTTTTGCAAAAATGGGCAAAAGGAAAAAAGTCTCCCGGCAGGCCGTGCATAAATTCATCACGAAAAAATGCCTGGAAGCTCCGGAGCTTGAAGTAATTCTCAGAAACCGGAAGAGAAAAGTCCAGGAGAGGAAAGAGGCGGCGTGAGAATAGGACAAAAGACAAAAGACAAAAGTAAAAAGACAAAAGACAAAAGTAAAAAGTAAAAAGTAAAAAGTAAAAAGTAAAAAGTAAAAAGTAAAAAGTAAAAAGTAAAAAGTAAAAAGTAAAAAGTAAAAAGTAAAAAGTAAAAAGACAAAAGTTTTAACATTAAAAAAGGTTTTCTCTGT
>CAIKZE010000284.1 GCA_903831825.1 uncultured Lentisphaeria bacterium | reverse complement strand
CTGCTGTCTGGCAGATGAGGCTAATGCTAAAATTATTGCAGACACCATTCTGCATTTTAACCGTGAACGCTATCTCCTTGATGAATGGGTTATCATGCCGAATCATGTTCATGTTATAATCAAGCCGCTGGGCGACAATAAACTTTCTGATATTCTGCATTCATGGAAGTCATACACCGCTAAAGCAATAAATAAAAGGACGGGCCAATCAGGGCAGTTCTGGATGCATGAATCATACGATCATATTGTCAGAAATCAAAAGTCATTGTTGAGGATCAGGGAATACATTAGAAATAACCCGAGCAAAGCAAGGGTAAGGGGAACCCAAGCTTCCAGCTTGGAGAAAACTAACTAAACGCAAGCAAGATGCTTGCGGTACTCTGGCTGTTCAAAGTAACCCAAGCTTCCAGCTTGGAGAAAACTAACTAAACGCAAGCTGAATGCTTGCGGGACTCTTTAGTAACATTGAATATTCATGTTATTTCTTTGAAGAAAGTGAAATTACAGTTGAAAATGGTGAAAAATCATTGTAGAATATAAATGAGATGGAGTATTTTGTGTTTGTTAATAGTCGGTTAAAATTATATTAGCGTTTGTTTAAATTGATTTTGCCGGAGAATGTTGACTATGGGTACTAACTATTCAGAAGAATATTTCCACAAAATCCTGCTTGAGGTTATTTCCCCGAGCCTGCATGAAAACCGCCTGGATTTGAACAATATTACCGTGGACGAAGCGAATACGGTTCCTTCTGAAGATTTGTGCTGGACAATCCAAACGATGGAAGCCAATGGTTTATTGCAGCAGATTGACGATTTAAATTATAATCTGACTGAAGCGGGACTTGGTTATATTCAACAACTATCGCAATCCCCGCAGCCTGAATCGCAAGCTGAACCGCAAGCCGAACTTGAACCGCAAGCCGAACTTGAACCGCAAGCCGAGCAGGAATCCCAAGTTGAACCTGAGTCCCAAGTTGAACAACCAGCCGAGCAGGAACCGCAAGCCGAGCCTGTACGGGAATCCGCACCAACGACCGCCCATCCGAAAGCTCCTGAATTTGAAGATCGCGCGGCGGCAATGAATTATTTGATCTATGAATCTTTTATCTACAACAAGACGCTGGAGTTAACTTCATTCGGCCCGTTGATTCTGAGAGACCACAAACCTGAAGTTTACGGGAAATACAAGTTTACCAAGGAAGAGATAGACTACGAACTGGAATCCAAGGCGCGGCAGGGGATTCTGTTTTTCCGGCAGGTTGAGGAGGACGGGCTTGACGGCGGGCAGGATTCGTACCGGGTTCCGCACAAAAAAGAAAATGATCCGATTAATCCGGAAGACTATATTCCTGACGGCCTTAGAGATTTGTACATCGGATTGAGAGATGACTTTGCGGCCAGCGAAGCGCTGGAGCACAGACTGGTAAACGCCGAGATGCGTTCACAGTACAAAGCGGAAAGAAGCGAACTTTTTCTGATGACGGAATTGCCGCTGGATACGGAAAAGTCAAAAATGATAATGGAAAAATTTATCCATATTGTGAGTTTTTCCGAAACGCTGCCCGAGCACTTGCAGAAAGATTATCTCAACAAGGCGATCCGGATAGTGCGGGAATATTACAAGCCGGATTATCTGCTGACCCCTGAAGAAAGAGTGCAGAACGAAGTTGACAGAGTCCGCACCATTGAAGAACTGAATCAGAAATATTATAAGCTTCATCAGGATTTTCTGGCGGCGGAAGAACTGAAGAAAGAAGATGATGATTCAAAGAAGCATACTTTTAAATACAAGATGAGCCATACTTTCCACGACTTGACAAGCATTCTGAGCAAAACCAATAAGCATCAGGTTGAAGACATCAAATAGTTAAAGTATCTCAAAGTAACCCAAGCTTCCAGCTTGGAGGCAATCGCAAGCAAGATGCTTGCGGTACTCTGCAACAGCCAAAGTAACCCAAGCACTGGCCACTCTCAGAGTGGTCCCGCGACTGCGGGAATGCTTGCGGTACTCTCTCAGGAGAAAGTTTTTTCCATGAAATCCAGGAAAATCGGGAAGTATTTTTGGATGGAATATTCAGAGGAGGATTTCTTTGCCGCGGCGGCGATTCTTGAATATAACTCATGGTCGTTATAAAGTTTCTTTAAAGCATCGACCCATTCGTCAGGCGAATCCGCCAGAAAGCCGTTTTCGCCGTTATTGATGACATTGCAGTTCTCGCCGACCGGGCTGGCAATGACCGGCAGCCCCGCGCCCAGGTATTGAATGATTTTAAAGGCTGACTTCCCGCGTGAAAAATCATCATCGGTCAACGGCATGACGCCGACATGACTGCGGATCAGATATTCGGCTTCAATGGCCGAGTGCCAGTCTGCAAACCGCATATTCACTCCGGGGATGCGGTCTTTTTCAAGCGAGACGGAGGAGAGAATCAGCAGTTCGAAATCCAGTTCGCCGGCCATCCGCCGGAAAGTATCGGCAAATTGCAGCACATATTTGTAAGTGACCGGAGTTCCTATCCAGATAATGGTAAAACGTTCGAATTTAGGGTATTCCGATTGATATAAGTCCAGGTCAATCACCGTCGGAATCTTGATGACATTCTCATTATGCTTTTTGATTATTTCGTATAGATATTCATTGGCGGCGATTATTCCGTCGGCATTTTTGATCAGACGGTCATATTTGCCTTTGAGCCACGGTTTGCTGGAATACTTGGTCCAGACGTTATCATCGAAATTGAGGATGTATTTTTTCCCGGCGAGAAAGATTCTGCTGAAAAAGAAAGGCAGGTACGGGAACATTTCGTATTCCAGCAGGATATATTTTGCGCTGAAAAAAGCCTTGTAAAAACGGCGGATATATGAGCGCAGAATCATAAAAGGATTGATTCGCCGGTTGCTGTAAAGCTGCGTCAAATAATCATTGTCCAGAAATGAAGAAATCCGCACGTCGTAACCGGCTTTGACCAGCCTTTCGGCATACATGTAAAACCGGTAGCGGCTGGAGGCTCCTAGAGTATTATATCTGGGGAAAATTGATATTTTTTTCATTTGTCAATGCTTACTTTTAGATTGTGAAATATACATGGTTTTACGCTTTCCCGGAAGGTCATAGTCTGATCGTAACCGGACAACTTCCTTAGCCTCTAATATCCAAAATCATAATTCCATCTTACCCTTATTATTACCTCTATAAAGAGATCTTACCCTCTTTACGCCAGAGTGAGCCGGGACCGCGGCCTTCACAGATCAGCGAACCGTCTTGTCTGCCTTGTTTAAGCACGGTGCGGATCATATCGCGGCTGACGCCGGGACATTTCGATTCAATTTCACGCAGGGAAAAACTGCCGGGCATAGCATTGATCACGCTGAGAATCAGTTCGGTTTTGGCACCTTTGGGCGAACGCATCCCCTCTACCCTGGCTTCAAATTCCTTATAGACGTTTTTGATCACGAACAGCAGGTAATTGATATAATGCCAAGGATCGTGTTTTTGTTCATGCCAGTTTCGGGATGACAATTCCAGCGTTTCGTAGTATTGCGCCTTAGTATCTTCAATCGTCTTTTCAAGGCTGATATAGCGTCCGGCCTCAAATCCGTGATGATAAAGTTCCAGCAGCAGCAGGCGCGATACTCTGCCGTTACC
The DNA here is from genome assembly GCA_903831825.1 of uncultured Lentisphaeria bacterium. Classification (GTDB taxonomy): domain Bacteria; phylum Verrucomicrobiota; class Lentisphaeria; order Victivallales; family Victivallaceae; genus CAIPAT01. The sequence goes on along the minus strand of CAIKZE010000284.1, from coordinate 20,346 downwards.
GTCCCTGAACGGGTGGATACAGAGGAAATCCAGGTTAAAAGCCGCCAGCGCAATTAACGGAGGAACGCGCTGTTCGCTGGTCAGTTCATGGTAAAGAGAAAGCAATCGGGCGAGGCTTGCCGGGGTATCGGCCGCGGATACGGTGCGAAAACGGAGTCGCTGACGACCATCTGCATAGGTTTCAATGATATCACCATCTTTGTCCTTCAATTTGCCTGAGTCCCAGATATCTCCGCGCGACAGCCGGTGAAGCTCCAGTATCAACGCTTCGCTCAAGGTCATCTTACAAGAACAAGCGTGAATTAAATCGAGCGCCTGCCGATAACCATGGATCTCTTCCTCGTTGCGGTCTTTGAGGTTATTACAGCCAAAAATCACGGTACCGACACGTTTATCGTCGATCTGTACGCCTTCGATACGGTTGGAGGAAACCGCACTCTCAATAATCGCATGTTCCCGAAGGACTTTAAGTTTTTGCGGAGACTGCTGAGTAAAAAGCTGCTGGCGGCCTTTCATTTCGGCAATATCATTAAGCATCCAGGATGTTGCCAGCGGCAATTCCCGCAGTCCTCGTTGAAATTGGATAAAGGTATTCATTTAAGCCTTTCTTTCATCTGTCTTGCGGTAAAGTCCGCCTTCAATTTCCAGTTTCTGATTATATTCGGGCAGTTTTTGATAATTTTAAGCAGGAACAGCGGATATGCGATGCTGAACGGCTGGCCGTACTTCAGTTTTACATGCAGTTCGTCCTTGAGCGAATTCAAGATATTTTGCGACGCCAGTCCGCCGGGGCGGAAAAATGCAATCGGTTTATGCAGATAAAGCGGTTTTATGCCGTATTTGTGAATGGCGCGGTACATGAAGTCGTAATCGCCCAGCAATTTGTACTCAGTGGAGTAGGTTCCGATGCGGTCGTAAATACGTTTGGGGCAGAACATGGAGGGATGCGGCGCAAATGCGCCGCGCTTGATATTCCACGGGCGCCAGCCGAGCGTCAGGCTGTCTCCCTGCATAATATCTCCCCAGAAAATATACTGGTCGAGGCTTTCATCAACGAACGCCTCCGCAACTTTTTTGAACGCTTCCGGGAAATAGTAGTCGTCGGAATTGATGATGCCGACGATATCGCCGGAGACATGGGCAATACCTTTGTTCATGGCGTCATACATGCCGCGGTCAGGTTCGCTGACCCAGTATGCCAGATGCTTTTCGTATTTTCTGATGATATCCAGGGTATTATCGGTCGAACCGCCGTCAATGATGATATACTCGAAATTCTTGTAATTCTGCGAAAGCACACTCCTGATAGTCTCTTCAAGATGCTCCCCGCTATTCAGCGTAACGGTGACAATAGATATTTTCAACTTTTTGTTCATAAATTCAGCTCTTGCAACGGTATGATTTTCCGATAAATCATTCCCAACTCATAGAAATGCATTGAGAAAATTAATCCCGGCGGCGCGACTCAGCAGGGTTTTTCCCGCCTTTTACGCACAATGACAATCAAAACAGGGTGAAGAATACGGGGATTCAAGTTTCCGTTAATATTGCGCAACAGCCGCACACACAGCAGGTAGGCGCCTCTGACAATCCGCCGCAGAATGCGTTGCGGGGTGTGTCCGAAATATTCTTCAAAACCTTTGAATTCGATTATTTCAAAATCTGTCGCCAGCAGTATTTGCTGGAATGAATGTTCGCAAAAACCGACTTCATGAGTAAGGTCGTTGTAGCGATGCAGATAACTCTCCGGGGCTTGCATATTGGGTACTTGAATGATCAGTTTCCCCTCGTCATCCAGCGCATTGTGCAAAGCCGTTAAAAACCCCGGAAGATTTTCTTTGGGAATATGTTCGAGCACATCAATCAATGTAATCAAGCGATATGCGCCGACTTTGTCTTGCAGGAATTTGACCGTATCCTCAATCAATTCACAAGCCAAACCTAAGTTTTGACAAAATTCCACCGTCGACGGAGAGATATCCACGCCATAGCCGGAAGTGTAACCCAATTTTTGCCAAAGCGACAGCATCTCGCCTCGTCCGATGCCCACATCCAAAAGCCGGGCTTGACGGTCAGACGGGAATTCACTCTGATAATTGTAAACCAAGGCCTGTTTGCGCCACTCAGACTGGCACCGGCCATCAAAGGTATTGTCAATATAAGTATCAAATATTATTTTCATTTTTGACTTGAAGTTGTTGAGTTTCCGTTCATTCTGATTCAATCTTCCTAATTACTTTAATCTTAATCTGTTCACAATTTAAATCAAGCAGCCGGACACATAATTCTTATTTTTTATTCGTCCGGCCGATTAGACAGGGGATATTCTCCTGTAGACTTCAAGATGTTCCCCGCTATTCAGCGTGACGGTCAAATCTATGTTTATGCGTTTTTTCCGGCATTGAAGCATAAATCATTAATAATGTGAATTCACAATAATGCATCGAGAAGATGAATTCGGGAGTTATGCGTCTTTGAATCGTGACATCAAACTGATTTTGCGAATAATTTTCATTAAGGTTGGCCGAATCCAAGGAATAGCTTTAAGCGTGGCGTGCTGCATTTCCTCAAAAATCTGGTCATTAAACTTTGCTTTACCCATTTCAGCTAATTCACTTGCCCATCCATATTCAGTTTCAATCATTGCCAGTACCCACCCTAACAAATATTCCCGTTTGCCCAGGCCGCCCTTATTAAAATTGTTCAGATAACTTAATTCAAACCACAATGGAGATTCGCGTAATACAGTTGGAATCAATCTCCTCTGAAGTTTTGACAGGTATTTCTCCTCCAATTCCAGAGGAAAATATTGGCTCCCCAAAGGGCGACAGGCAATCATGCGAAAATTATGACGCTGTTCCATGTCACTTATCACACTACCCAAAGTATCATCATTGACATATGCCGCCGATGGTCCAGGCTCTAACTCCAAAGACAGTATTCTTGCTATTCTATTTTCGCCCAGACTATTTAAGATTCTCAGATCGGTGCCTTGAGTGTCAGCCTTAAAACAATCAACATAGTTTAACTTTAGGTCAGACAGTATTCCAGAAAGTGTAACGCAAGGTAATTTCACCTTTTTCTCAAGCTGGAAAAAATACTGAAAATGCCATTTTTTGACTTCTTGGCTACGCAATTCAAGCATACTTGAACACTCCGGCGAAGATGCCAGATAAAAATCACATTCGCCATCCAGTTCAGGGTGAACAATCGCTGGTATTACATGCAATTTGCGATAGTTCCCTGCCATTGCAGAGATATAATCCATCTGCCTGGCATCCGGATCAAAGGCGATACAGATTGAATATTTTGCCAGTTGATTCCAGCGTTCGCATAGATGGGTTGACGATCCGATATCCAGCAATACCGGCGGCTGATCAGCAAAAACCTCGTGCAAAAGAATTTTATCAAATATCTTCATCTGATTGCTTCCTGGTATACTTTCAATGTTAAAGCGGCACACTTTTCCCAAGTAAAATTTTTAACTCGTTCAGCCCCATTAGTAATTAATTCCTGGCGGCGTAATTTTACTTCTGAGAGTTTTTTGCTTAAATCAGCTTCATCGTGAGGATCAAAATAAACGGCACTGTTTCCAGCGATTTCACGAAAAACTGGAATATCTGACAGGACGACTGGACAGGAAGCACTAAAGGCCTCTAAAATTGGCAGACCGAACCCCTCACATAAAGAGGGAAATATCAACCCTGCCGACTGGGCATAAATACTGGCAAGTTGGTTATCCGAATGAACTGTCTCTTGTCGCACTCGTTCATTTAGTCCCAGTTCATCAATTCGCCGCATTTCTTCAGCCGTAAAATTACCGCCAATACACCTGAGTTTAACATTAGCGGCCGACTTTAGAGCACGCAAAACGACATCAAAATTTTTATAATAGCTGCGAGCCCCTACAAAAAGAAATTCATTTTCGCAGTAATTCAACTGTCTGGACGAGTAAGATAAGCTGTCAGGCGCGCCATGAGGAATTACACTAATTTTAGCACTGGATATATCCGCAATGCGCATCAGATCATTTGCCGTGGCGATTGAGGGTACAATTATCTGATTGGCAGCTTTGATTAGTTTACCTTTTTCCCGTACCTCCCACTGGTGCGCGGGTAATTCTGGATGTAAATCATGAATCATATCGTGTACGGTTATTACCAGTGGACGGTTCAAGTATGGCAAGAAATATGACAGGTAAAACGTCGGATGAAAAACCTCAAAATCTCCGCGTTTTAGCACGGATATTACTTTTTGACGATTAAGCCGTTCAAGAATCCAATTTTTCCCGCGGAATTGACAGTCAGGGAAAAATTTTGTGACATTAAAAAGTTTAGCTAAATACTCGTTGTTCGAGAAATAAAGAGGCAACTCCCAATCAAGTAAATGATTACGGGCAAATTCCTTAATCAGCGCACAATGATAACGGGATACGCCGCCAAACGTCTGCGAAGAAAAAATTTGATGATCGTAAAGTATTTTCATTAGTTTATTTCAGTGTTTTTCCCGGAAAGTCCGGAATCGGTGAAGGTTTTAGACTTCATTTTACGGCAGACATATTCATTTATTGGAATCAGGATCAAACGGTGCGCGGAAAGCAGAAAGCGGAGAATTATCTTATGCTTCAGCGGTCTCCGGGAGAAAAGATGTAAATTTCGATTATTGGATACAAAATTCAAATTTTTCTTTGACGCAATATATTCCAGTGTCCTGATGGAGAAGAATGAAATATGCTGACCATGTTTCGGCGCAAAATAATGCCAGTCCTGCTGCTTTACGGGAATATTTTTTTCTGAATATAATTCAGTTGAGAAGAGGATCGTATCGGCTATTTTCAACATTTCGTCAATTTGAACGAGCGGATCCGGCAGATGTTCGAAAACTTCAAAACAAGTAATTAGTTCAATCTTTTCCTGGTTATATTCGAAGCCTCTGGCAAACTGATTTTTAGCATATTGGTCGCGCCAGCGAAAATCAAAACCAATATCACGCATCAGCCGGACGAAAAGTCCGCATCCGGCGCCCCAATCCAGATATGTGTGATATTTGCCGAACAGAAAATAAAGTATTGGCGCAGTCTTTGCCGCCAACGATGTGTTGCGGCTGATAATCCCGGTATCAATCAACGACAATGCAGATTCATAGGCTTCTTTCAACCAGAAAGGGGACTCTGTCTGAAAATGCCCGCATTCCCGACAGTAGAAGTAGTCAGCATCATATTTTGCCAGAATTCTACCGGAAAATACCGGTTCCGTTAAATTGCTTCCGCAGATTGTGCAATTCATTTTAATACTCCTGCAATATACCTTATTTAGACCTTGCCAGAATAGAACTGCCTATTTCTTCAGGAGAGTTTTAATTTTACGACAAACCCGTTTTAATAGCGGGACATAATGACTGGCTTGGAAAGTTTCCCGGTCAGCAACGGCATTCCTGGCGACAAATGGCGGGTGGAAAAGTGGAAATGCCATTGCCTCTGTCGCCATGTTCGCATGTTTGTCGGCGGCGTCATGGGTATGCGATGCGTAATTGGCGAATCCGATGTTTGAGATCAGGTTGACATTCGGAGTTACCGTAATCCCGTGATTCAACAAGTTTGCCAAATTCCATTGATAGTCCCAAGTGTCAATTTTACCTTCATAGACCAGTTGACACTGCTTTGTCCAGAACCGTACTTCGCAGGGGGCATCGAAAATTCCGAACAACGTCCGGTTGTCCCGGATTTCCGGCCAGAGTGTCATTTTGATGTCATAAAGATCCCAGGATCGCCGCCACGAAGCCCATCCCCACAACGATGGATAGCGGGAAAAATAGTAACTGTAATGACCAATTTTTTTGCCGAATTTAAAATTGTCGCCGGTAATCATCATTACCCTGCGGTCATCGCGATATTTTATCAGGGTTTCCTGGCAGTATCGGAAGAAACTTGGCTCCGGCAAGCAGTCGTCTTCCAGCACAATACCTTCCGGTTCCTGAGAGAAAAACCAAGTCACCGCACCGGCTGCGCCAAGGCGGCATCCCAGATTTTCGTCTCGAAACAAGGTTTTTACTTCACATGGCCAGTCGATTTTTTTGATAATCTCCCGAGCTTCCCGGCAGCGTTCGGCTTCGCCGGGTATGCCGGTACGGGGTCCGTCGGCAGCGATATATAACTTTGGCGGAGCGGCCTTTCTGATTTGCTCAAAGACCCTGACTGTGGTATCCGGCCGGTTAAAAATTATAAAAAGTACAGGCGTTGTCAAGCGAAAGTTTTCCATGATTGAACATCCGTAAGATAAAAGTTTATGAATAGTGTTTCCCGGTCAGGAAATCAACTTGGTTTTAAACTGATGATATAGTTTATCCCGCAATAAAACGATCTCCTCTGAAGAAAGCGCGGAGGTGCTGACGGCAGCTTCGGCGACACCGTGTTTCCCTTTATAAACTCCTTTATACCGGTCCGGATTATGCTCCAGAAAAAGATCGTAAATCCCGCGGGAATTATCAATGGCATCGCGAATGGCAGTTCCTTTATATGGGAAATATATGCCCAGGTCGAAATCATTAGTTATTATTTTGCCTGCGAAGTTGACAAAAGTCCGGGACATCAGGAAGTCCAGAAACTTCGCTGTTTCCGCCACCGTTTCCCGAGTTTCGCCGGGAAGGCCCAGCATCAGGAATGCTTTCACCTTGATATGGTGTTCGTTACAGATTTCCACCAGATCCATGTTCTGGCGGACCGTGGTCTTTTTATTGACGGCATCGAGGATTTTCTGTGAACCGGATTCGGCGCCGAACCCGATTTCGATACACCCGGTACCGGCGAGCAGTTCGGCAATTTCCCTGGTCATGGTCTTGGCATGGGCAAAGCAGCGATAATGCATCCGCCGTTTTACGATTTCCCGGCTGAGTTCCTCCACCCGATGTTTGGAAAGACAGAAAATGTCGTCAAAGAACATAATGGCATTAAAGCCGGCCGCCTGGGCCTGGTCAATCTGTTGCCCGACATTTTCCGGGTGATAAAGCTTGGTTTTGGTCCCCGCATGTTCGCAGAAAGCACAATTCATGGGACAGCCCTTGGCGGTGAGGATGGTCGTTGCTTTGAAGCCCTGGGTTTGAAATTCATATTGATTCAAAAATGACGGTTCCCGATAAGGGAGCGGAAAATTATTCATTTCTTCGGCGGAAACCGGAATTCTGACTACCCGTTCCGAGGTTTCCCCCCGGAGTATTTTTTCCAGTGCAAATTCGCCGTCTCCGACTACGATATGATCAAAAGCTTCGTCCAGACATTCCTGCAGATAGAAATTAGCATGCGGTCCGCCAATAATGATGATTTTCTCCGGATAGGATTTTTTGATGGCATGTAACAGTTTATATGCCTGGCTTTTCTGGGGAGTCATGCACGAAATTCCGATGTGAGTGAATCCCCGGTATTTGGACAAATCATGAAAATCAAAATCGTTTTCAATGGCAGACTCGATGCCGCGGGAGAGCATATAAGAATGGAGCGCCATCACGCCCAGTGGCGGCATGACCCGGTCTGAGTCCATATATGAATCACGCAATGATACCAATAATAATTTAGGTTTCATATTCTTGATCCCGTGAGAAAATACAGATGATTTTCTCATTCCTCCTATGTTATGTTTTGGTGACCGATCCATCAGTCGTTAACTGCCGGCCAATTGTTTAAATGCTATGTTAATTATTTTTAGTATTTAGCCAGCATCAGCCGGATAGTTCGCGGCCAGGCCAGAAGTTTCTGCCGGAATAAAACCAGGAGCGCTTTCAGGATTTTATCTTTGTTTAACTCCAGAGTGCAAAATAATTTTGAGAACACATTGCCGGTAAAGGGCTGCCACGCCTGAGCAATGGCGTGTTCTTCGTCTTTTGCCGCATCCCGATTAAAATCTGCCAATATAATTAATTTATATGTGGTTGAATGTATGAGTTTTTTCCCGGGAAATGCTTTTTTCATGCAATCCAGCAGTTCGGCCAGTTGTTGTTCTCTTTCCAGGTAATTGAACAGCCATGCGCATCGTGCTGAAGCAAATCCGGAAAGTTGGTTTATGGTTTGACAAAATTCGCTTTCAATATTCGAAAGTTTCATTGAAATTAAATCAAATTTTGTATTTGCCGCATCAATCTGTCCCAAATTTGCCGCAATGACTTTTTCGATTGAAAACGGGAAATAACAGACATTGCCAACATGTTTCGAGCAGCATAATGCGGATCCGGTTTTAGCAAAAATTGATAAGTTGTTTTCTCCAGTATTGATGAGAAATAATTCTGATAATGGTGAGAACAAACTTACCGCCAACCCCTGTGATATATCGTTCTGTCCGATATGAAGAACTTTTTGCGGATAAAGCTGAGATGTGATGTTTGCCATAATTATTGCTTCCGGGGAGATAAAACTCATGTCGGAACAATGTATTTTACGCGATTCCAGCAATAACTTATAACGGAAATTTTTGTCCAGAAACTGATCCGTCAAAATTAAATTGTCTTCTTCTTCGGCCGGAACATTGCCGGTTTTTGCAGGTGTAATTTTGAATGTTTCACTGCCCAAGCCCCAATCAATATTATTTTCAATATGGGCTACCGGTTTGGACCAATCGCTTATTCGAACACTTTTTTCACTGACCATTTTTCTGTCCGGTTCAAAATCATAGCATATAATGCCAAAGCCGGACAGATTAACCAGCGGATTACTGCAACTTAAACGCAGCGCCAACTCGACGTCGGAACCGCCCCAGCCGCCTAGATCCTCATTTAATCCTTTCACGTTGAAACAGAGTTCCCGCGACATAATCATAATACCGTATCCACCCATCAGGCCTTTCGGCCAGAGATCATCTCGTAGATAAAAATCATTTAAAACCAGAATCCGTTCGATATCGGAGTTATTTTTGAAGAATCTTTTTTCTTCTCCGTAATGAGGGATGAATTTGCGGGGTATGCCAAGTAAAGTCTTGGACGGTTCGAAGGAAACGTTTAATTTGCCGGTCAGCAATTTAATCAGACGTTCCAGCGTAAATTCTGAAATAAGAATATCGCCGGGCATCATTCCGACATATTTGCCGGAAGCGCGCCGCAAACCGACATTCACCCCTTTCGTCGTATGGAATGGAGTATTGCCGTAATTATGTTCTTTCGCGACAGACGGAGGCACTTCTATAAATTTAACCATGGACGCGGCGGCAGGGGAAAACGTGACGGTTTCCGCCAGCGGGGAATCGCTGTTCCAGTCGGTCAATAAAACTTCAATTTTGTCTAAAACGCCGGCTTTTTCCGCGCTGTAGGCGAGAAAATTCAAGGATTGCTGCAAGCGGCGTTTAAAATCCTTGCCGTAATCGTCATTTCTGCCGATCAGGCATATTGACAGGATAATTTCATTTTGCGGTTCAGAACTATTCATTTAATTAAGCTCCAATAATTACATAATTGCAAGTGTTAAGTTTTAGGTGTTAAGTTTTAGGTGTTAAAAACCAAACTATGGCGGAAACTTGACATTAATCCTTAGGGTTTATGGAAACAGCTAGAGAATGAAGCATTTTAGAGATTTTCTTAAGTTCTTCAACAAGATGCAAGCAATCGCTGGAGGATATGAGTCGAACTTTTTCTGCAATATATAGTTGAGTTCGTAATTCGGCAGCAGACCCTTTTGCAATATGAATGAAGCGGACGAACTCTTTTACAGAATTCCGCTCAGCTCCTTCCGCAATATTCGATGAAATTGAAATTACTGCCCGCTGCATTTGATCTCTAAAAGAAAAATCTCTGCAATCTTTCAATAGTGAATAAACTGTCACAGCCATTTGGCATGCTCTTTTCCATACTTCAAGGTCTTCGAATGATTGATAAGACATATCGCTTGATCCTTTGTTATGTGTTAGTTATGAATCTTTGATTAAAACTTAAAACTTAAAACCTAAAACTTAAAACCTAAAACTTAAAACTTAAAATACACTTCTTTTCTTGAAAAATCATATTACTAGCGTTCAATTACATATCCTGAAAGAATTGCTCGGCCATTTTATATGATTCCGGCGTTCCGATATCGATAAATTTGCCGTCTGATTTTTTCCCGAACAACCGGTTGGCGGCGACAAGTTCAGGGAACACATTTCTCTCCATGGAATATTTCATGTTTTCGGGAATATCGACTAATATTTTTTTATTGAAAAGATATATTCCCGCATTAATCAACCCGCTTCCGGCATGCTCTTTTTTCTCATCGAAACGGATGACTTTTTCATGGTCGTCAATAGCGACTTTGCCGTAACGGGATGCGTCATCCACTTCGGTTAAAATAATTCCGGCATCAATTTTTTTCTGTTCAAACCAGGAGAAAAAAGCCGTAAAGCTGGTGTCAATATAGGAATCTCCGTTCATTGCCAGCAGATAGTCAGTTCCGACTTTGTCCAGCGCCAGCCGTACCGCTCCGGCAGTGCCTAAAGGTTGTTCTTCTGCTGAATAACTTAGTTTCAACCCGGAAAAATCGCTGCCGAATTCTTCTTTAACCATCTCCGCTTTATAGCCCGTGCAGAGTACCGCATGTTTAATGCCTGCCCGGAGAAGCTGGCGAAACAGGTAACTGAGAAACGGTTTGCCGTTGACCAGCGCGACCGCTTTCTGGCGGTCGGAGACAACGCTGCTTAACCTGGTACCCATGCCTCCGGCAAGTATTGCCGCAGTTATTTTATTAGAAAAATTCAAAGTATTCTTCCTTTACTTAGTAATTCAGGACTGTGCGTTTTCTTAAAAGTTCCAGTATTTCTGTGTTGACTGTTTCGTACTGTAACATAAAAACTTTTCTTTAGGAATCTTTGAAATTAATGAAATAAACGATGCAGATCTTCTATCCAGATCCTTGATGGTTAACGCAACTGCCGCAATTTTCTTGATCCCGTAATAATTCTGTATAATATACCAATCATCAATTGATCCATAATCCAGTACCCGGTGAATGATCTGTTTTCTATTTCTTTGCGGGTCCAATTCATTGATATTCACATCCCAGAAAAGATGCTTAGATAAATCTTCTAATTTTATTTTATTTTTCATCGCAGTTTTTCACTATAAAAATTACGATTATCTAATATACTCGCAGTATCTTTATTTCATAGTTGGGTAAATCCTGACTCAATATTCAATCGTTGAGTACATGATGATTTGGGAGCCGAGCAGTTCGAAACTGAACGGTACATGCAGCAAGTCGTTCAGCGCGGCTTTTACTGCCGCCTGTTTTTCCGGTTCGACATACATCAGCAGGAACCCGCCGCCGCCGGCGCCAAGAATTTTTCCGCCTTCAGCCCCCGCCTGCACCGCACGGTTATAGGCGTCGTCAATGAATGAAGTCGAAATGGACAGACTCAGGCTTCGTTTGAGCAGCCATGTTTCGTGCAGAAGTTTACCGAAATCAGCCATCGGCGCATTGCCGTTAAGGATGTCAATGGCGTCGTCCACCAGAGATTTCATTTCCTGCAGATTTTTGACATTATCAGGGATATTTTTGACATGGTCCGCGGCAATTTCACTGGAAAAGCGGGTGAAGCCGGTAAAAAACAGCATTAAACTGCCTTCCAGTTCATTTAGTCTGGCGGCAGGGATGGTTATCGGCGAGACGTAAAAGGTTCCGTCCTGTTTGAAATCAATCCGGTTGAATCCGCCGAAAGCCGTGGCAACCTGATCTTGCGAACCGACGTTTTCTTTTAAAACTTCCTGTTCTATTTCAACGGCGTCCTGCGCCAACTGTCTTTTGGTAATAATTTTACCTTGCAGAGCATACATGCCATGTAAAAATCCAACCGTAAACGCGGAACTTGAACCAATGCCGGACATTGCCGGGATATCGCTGGTGTGAACCATTTCCAGGCCTTTCGGATACTGGAATTTCCGCAATATCTCCCTTACCACCGGATGTTTGATTTCGTCAATGGTGTTGGTTTCTTCGCGTAGTGAATATCTTAAACGGTATTTGTATTCAAAAAACGGCGGCATGTTACGGGAAATGATATAGCAGTACTTATTGATCGTGGTGCTGAGCACTGAGCCGCCGTGTTCCCTGTAGAATGCCGGAAAATCCGTGCCGCCGCCGAAGAATGAAATTCGAAATGGGGTACGCGTAATAATCATAACGTGTTCCTATACCATTCAATGGTTTTGCGCAACCCTTCTTCAATTGGTGTTTTCGATTCAAATCCAAGGATTTCTTTTGCTTTTGAAGGGTTTATCAGCCGTTTGGGGATCATAGTTGGTTTTGTCGTATCAAATTCAATCCGGGCGTTTTCAAATCCATCCAGTTTAATGATGTTTTTCAATAAATCCTGTAAGCAATAACCTTGCCCACTTGCAATATTAACAACATCAAAACCATCAATCTTTTCCATTGCGGAAATAAGTCCCTCTACAAGATCTTCCACATATATGAAGTCTTTTATATCTTTACCATCGCCCCATACCTTTATTGGATTGTGACGTTCAACAACTCTTCGAATTAAAGCAGGCAGAACATGCGATGTTTCCCATTCAAAATCGTCACGCGGACCATAAACATTGGCTGGACGGACAATTATAGTCTGCATGTTTTTTTTTATTTTAGTAGAATACATCTCGCACATAATTTCACTAAAACGCTTCATCCAAGCCACAATAAAATACTTTTCAAAGAATTCGTTCTCTACATCTGTTTCCTTAACAGGATAGTCGGTAACAGGATAAACCGTGTTAGTGCTTATAAATAATACTTTTTTCACTCTAGCCGCATAGGCAGCCTCAAGCATCCTGGCATTCATAATCAAATTGGGTGTAAGATGTACAAGTGGAGTTTTTTCCATCACTGCGGCTCCCGAAGTATTAGCCGCGCAGAGGAACGCATAACTGACTCCATCGCAGGCTTTAGCACAATCGTTCGCATCGGTCAGGTCACAATGGATGTATTCAATGTTGTCATTTTCTATAACAGCATTTTTAGTATGGAGGGTGGCTCTGACCTTAATACCTTGTTTTGTAAGCTTTTCGACCAAATTAGAGCCGATAAAACCTGCTCCGCCAGTAACTAGCACCTTACCTTTAAGCATAATAATCCTTTTCTTTTATTTAACAATGTAACCAAACTCATCTCTCATAGATAATATGGGATTTTTGATCGGCCACCAGATATCTAATTCGGGGTCGTTCCATTTATAGGTGAATTGTCCTTGCGGATTATAATAGGTGGTTTGTTTGTAATGGAAGATGGCGCTTTCACTCAGCACGACATGCCCGTTGCCGTGTTTAGGCGGAATCAGAACTTGAGCACGGTTTTTCTCGGAAAGCGTAAATCCCTGCCATTTGCTGAAGTCCGGAGACGCTTTATCGCAGTTGACGACGACCAAATAAAATTTACCGTGAAGGCAGGAAACCAGCTTCCAGGTCTCGGCGTCGCCGTGAATGCCGCGCAGCACATGCAGTGATGATGTCGAAATATCGTCCTGAACGAACTTTATGTCGATGCCGTTTTCGCGGTATAACTGCTCGTTCCACATTTCCACATATTCACCTCTGAAATCTTCGAATACATAAGGCTTGATCAGCTTTACCCCTTTGAGATTTGTCGCTTCAACAATTAGGTTCATTTTATTTTTCGTCCGTAAAATAGTTTTTTTTCTGCAAGTATTCGTCCTGATTTTTTATAAACCATGACCAAGTTTCATTAAGACCTTCACTTAATGATGTTGTCGGCTCGTATCCGATCCAGTCGCGTGCGCGTGATATATCCATTATGCGTTTAGGAAACCCGGATGGCTTTGACGTATCGAACATATAGTTAAAATTTATAAACGAGTGCAGCGTTTCAACGAGTTCTTTTATGCTTACGCCATGACCGCTTCCAAGATTGATATAGGTTCCGCGCGTTCCATAATATAATGCCAAAATTACGCCTTCAGCCACATCACGGCTATAGGCAAAATCACGTACCGCACTACCATCGCCCCATACCACTACAGGGTTTTCTTTGTTGTAGATTCGCCACATAAGTGTAGGTATGACCATGGCATTTTTCGGGTCGAAATTATCTCCAGGCCCATACACATTGCACGGTCGTACAATCGCGATATTTTCCATCCCGTACTGAACTTTATATGCCTGAACTTGCATTTCAGCCATGCGTTTTGCCCAGCCGGGGAACATATCCATCGGTGTACCTTCTTCGTTTTGTCCTTCGACAAATATCTCGGCATTGGCGTACGCTCCTATGGAACTGGTATAAACCACTTTCTGCACTTTGTTCACACGGCATGCTTCAAGCATATTTGTGTTGAACATCAAAAGCGGAACAAAAAAGCTGGCTGGCTTTGATTTAGTGACTTCGATAGAGCCTTTGATGCCAGCCATGTGGAATACAAAGTCCATGTCTTTGGTGATTTCACGACAAAACGAAAATTCCGTAAGATCTCCCAGTAGATGCTCAGCTCGTACATCCACATTAATCTTATCAAGTGATACAATTCTAACATGTGCGCCCGCATCACACAGCATATTGACTACACAACGGCCGATGAGACCAGTTCCGCCCGTAATAAGCACATTTTTTCCGAGAAAACTATTAATTACTGTTTCTTGTAACATTATTTACTCCACTACAAAAGATTATACGTATTATGCATGCCATTTGTATCACTCAATGACCATATATGCTTGGTGTCCTGCGGCATAAGGACTACGCACCAATCGACAATTAGACAAACCCAATACTTCCTGAAGTGCAATCGTTTCTCCTGGAAATTCTCGCATATGTAACTCATCAAATGCGAGTACGCTTCCTTTTGTCAAGTATGGTCTTAGTGCTTTAAGGCATGCGTGGGTTGGCGCATAAATGTCAAAGTCGAGATACGCCAGAGCTATTATTGTTTCTGGACGATTTTTTAAATATTCGGAAATAGTTTTGCATGCATCACCTTTAACTAATTCATATTTTTTTATGTGATTCATCGGAGCTTCAGATTCATGATACGCCAGAATATCTTTCAAATGTTTTTCATAATCCTCCGTTACGCCAAACGCTCCATTTTGAGCAATCGCCGCTGAACCATCTTTTTCATGAATCGAAACAAACCCCTCGAATGTATCAAGTCCAACGATTAATCTTCCCTGATTAAACGGTTCGTATATTCCACGCAATGAAATAAAAAATGACATATTTTGCCCCCATCGCACTCCGCATTCCATGATTATGCCAGGCACCGTCTGAATACGTCGATATAACTCATCCATATAAAGTAATCGCGCAATGACTTGACGACGCATATATAACCCGATATTCGACAATATTTCATTATCTGGAATCGGACTATTTTTAAATAGCTCTTGAAACTTCTGACGCTCTGATAACTGCTTAGCAGCAGCATGCGTACTTCTAATAATTTTTTCTTCTTTCATAAGTAACTCCTTTTGATACTTTATTACCCACTGATCAGGCTTAATATTCGCTTTGTGATCGCCGCCGCATCGATTTCATATCTACGCCAATACCAAGCACGGTCTCCATAGCCTATTGGTTGTTCCTCACATAGAGTCATTGCTTCATGGTAAATGCCCGTATTTTTAAGTGCCTGCGCCACTTGTACCGACATACCGCCCCAAGCAACATGTTCTTCAATGCTCACAATCAGCTTCACTCCTGTGGACATATTCTTAAGTGCGACATAGTCAAATGGTTTGATGCGAAACACATCAACAACTCCTACGGAAATACCGTTTTGCTCAAGATGTTTTGCTGCCCTCAGAGCTTCATGCGTCAATACGCCGCTGGCAACAATAAGGGCCTGTGTGCCTGTACATATCTGTGTCATAGACGCCAGAGTGTTACATGAATACAATGCTGGATATGCACCTTTGTCAAGTCTCACATAGACCGGACCTGTTGATGCGTAAGCTTCTCTGATTGCCGCACGCACGCTGGACTCATCACATGGTGACAAGATGCTCATCCCAGATAACGCGCCCAGAGATGCAACATCACATGTGGCATGATGTGTGGGCCCGTCGGCCGCATACGATATCCCAGGCCCCATGCCTACTATGGCTACCGGTAATCCCATTCCGCAGATTGAAATTTTTATTTGCTCGTAACATCGTAGTGTAGCAAAAGCTGCAATGCTGTATATAATTACTTTTTTCCCGGCAAGTGCAATTCCTGCTGCTACGTTTGCCATATTCTGCTCGGCAATGCCAACATTGACGCAGCGCAAAGGGAATTCTTTTCGTATCTGTCCAAGTCCCATGGCTCCCATGTCGGCAAATAGGAAAATAACATGTTCATCGGAGCGCATGATGTTTAATATTTCATCAAAAAATACATCTCGCATATCGTTCATAACACACCTCTGTAATCTAACTCACAGTATGCTTTTTCAAGCAATTCGCCCTTGGGGACACCGTGGTGCCAACGCACATCGTTTTCCATAAATGAAATGCCTTTACCTTTTACAGTATTTGCGATAACCGCAAATGGTTTACCACTTGACCGAGAACGTGCTGAAGATAACGCTTGAGATAGTTCTGCTATATTGTGTCCGTTTACAGTAACTACGTCCCATCCGAATGCCCGTAATTTATCATCCAACGGATCAAGACGATTGCAATCCTCGGTTCGGTCAAGCACACATAGCTGGTTACGATCAATGATTACTACTAAATTATACAATGAGTGGTGTGCGGCAAACATCATAGCCTCCCATACCGATCCCTCATAACATTCACCATCCCCCAACAGTACAAACGTACGCCATGTGTTCCGATCAAGTTTCGCTGCAAATGCAAGCCCTGCACCGATACCTAATCCATTACCCAAAGAACCAGTATCTGCCTCAACTCCCGGAATATGGCGATCAGGATGTCCGCCTAGCATGCTACCATCTCGTCCAAGGTGTAGAAGCTCTGCTACTGAAAAGAATCCGTAATCCGCAAGGACTGCATATAAAACTTCACATGCGTGGCCTTTGCTCATAATAAACCGGTCACGCAATGGATACTGCGGTTTTTTTGCATCAATATGCACGATACCACCATGATATAGCGCTACCAATATTTCAACTGCTGACAATGATCCGCCGATATGCCCTTTACCTGCAGCAACGATTGTATCCATAATCATTCTTCGGATGCGTGAACATGTCTCTGTTGAGTTTTTATTTTCCATTTTTGAAAAGATCCTTTGATTTTCATCGCAACATATAACTTATTTACAGGAAACGCTACCCTTTGTAATAAATTTATAGAACATTAACAATGTTATTGATGGTTATTCCCGCATTCTTATAATGCATTTCTCGCGGACCAGGTTCAAATATATATTTTCTATCAAAGCCAAATTTATGCAGTTTAATACAAGTTCCGGTAATCAACTTTTGAATTTGGACAGATAAAACGCCTTCCTCTCGATAACCCTCCTCTAGGGTAATAACCTTACTGTAATTGTTTAAAATGCTCAACAACTTATCTTTGTCAAATTCGGTTGGAGTAAATAAATCTATCAATCCGATTTCAATGCCTTTTGAACGCATAACTTTTAATATTTCTTCAGCAAAGCTAAGCATCCCCCCCATTGTGACTATACAAGATTTTTCTCCCGAATTTCGGGTAATATAACCATCGGATAAATCAAAACAGAAGTCATCATTATAAATTAAAGCAACTTTTTTCCCATCACAACAAAAATACCTTACCCCATTTTGAATGAGCTGAGCAGCCATCGCTCTAGCCATTGTAGCATCTGACGGCACATATATCTCAAAACCAGGAAAAGCACTAAAAACAGGGAGATCCTCTAGGCAGTGATGGGTAGGCCCTGCTGTCTCATAGCTTATTCCTTTCCCGGTTGAAAGAATGTTGATATTTAATGGAGAATATTGATGATATAACAATAAGGAATTGCGTATTTGATCTGCTGCCCTCAGAAAAAATGCGGCAATTCCGTAAACATAGACCTGATAGCCTTCCATCGCCAGCCCTGTGGCCACGTTTATGGTATTTTGTTCGGCTATGCCAGTATTAATAAATCTTGATGGATAATCTTTTCGTATCTTATCCAATGCCGGGGCTCCAACATCAGCAGATAAAACAAAAATCTTACCATTATAACTCATTTGCTGATAGACACTTTCTAAAAAACTATCGCGCATATACTTCATAAAGAATCTCCAATCTCTGCCAATGCGTTGTCAATTTCTTCCGATGACATTGAAATTATGTGACATAAACAGTTATTTTCGAGTGAACTAATCCTCTTGCCCTTAACTGTGCTAGCAACTAGCACTTTTGGCTTGTTTAATCGTTCCTGAACAATCTTTTCTAACATCGGGTATAACTCATTGACATTATGACCGTCAACATCATAAGAATTCCATCCAAACACACGAAATTTCTCGGACAGCGGATCTAAGCCAAGTATTTCTTTTTGCCTACCAAGCATAGACATTTTGTTATCATCAATTATAAGCAACAGATTATCCAATTTATGAAACGCTGCAAAAATCACAGCTTCCCATACAGAGCCTTCGTTACATTCCCCATCTCCCTGGAACACGCAGATATTATCAGGCTTCCCTTTGAGTTTCATAGCCAACGCCATTCCACAAGCAATTCCTAGCCCATTAGCAAGAGCCCCTCCATTGTTAATGATGCCCGGCACATTGCAGTCAGGAATTGTTCCAAGCAAAGCTCCTTCCCTGCCAATTTGTTCAAGATCATTTTTGCTAATAATTCCTTTCTCAGCGAGAATAGGATATAGTGAAAAACATCCGTGAGCTTTGCTGATTATGAATCTGTCTTTTTTGTTAGTTATATCAAAAAAGCCCCCATATGCAAGAACCGAAAATAAGTCAATTGTTGATAATGCAGATGCAATACGTGTGGACGGCGCCCTTTTATGAAGAAGGAGAGTTTCCTTGTATAGTTCCATGGATTTGTTTTTCAAGAACTTGATTATATCAGGCATAAACGGACTCACTTTTTATAGTTTCGAGTTATCTAGTAGGAGTATTACATTAAACTACTTGAGTTGAAAGTAAATATCTCCCTATTATGGCAACCGGAACACTAACATATATGTCTCCGGAAGTTATCAAACTTTTAAGTTCATGTAATGAAAAACATTCTACTCCTGCAATTTCCTTATCCCACTTCCCTCGACGTAAAAATTCTTCCGATGTAATTTCCACTTGGAATATATGCAATAATTTGGGATCCCTGTTCGGTGAATTTGAGATAGGAGTGAGTGGTTCAAATCTTGTTATGTCGTCGACAAATATACCAGTTTCCTCGCTGAGTTCTCTTCTTGCGGCATCCACAGGAGTTTCATTGATATTGACTCCTCCAGCAGGTAACTCTAAAGGACAATCAGCGATGATTGGCCTTATAGGTCTTACCATAACGACACCCATACTCTGAACTATAGGTAAAACGATTACTTGCAAATGAGAATATTCTGTAGTAAAATATCCCCCTCGATTTTTTACGGTGAACCACTCGTTAGCATGTAATTCTATTACAGGTTCAAGATTGCACTGCGCTGAGTATAGGCGGGTATCGTTTATGGTTGGCATTATCACCTTTTTCTTTATCTGAGTTTGATTTTTTAATGCTAGTATTTTCAGTAAATCCTGCATCGAACGATAAATCATAACAAAACAGAGTCGTTCAATTTGGTACAAACCTGTTTTTTTTATCAAAAACAATAACAAAATAGCATTTAAGGCAGTTTTTTCAACAAGAATCAATCCACAACTGAAATTAACTATATATAGCTAGCGTATTTCTTATGACAGAGTTAAGATTTATTTAGTTAATGAACAATTATTGTCAAAGTAATTTTTTTGAGCAAATAAGTGCAATTTGCAAGTATAGATATTATCTTAAAATATTGTCATAATATATTTGTTTTTAATGCTTTATGCATTCATTGCTCCATATTTTATTGACAAAAATGTCTATATAGTAGAAACCTGTTATTTTTATAACAAACAGTAATAAATAATTTTAATAAAGGCTAAACTTAACTATTATGAAAATGAGAACATCTGAAATACAACCATATTCTCTAATCAGTAAAGATGTTGTGATTGCCATTTTGCTCATGGGTGTGTCCAAAATGTTCGGAATCATTAAAAACCTTTTTGCACAGCGGATGTCCAAAATGTCCGGAATGTTTATAAAACTGAAAACCGTTGTGCAGAAGAGGGCTCCAAAGTCTCGGAAATGTTCTGCAATCCTGGTGTCCAAAATGTCCGGAATTTTTATAAAACTGAAAACCGTTGTGCAGAAGAGGGCTCAAAATTCTCGGAAATATTCTGCAACTCTGGTGCCCAAAATGTCCGG
>CAIKZE010000283.1 GCA_903831825.1 uncultured Lentisphaeria bacterium | reverse complement strand
CTGGGCTATGCGTTTCTATTTCGTAACTATCGCGCCGATCAAGGCAAGTGGCAAACTGCCGATCCGATAGGATTCCCGGATGGCTGGAATAACCTAGCGTATTGTAATAACTGGGTAACAAGTAGTATAGACTGGATGGGGACCAGCAACAAAGAAGGAACTCCTGAAAACGTAGAGATGATAGGTGGGGTTACTTTTGCTGTCAAGCCAGCAGGTGTTTTCAATGATAGTTATAATAACCCGGCTTTCACTAACGTCAGCGCAAGTATCTATGGAACAGTTAGCGCTACAACAACGGGTTCTTTTGAATTGGCAGGGGTGATGTTTCCAGCAGGTACTACAGTTACAATAAGCGGGGTCTCCGGTGTAATAGAGGGAACACCTTCAATAACTATGGATGCTTATCTCACTAAAACTATCACAGTTAGTGTGTATATTAGTTATACCATTACAGCTAAGAACGGTAGTGACACTACGGCGGCGACTTATCATACTACACTAACACTTTCTACTCAAATAAGGGAGTAAGTTATTATGAAAAATATTATATCAGGTATATTATTGTTATGTTTGCTTTTAGCATTTTCGTCCTGCAAGACAGTTGAAAATGCGCCTTTGGCATGTAAAAGCAATATTGAAAATAATGAAATTGTGAAAATTAAAAAATCCGGTGGTATTATTGCGCAAAAAAAGGCCACCATATTGCTGGGTGGGGTTAATTTTTACATCATGACGACGGGCAGTTGTAATGATGACTATAATAACCCGGCTATCACTAACGTTAGTGCAAATATATCTGGGACAATTAGTGATATAACAACAATCTCTTGTTATGTGGGAGGCTATGCATTTCCAAGTGGTTCTACAATTACAATAAGCGGGATATCCGGGGTAACGGTTGGAGAGCCTGTAATAACTACTGATATGACTCGCCATACTAAAACTATCATAGTCGAGGTGTATGTTACTTATACCATTACTGCAAAAAACGGTGACATTACGAAGGTAGAAACTTTCCATACGACAATGCCGCTTTCTGTTACTATAGAAGCGAAAACTTCAATAGAGTTCTTTCCTTGTAACTCGGTAGAAAAGAAAAACGAGAATTTCAAGCTCCAGACTAATGGCGGTATTACAGAAGCGAAAGTTGCAAACGATAAAAACGATTATTCTATTACGCAAAATTTTGATGTAAAACAAGAATATGCCAATTGTTTAGGAGATGGCTATGCTCCTTGCTCCAGTGGTAATATGAAACATACAATCGATATTATTGTTGATGGTATTGAGACGCCAGCCTGGTATTGGGGGAATGGTTCTATGACCACATGTACTTTTGACATTAGATGTGACAAAAATAACCGGACTTATAATTGTGCGGCAAAAACAGAAGTAACTGTTGAAAATGTTGGCGTAGTTTACGAGAAATCAATTGAAGGCAAAAAATATAAGGCCAAAGACTGGCTAATATCCGTTGATACGATTATGAGCGGTTTGGATTTGACAGTCATAGGCCACAAAATTACTTCTAAAAAGATAACTGGACTGGAAGAAGTAAAGTAAATTCTTCGAGCGGGTCGAGCGGAGAGCTGTGCGGGGTGAGAGCTGTGCGTGGTCGTACCCCATGTTCGATATATTTTTGAATATAACGTCGATATGAAAGCCGTTAGAAACCATGCTTAAAGCTATTTTTTAAGGCTTTTTTATGGTTTTAAGCATGAATAAATTTACGGGGCAAAGCGTCCTCGGATTTTAAACGCTGAGTTGTTTGAAAATTTGTATGGGACGGCCAGATTACCGCCCGCGATGTTAGCGGCAATAAGCAGGATTACAAATACGATCTGAAAGGCCAGTTGCTGGCGGTAGTTGATGGTTCCGGCAAAGCCGTTGAACAGTATGAGTATGATGCCGCAGGGAATATTTTATCCAAAACGATTGACGGCAAGGTAACGACGTTCAAGTATGACAAGGCGAATCAGCTTGTCAGCAGCACTGATGCTACCGGTAAAGTCACCAGCTACGACTATGACGCCGCAGGGCGTTTGACCAAGGAAGGCGACAAATCTTACGCCTATGGTTGGCTGGATAAAGTGGTTAATATCTCTGAGAGTGGCAAGTTGTCAGCAAGTTTTGAGTATGGGATAGACAATCAGTTGTCTTCTCGTACTGATACAACAGGGAAAAGTGAAAACTTCACATGGGACGGTCTGGCGTTGATTAAGCGTGATTCCACGAACTTTGTGAATGAGCCCGCAGTCACCGGTGGAAATCCTATTTTAGCGTTCGGCAAGGATAACTCAAAAGTGCTGTTTGAGGATATTCTAGGTTCATCTATTGGTTCAATTGAAGGCGGTAAATTTAATGCAATTAACCGTTCAGCATTTGGTGAAAGCAATTCTGATAGTGAGTTAAATTTCTTCACCGGGAAACCACAGGTTGAAGGTTTAGGCTATGCGTTCCTGTTCCGCAGCTATCGTGCCGAGCAAGGCAAATGGCAGACACAAGACCCTATCGGTTACCCGGACGGCTGGAACAATTTAGCGTATTGTAACAACATGATGTTTTTTCATGTTGACCCCTATGGTCTTTTTGAGTCTGGTTCATCTGCCTATATAAGCGTTACTACTCAAAGTGGATTTACCGCTGGAGGATATGTAACTTCTGTGCAAGAGGCAACTAATTTTGTGACGATTGCTTCGAATTTAGGAGACGACAAAATAACAAATTTTACATATACTGGACATGGCGGTGCCGGCGGAGTTCTTGTTATAAACAATGAAACAGGAGAAGGAATAAGTGCAAAAGACTTCGGAATAACATCCCAAGGGTTCGGCGAGGCGGCGCATGCGTCATTTGCAGATAACGTAAATATACAGCTCAATGCATGCGGACAAGGTTCATATCTTTCAGATTATTTACAAAGTTTTTCAAATGGAGCTACTGCAACAGGTTTTACTGGGTTACTTGTGCCCATAGGACCACTTTCTTGGCAAACAGTAGCAACTCACCCAGAGAGTTGGTTTTCCGGACAATGGGTGACAACGATAAAAGAATAGCTTTGTTCCAGTTTCTTAATGACTTATGTAATTAAGATATTAGAGAAAATATTCAATATGTTTAGGAGAATATTGACATGTTAACTCATAAAGTATTATATTATACATTATTAGTAATAATTATTGTTGTCGTCTTTTTTCTGTTTCATATCATTAAATGGGAAACAGGCAGTAAAAGATCTATTATTCAATCAGAAAATACAGTGCATTCTCACATAAATACTTTTTTGTGTAGAATTAATGAAAATCGCCCAATCACGAGAAGTGAAATGTCAAATTTTTGCGCAGAGGACAATGATACTATTTTCTTTGTTAAGTACAATATTGATAAAAATAACGTAAAATATTCTTTTATTGGAGAGTTAATACGCTTAAATCACCATATTTTTGATGATATTTTGCATAATTCGCATACTTACAATGTACTTCCCTCGCAGAAAGGTTTTGAACATAATAATTATGTAACAATGAGTGCAATGATTCTGACAGCAAATTTCGATACACTTATTGAGCCTAGCAAAGGAAAACTTTACATATTTCCGGTGCATCTCGCAAATTTACGAATTTATATTACAGGAATACGTGTTGGAACTGAAACGTTGCTAGAATCTATTGGCATAAACTCAGACGGTAGCTTTAAGTCACAAGAAAAAGAAAAAGATTTTTTTGTTCATATGGTTAAACTTGACCCTGATTTAAAAGAAAATCAAAGAATTGATTCTATCATAAAGTAATATCTAAAAAAGCAGTAGTTCTTGTTTTTAGAGTTATTTGTCTGAAATTTACGGGGCAACGCGTTCCCTGATTTTAAACGCTGAGTTGTTTGAAAATTTGTATGGGACAGGCAGAGATAGCCAGTTCATTTAACGCAAAGACGCAGAGACGCGAAGATTTTACCTGGGACGGTCTGGCGTTGATTAAGCGCGACAGTACCAATTTCGTGAACGAATCCGCAATCACCGGCGGAAATCCGATTCTGGCGTTTGGTAAAGATTCAAGTAAGGTATTGTTCGAGGATATGCTCGGTTCTTCAGTTGGCTCTGTTGAAGGCGGCAAATTCAATGCCATCAACCGCACAGCCTTTGGAGAACTGGAATCCGGCGATGAAAGTATTGACTTTTTCACCGGCAAGCCGCAG
>CAIKZE010000282.1 GCA_903831825.1 uncultured Lentisphaeria bacterium | reverse complement strand
CTGATAGATATTGTGTTCAACAGGGTTCTAAAGTCTCGGAGTTGATGGGGAGTTCTAAAGTTTGAAAAAGCAGGGAAGCAAAAACATTATGTTCAACGAGACTCCAAAGTCTCGGAGTCGGGTGTCCAAAATGAGGTTATCGGATGTCCAAAATGTAGTGCCGTCCGTCTCGGACGGGGTTTTAAATCCTCCTTCTCGGAGAGAGGGCACGCTACCGGAACAGATGTCCAAAATGGTAGAGGAAACGAATAACCGTTATGTTCAACGAGACTCCAAAGTCTCGGAGTTGTTTGAAAAACTGATAGCCGTTATGTTCAACGAGACTCCAAAGTCTCGGAGTTGTTTGAAAAACTGATAACCGTTATGTTCAACAGGGTTCTAAAGTCTCGGAGTTGTTTGAAAAACTGATAGCAGTTATGTTCAACGAGACTCCAAAGTCTCGGAGTCCGGATTTCTCTGTGCCCCTGTGTCTTGTGGTTAGGTACTGTACAAAATGAGGAGACCATGTGTCCAAAATGGGGTTTTGTTGTAGCGCCGTCCGTCTCGGACGGGCTTGGTCTGTGTCCAAAATGGAGGTCCAAAATGAGGGGTTCAAAATGAGGAGTTCAAAATGGTGTCCAAAATGGGGGTACGTGTGCCAAGTTGCTGGAAACTGGTCAGCGGCGTTTGTCGCCGTGCGTGGAGTGGTGAATTTCGTGAGGCCACTTGACCGGGAGTTCTTTTGAATGCCAGGTGACGGCGTTCTGGATCATCAGCAGTTCCCTGGCGTGAGCGTAACCCTGCATGGTGATAACTTTGGTGGTTTTCTGGAAATGTAAGAATGCGGTCTGCATAATCAGGATGCGCTGCGCGGAAAAAACCAGGCGTTTAACCAGATTATGCGGCTTAAAGACTTCAGTGACCAGGTTGCACAACTGGTCATTGGTTTCCGCGCTGTATTCCCATAGTTTGCCTTTTTCGCCGAAGCCGACAAGCATTTCCGCAAACGGCAGCGTTATGGCCGCAACCGCCAGGGAAACACTGACGCGGTAACGCCCCTGGGTGACGCGCTGGTTTCTTTCCTCCAGCAATTCCATGACATATTCGCGGGCCGGAGTATTCCAGTTATCGTGCAGAAACGGCAGAAAATAGCTCAGGAAGCCGTATTGATAAAACGAACTGAAGATTTGTGAACAATGAATGCTTTGAAGGATTTTTTCGAGTTCCAGGGTCAGTCGTGATTCCGCGGCGTGAGTAATCAGCGGCAGGCACTCGCGCAAAGAGCTTTCTGTTCCAGGTGAAAGCTTAAAGCCGTATTGTCCGACGAGTTTCAGCGCCCGCAGCATCCGGACCGGGTCTTCTTCGAACCGCAGGCTGGCGTCGCCGATAGCCCGCACGACGCCGTTTTTAATGTCATCAATGCCTGAGCCGGTATGGTCTATCATCTTGTGCGAAACCGGGTCGTAGAATAAAGCGTTGACGGTGAAATCCCGCCGCCAGGCATCTTCTTCGGCGGTGCCGAATTCGTTGTCATGGAAAATCATATTTTCCGGTATCGGCTGATCTTTAAGCTTATCCGGAACTTTAACGCTTTTTTCAGGCATGCGGCGGAAAGTGCTTATTTCGATAATTTCCACGCCCTGATAGAGGTGAACCAGCTTGAAACGGCGGCCGATGATTCTGGCGCGTCGGCGTCCGAAAACGTCTTTGACCTGTTCCGGCGTGGCGGACGTGGAGATGTCGTAATCTTTGGGCTCCCGGTCAAGCATCAAGTCGCGGATCGCGCCGCCGACCACATACGTCTCATAGCCTGCCTCTTGAAGCCTGGCGATAATGTCGGTGATATATGGAGCTACATGCAGTGTTTTTTTAGTCATAGCAGTCCGGGTTTTTCTGTATAATTGTTTCTATATGGTCCAGCGCCGGATTCTGGAACGGATAATCGGCGTTAAAATGCAGGCCCCGGCTTTCCTTGCGGCTCAATGCGGAATGAATAATGATTTCCGCGACGGATGCGATATTACGCACTTCGATCAAATCGGGAGTAATCAGGAAGTCCCAGTAATATTTCTCGATTTCCTTGTTGATGAGCTTAATCCTGGCATTGGCCCGCTCCAGCCGTTTGTTCGTCCTGAAAATCCCGACATAGTCCCACATGAAAGTTCTTATTTCATTCCAGTTATGGGAAATGACAACCATTTCGTCGGAATCGGTAGCATCGCCGCAACTCCAGTTCGGAACCCGTTCGGGAAGACGGCTGTTGCGGAGTTCAGTCATGTGTTCATGGATGTGCGCCACGGAAAATTTCGCCACGACCAGGGCTTCCAGCAGACTGTTGCTGGCCAGACGGTTGGCGCCGTGCAGCCCGGTGCAGCCGGCTTCGCCGACAGCATACAGCCCGACAATGCCGGTAAAACCGTTGACGTCGGTGCGGATGCCGCCGCAGGAATAATGTTCGGCGGGAACTACCGGGATCGGGTCTTTGGCCATATTGATTCCGGCCTCAAGGCATTTCTCAAAAATATTCGGGAAACGGAGCCTTAAAGTGGCTTCGTCAACATGGCGGATATCGAGATATACGCAGCGTTCGCCGCTGCGCTTCAGTTCATTGTCAATCGCCCGGGCCACGACATCGCGGGGGGCCAGGCTCTTCATCTCATGGTATTTGTCCATGAACTCGACCAGTTCGCCTTTGCTGTTTTTGCACTTGAGGATGGCGCCTTCGCCGCGGACGGCTTCGCTGATAAGGAACGATTTCACTTTCGAGCTGTAAAGAATGGTCGGGTGAAACTGGATGAACTCCATATTCGCGATTTTGGCATTGGCGCGGTAACACATGGCCACGCCGCAGCCGCAGGCAATGTCGGCATTGCTGGTATAAAGGTAGACTTTGCCGGGGCCGCCGGTCGCCACCGTTGTTGAGAGCCCGACAAAGGTCTTCACCGAGTTTTTAATGTAGTCCAGCACATATACGCCGAGACAGCGGTTTTCGCCCCTGATCCCCATGCGCTGAGTGGTAATCAGGTCAATCGCGATATGATTTTCAAACACCGTGATATTTTTGTGCGCCAGGCAGGAATTGACCAGGATGCGTTCGACTTCCTCGCCGGTGATATCGCCGGCATGCAGTATCCGGCGCTTGGTATGGCCGCCTTCACGGCCGAGGTCAAAGTCATTCTTGTGGGAATCATGGCCGAGCTCGCCGCGAGTAGTAAAATGCGCGCCGCGGTCAATCAGTTCATGGATAATCGCCGGACCGGCTTCGACAATCTTCCTGACGACATTTTCATTGCACAGCTTTGCCCCGGCATTCAGGGTGTCTTTGACGTGTTCGTCGAAGGAATCCATGGCGTCAATGACGCAGGCAATGCCGCCCTGGGCGTATTTGGTATTGCAGTCGTCGATTTTGCGTTTGGTGATAATCGCCACGGAACGGCCGGTATCCGCCATGTACAAAGCGGAAGAAAGCCCGGCCAGCCCGCTGCCGATTACAATATGATCAAATTCCAGATATTCGCTAGTTTCCATAATAATTAAAGCCGTATCTTTAAAATACGGCGCTTTATATATTTTTAATATTTAAAATATGGATTAAATTACACTACTGAATGCATAAAATCAATGAACATTGCCGGAAAACTCCAGGCAAGATACCGGAAAGATTTACAAAATATGGTTTCAAATACGAATGATGTTAAGGAAAATGCGCCTCCGGCGGCGGCATTGTTGAACGAAACAGAGCAGAAGAAAAACCGTCCCGGCAATGAGGCCGGCAAAATAAGATTCTCGACCCGACTGATTGAAGTCGGCGTTCTGCTGCTGTCCGGAATGCTGATGACCGCATCGCTGCCGCCCCTGAACTGGAGTTTTTCCTCGTGGATTGCGATTATTCCGCTCTATTGGATCGCCCGTGACAAGCAGCCGTTCCGCGCCTGGCGCGCCGGCTGGGTCTGGGGGCTGGCCTGGGGTTTTACCTCATTCTACTGGCTGCGGGAAATCAGCCCGGTGATTCCGTACCTGATCGGACCGGTTATCGCATTGTACATCGGCTGCTGGAGCGCCGCCGTGCCGCTGTTCCGGCGCGGCATCCTGGTCCCGGCGGAAATACAGCTTGCCGGCTGTCAGGCGGAACAGAATTACCGCCGCGTCTCAATTCCCCGCGAACTGTTTTTTGCCGCCGCGCTGGCCGGATGGTGGTGCGTGCTTGAGAGCGGACGCTCGACGATGCTGCCCTGGAACTACACCGGTTCCAGCCAGTGGCAGAATCTGCCGCTGATCCAGATTTGCGAATATACCGGCGTATACGGCATCAGTTTCCTGCTGGTGATGCTGAACATTACCATTGGCATGGCTGTCCAGAACTGCATTAAGAGCCGGAATACCCAGGAGAAGATGCCTCAGCCTGTGCCGCTGATGATAACGGTGTCGATTTTGCTCACGGTCATTATTTTCGGGGCTGCCTCGATTCTGACCGCCAAGCCTCCCCCGCAGGTTAATTTCACCGCGGCGCTTGTCCAGGGCGATATCTCCCAGCGTCGCAACGCCGATAACGGCCAGGCGCTTGAAGCGCTGGATGTCTATATGCAGCTTTCGGAAGTGATCGTACCGCAAAAACCGAACATTGTCATCTGGCCGGAAACCGCCATCCCTTACCCGTTTCGCGGGAACAATAACCTGTGCTGGGAATATCGTTCGCGGCTGACTGATTTCATCAAGCGGAACCAGCAGCCGATGCTGGTCGGCACTCTTGACCTGGAATCGAACTTCGACCGCAACCAGCCCCCGCTGCTGCTGAACAGCGCCTTTCTGTTCGACAATAACGGACGGTTTTCGGACAAGTTTGACAAGGTCCAGCGGGTACCGTTCGGCGAATTCATTCCGTTCCGGAAATTCCTGCCGGAGTTTATCGCCAAACTCATCGACATGAACCGCGACCTGACTCCGGGCAAAAGCTTCTCCCCGCTGAAAATACTGCCCGGCGTCAATGCCGGCATCAACATCTGCTTCGAAGACACCTTCCCGTATGTTTCAACGAACGAAGCCCGGCGCGGCGCGAATCTGCTGCTGGTCATCACCAATGACGCATGGTATCCGGTTAGCTGCGAACCCGAACAGCACCTGGCCAATTGCGTTTTCCGGAGCATTGAAACCCGTCTGCCGATGCTTCGCTGCGGCAACAACAGCGCCAGTTGCCTGATTATGCCCAGCGGACTTATCGCCGACGCGGTGATGAAGAAGGCCGACCCGCAAACCGGCAAACAGGTTCCCGACGTTCTTCAACGCGGCCGGGCCGCCGGCATCCTCAAAGTGCCGGTCCCGATAAATCCACAGCCGACCTTTTATACCCTGCATGGCGATGTTTTCCTCTATTGCTGCATGTTGCTGACCATGGCCGCCTCGATAGCCTCCATGTGGAGCCGGCGACAGAAAAAGGTCAAGTTCAACGAGATGTTTGACGAGTCCAACAGCCAGAATAAGTCAGAAAACGGTAAAACCATTCTGTAGAGAACGGGTACCATAAATATGCTCAGAGGCTGTTCAAAATGCGCGAAATGTGTTTCAGGCATTCCGGGCGCGGGAATCTGTTATGTATTCGTCTCAAATTAAGGTATCGGGCTTGGTTTTATTGCGGCAGGATATATATTTACCGCACTTCAATTATAGAAAAGGAGGATATGACTATGGAAAGAGATTACAATTACAGAATGGAAAATACGGCGGGCAACGCCGGAACGCTGGCGTTTGCCAGGGCGCAGAGCAGTTTCATAAATCGCGTTTACGGCTGGATGTGCGGGGGGCTTGTCCTTACCGCCGTGGTCGCCATGTGGGCGGCTTCGACGCCGTCAGTGATGCATGCCATACTTTCCAACCGGATTCTGTTCTTCGGGCTGATTATAATGGAACTGGTGGCGGTCGGATTTCTGGCCGTGCGGCTGAACAAGATGTCGGCCCTGACGGCCACCGTCGTATATCTGGCGTATGCGGCGCTTAACGGTCTCACTTTTTCGGTCATTTTTTACCATTTCACCATGGCGTCGCTGGCGACGACCTTTTTTGCCACGGCCGGCACTTTCGGGGTAATGAGTTTGTACGGCTATGTGACCAAACGCGACCTGACCTCTTTCGGCAACCTTTGCTTTATGTTTCTGATCGGCGTGGTTATTGCTTCCGTGGTTAATATGTTCTGGGCGAACAGCATGCTTTATTGGGTTACCACCTATATCGGGATTGCGGTTTTTGTCGGGCTCACGGCTTACGACACCCAGAAAATCAAGGAAATGAGCCTGGCGGTGGACGGCATTGAACAATCCGACAGCGCCAAAAAATACGCGATTTCCGGGGCGTTAACCCTGTATCTCGATTTTATCAATCTGTTTTTGTTGCTGCTGCGCATTTTCGGCGGCGGCCGCGACTGATTTTTAGCAGCGGAAGGATACCTGATGTCCAGGATTATTTTAGAAACTGTGGGGATGATCGAGACCAACTGCTATCTGGTCCAGGTCGAAGACGGTCATAGACTTTATATTATCGACCCCGGCGCGGAACCGGATAATATCGTCAAGGCCGCGGCGAAGTTGAAGTTTGACGATGCGGTCATTCTGCTGACCCATGCGCACGTTGACCATATCGGCGGAGTCCGGGGAGTAATGGACGCTTTGAAGGTCAGTACCGTATATCTCCATCCGGCGGACCTCGGGCTTTACAACAGCCCGGATAATCATCTGATGCCGTTTGTGCCGCGGGCCAAAAACCTGCCGGTTCCGGTTTCAACCATGCCAGAAACTGATTTTACGATTCTGGAAACCCCCGGCCATACCCTGGGCGGGGTCTGTTTTTACTTTAAACAGCTTCAAACGCTTTTTGCCGGGGACACGCTTTTTGCCGGTTCCATCGGACGCACCGATCTGCCCGGCGGAGATATGAATACCATTCTAAATTCGATCAGAAACAAGATACTCGCGCTGCCGGATTCCGTCAAAGTCTATTCCGGACACGGCCCGGCCACCACCGTCGGCAACGAGCGGCTGAACAATCCGTACCTGTAGATTTCCTTACAGTATCCGGTGGTGCTGGTGACGACCGCCCATAAAGGCTGCGTCAGCGTCATTACAATGAGCTGGCAAGACTTGCTATAAGTCGATTGGCCCGTAAATGAATTTTTTGACAGCCGCGGTATATTGGTCACGGCAGTCGAAATAGCATTCGTCGTGAGCCCCGGTCAGTTCCAGGAATGTTTTCGGCTCATTGGCGAGGGCGAACAGTTTCTGCCCGTGACTGAACTTGACAACTTTGTCATCACGGCTTTGAATTATCATCGCCGGGCATTTTGCCTGTTTAAGAAAGTCGCCGTTGGGGAAGCTGTAGCGGGAGAGCCATCTGACCGGAAAGTACGGATACATGTCGCTGCCGGTTTCCGTGATCGAGACAAACGACGATTCACAGATCAGCCGGCGGGGATGTTTTTGCGCGGCCAGCCGGGAGGCGACAGCTCCGCCGAGAGAGCGGCCGATAACGACTATTTTGTCCGGGGAAATTTGCTTTTCGCTTACCAGGAATTGCCAGGCTGCTTCCGAGTCCAGATACAGTCCGTTTTCGGTGGGTTTCCCGCTGCTCAGGCCGTATCCGCGATAGTCAAAGATAAAAAAGTTTACGCCGAGCTTCTGATAAAGATCAATGGTTTCGGCCCGGTGGGCCAGGCAGCCGCCGTTGCCGTGGCAGAAAAGCGCCGTGTATTCGGCATTGTCCGCGGGAACGAACCATGCGTTGATTTTTACTCCGTCGGCAGCTTCCAAATAAATATCCTCAAAAGGGATTCCGAAGTTGAGCGGCGTAGCAAAAATCTCTCTTGTCGGGTAAAATACCAGGCGGTGCTGCATGAAATAAAGTATTCCTGCCAGCAGCAGATAGATACCTGAATTCCCGAAAATATGTAACTATGTCGGAATGACGACTCCGAATACGTCCATAATTTTCCGCTGAATCGGATTTGTTTCTGTATATAACTGTCCGTAACGATGGGAATATTTTATTCGTACCAAAGTTTCCATG
>CAIKZE010000281.1 GCA_903831825.1 uncultured Lentisphaeria bacterium | reverse complement strand
CCCTGTCCAAAATGTGGGGAGCGGGTGTCCAAAATGTGGAAAGACCGTGTCCAGAATGTCCGACTGGTCCGACCTGTCTGACCTGTCCGACAAGTCCGAGTCTCCCGCGAATGCGGGAAAGCGAGACCCTGTCCAAAATGTGGGGAGCGGGTGTCCAAAATGTGGAAAGACCGTGTCCAGAATGTCCGACTGGTCCGACCTGTCTGACCTGTCCGACAAGTCCGAGTCTCCCGCGAATGCGGGAAGAGGAGACCCTGTCCAAAATGTGGCTGTCTCCCATAGGCCCCATAAGACCCATAAGCCCCATAAAAGCATTGTACAAAACAGGTGTCCAAAATGTTTATAAAACTGAAAAACGTTGTGCGGAAGGTGCCTCTATCGTCTCGGAAATGTTCTGCAACACGGGTGTCCAAAATGTCCGGGCCGTCCGTCAATGTCCGTTTCGCCCATCCTGGACAAGACTCCCAGATTATGCCATCCGCGTATTTTTAAGGGGGCTTTCCTTGAGGTTGAGTGTTGAATAATAGTTCCCTGAATGCTATTTTAACGGTTTAGTTATTCCAGAGATTAAAGCTGTATGCAAAAGGCTGAACAGACAATGAAAATATCGGTAATCACGCCCGTTTATAACGGAGAAAAATACATCCGCCGCACCGTCGAAAGCATTCTTTCACAGCAAGGCGATTTTGAACTGGAATATATTGTCTGCGACGGGAAATCCACCGACAGCACCCTGCAGATTCTGGAAGAATACAAAGACCGCTGCATCATCGTCTCCCGCAAGGACGGTTCGCCGCAGGCGGCGATCAATTCCGGCATGGAAATGGCCACCGGCGAGATCGGCTGCTGGCTGAACGCCGACGATGTTTTCGAACCGGGAACGCTGCAGACCGTGGCGGAAACTTTCCGCAAACACCCGGATTGCCAGTGGCTTTACGGACGCTGCCGGATTATTGACGAACATGACCGGGAAATCCGGAAACCGATTACTTTATACAAAAATCTGCTGGGTTATTTTTACAGCCGCACGGTGCTGCTTTGCGAAAACTTCATCAATCAGCCCTGCACTTTCTGGAAAATGGACCTGTGGCGGCAGGTGGACAAATTGAGCGGCAAATATCGCGCCGCCTGGGATTACGAACTGTGGATGAACATGGCCAATAAGGCCAGGCCGATACATGTGCGGAAACTGCTGGCCAGTTTCAGACGCCATTCCGAATCAATCAGCCAGAACAATTTTGATAAGCAATTTAACGAAGAACTCGAAATTGCCGGAAAATACGGCAATGCCGTCACCGCCTTTCTGCATTGGGTTAACGCGCGCAAAATCGTGTGGATCTACAAACTGCTCGCCATTTTCGCGGATCGCAATAAGAAATCATAAGCCGGAAACAGCATGAAATGTCTTATTAAAAACCTGAGCCGCAAACTGTATGTAAATTATTATCTGCTGCTCAAAAAAACGCATATTGCCGTCTTAATCCTGCTGCTGGCCGCGCCGGTGCTGCTGGGCGGGATATTCACCTCCCCCCGTTTTAACGACGGCATCTGGCATCTGAAACTGGTGCGGGCGTGGTGCGAATGCGGCGGCAGGCCGCTGGAACTGGCCAGCAAAAACAACTTTTCCATCCAGCCCGAAGAAAGCCCGCTATGGTACTTTCTCACTTCCTCGCTGTGCAACCTCACCGGCAGTTACGATTACCGGACGGTGCAGGTGTTTCAGGCGGTTCTCGCCGGCATCCTGCTGTGGCTGGTTTTCGTCCTCGCCCGAATGCTCTGCGGCAGCTTCAAAGCCAAAACCGCGGTGCTGCTGACCGGCATAACTCCGATTTTTCCGGTTTGCGCCATCCTCTGTTATATTGATCTGCTGTGCGCCTGCTTTATCCTGCTTACCATCATCCTGCTGTATAAAAAACAGTATTTATGGACGGCGGCGGCCGCCGCCGGCATGTGGTATTCGAAACGCACCGGCATGGTGCTGATCCCGATGTACTTCCTGATTCTCGCGACGATGTGTGCCACGCAATATAAAAAGAATATTGCCAGGGCCGCGCTGACCGTCGCCGGATGTCTGCTGATATTCCTGGCGCTGATCGGCTGGGACGTGCGGTTCCGGGGCAAAAATTTCGGCAGCGACGACATGATCGTGCGCAATCTGGCGCAGATTGCCGCGGTCGCCGGCATCAAAGTCCAGTTGAAAGCTCCCCCGCCCCCGCCGCCCGGCGAAGGGTTCGAAATCAAAGTCAAAGCCAATCCGTCCGCCGGGATTCCGGAACCGTCCGGGTTCACCTATGTCGCCAACAATCGGCCGGCCTCGGATATTCCGCTGCCCAATTTCCTGCAATGGTTCGGGTTCGGCATTCCGCTGCTGATCCTGCTGGCGTTGAGCCAGCTTCACGGCACACGGGAATACCTGTACGGACTGTGGCGCAAATACTGGATACTGCTGTTGATGGGAGGTTTTTTCTTCCTGCTGTGGTTACTTTTCGCCCGGCGCTACGGACGCTACCTGATTATCGTTTTCCCCGTGCTGGTCATTATGTTCAGCGGACTATGCAATTTCAGGCATGCCAAAACCGTGCTCTGCCTGATAATCGCGCTGGCGTTCATTCAATATGACGCCGCCATCGGCTACACCCTGCAAAGCCGTCAGATTGATTCCACCGGCACCTCGGAAGTGCTGAATTATCTGAAGCAGCAGCCGCTGACGGATAGAGTTTTCTGGGAAGAGTGGGAGCTGGCTTCCTACTATATCCCCGGCATCAATACCACCTGGACGCACGAAGTTTTCAGCAATAATGCGATAGTGCGGAACATGTATGCCAACCATATTGCCACGGTGGTGGTGTCCAAGCGGTTCAATTATCAATACAAAGGCGACATTTACGACAAAGGCTGGCCGCTGGACAGACTTAATTTTTTCGAACAATCTCCGGAAGTCGAGAAAGTAATTGAAAATCAGCAATATATAGTGTATAGACTGAAAAAAACTCAAACCGCGGGTGACGGCAAAAAATGAATTTGAAGGATTTCTTTTTAAAACAAATACTGCCGGTAAAGATTCTGACCTTTGCCGTTCCGGCAATGGTGCTGATCGGCATCTTGTATGTCGGGCTTTCCAGTTCATGCCCGATGATCGGCGATGAAACCGCGCACTATTATCAACTGGTAAACCAGAGCGGCAAACTGCCGGACATTTCGTTCGGCTGGTCGCTGATTACGGACTACGGCAAGGAACGTTCCGGCATCGGCCCGCATGTGATCGGCTGGCATTATCTGGGTGCGGTCCTCTATAAAATGTTTCCCGGCTTCATGACGGTGCAATTCTATCACCTGTTCTTTTTCTGTCTGCTGCTCGTGTCCAGTTTCCTGACGGCAAAGCATTTATTCAACTCGCCGGAAGTCACCTGCAATACGCTGCTGCTGGTCTCCACCCTGCCCGCGGCCATTCTTTTCGGAACCGCGTTTTATCAGGATCTGCCGGCCACCGCGCTGATCGTGACTGCGTTTTACCTGCTGTTCAAACGGCTGTACCTGCCGGGAATCCTGCTGGCTGCCGCAACCTTCTTTTTCAAGGAAAACTCCGTGCTGATGCTGCCGGGAATGTGTTTCCTGATATTTCTCCAGGAACGCCGGAAACCGTTACAATGCTCGGTCTGGATTCTGACCTCCATTTTCCTGACAGTGACCTGCATCATCATTTTCGACGTGGCTGTTTTCAAGTATTTCGAGGGCAAATGCCACAATATTCTGGTCGATAAAGTGCTGGATATCCTGCGCGGATTGAACATTATTGAAGACACCCGTCCGCCAATGCCGGCGCAAACCGAAGCGCTGCCGCCGATTGCCTATCCGGGGGATCTGCGGATTCCGGCAAACTGGATCATCTACCTTGGCGGCGCCGTCTGGCTGGCCGCCGCCGCCTCGGTTTTCGGCTTATGGCGGGAGATCAAAAACCGAAAATTTGAACAGCCGGCGTTCATCTGCGCATTTATCGGTTTGAGTTTCCTGATCCCGTCGTATGTCATCGGGCGGAATACCCCGGACGTCCGTTACTTCCTGCCGGGCATCCCGTTCATGATTTTCGCGGTCGCCTGCTGGCTGGTGAGTTTCAAGGATTACCGCAAACTGCTATGGGTGATTGCAATAGTCGCCATTGTCCAGTCCGGCGCGGTGCTTTCGAAAATATACGAACTCAGAACCCTGGGCCCCGACCTGGAACAGGTGATTAAAACGCTCAGTGTGAAAAAGAGCGCTTACGACAACAAAAAATTCAAGATTTTCATGTATGCCGAAAAGTGGCGTTTCCTGCCGTATGAACCCGTCTGGAGCATTTCCGTTGACGTCTGGAAAGCCAAAACCGACCGGCAGATTTACGATCTGCTCCGGAACAATAATTTTGCGTTCATCGGCATCGAAAAGTCTAAAATCGCGTCGATGGTATCCTCCAATCTGGATATCCGCGTTTATCCCGCGAAATTCGTCGATCTGCTGGCCAATTCAGATCTTTTCAGCAAAGTATGCGAAAACCAAACGTACATTATCTATGAGTTGAAACCAGATGCACAGTAGGGTTGCCACATTGAAAGTTTTTTTATGGGGAAGTTTCGTTTCCCTGCTCGGCGCTGTCCTGATCGCCGTCCTGAACTATCTGGTCCGCCGCTATTTGGCAAACACCTTTTCCATTGGGGAATACGGCTTCCTGTACTCTGTTTTCTCGTCATTGACAATCCTGCTCGCCGTAATTGATCTAGGCATGACCCAGGCCGGCACGATTCTGATTGCCAAAAACCGGGCCGGCAATCGACCCCTGCGCGCCAATTCCATCTACAGCTTCATTCTGCTGGCAAAGACCTCTTTCGGAACTGCGATCTATCTGATTCTGGCGCTGCTCTCCTCTTTTCTGGTGGTTCATTATTACAAATTCCCGGCGGGACAAACAATTTTTCTCATTGTGGCGCTGCTGCTGATTTTCCAGTCGGCGGAAACCGTCTGCATGTCGGCAATGGATTCGGCCAAGGCGTTCGGCATCAAAAACCTGCTCCAGTCCGCCAAAATCCTGCTTATTTTCCTCGGTATCGTGTGTTTTTCCGCACAGTACGGTTTAGTCTTTGCCGCCGGAATGTTCCCGGCCTGCGCCCTGCTGTCATTCATCGCCGCCTATATTATCCTGTCCAGAAAATTCGGACTGAAAGCATCGCCGGAAATCACATTCAACCTCAGAACATTCAAACATACCTGGGATTTGAGCAGATGGACAGCAGTCGGCCTGGTCGGACTGACGGCTATTTCTAATATGGACCAGCAATTGCTCACTTGGCTCAGTAATCTGGAGAGAGTAGGCCTCTACAATATCGCGTTACCTATAGCCCAGATCATGCAACCACTTATCATCCTGCCGGTAGTATTCATGCCAATCGTCGCTGAATTGTGGCAGCACGGCAGAAAAGAGGAAATCGCCAAACTGACCGAAGCAATCACCGCCGTCCTGTTTATACTGCTTTGGGTTACCATGATTACATTGCTGCCGCTGGCGAAATTCATTATCTCGCTACTGTTCGGTTCGCAATTCACGGAAGCCGGAACGGCGCTGACGATCCTATGCACCGGGACCATCTTTTTCGCCGCAGCCAGTTTTTATATCAGCGCCCTGAATGCCAGTGGCGCTGCCCGTCAGGGGGCGGTCATACTAATAGGCGGCGCAATATTCAATATCATTTGCAATGCAATTATGATTTCACTGTGGAATATCAACGGCGCCGCAACCGCAACTGCACTATCCTATCTGTTCATCTGTATGGCATCTTATTTTGTGCTGCACAGAAAGATTCCCATACATATGCCGCTCAAGTCTGTTTTATATATAGCGTTTAGCGGAATAATAATGACTGTTGCCGCGGCCTGGCTGTATGGACAGAAGTTCGGATTGCCGGGGATGCTCGCCGGAACGCTGCTGCTGGATGGAATGCTCGCGCTGCTGCTGACTCCGGTATGGCTGAAAATAACCAGGGAACTTATACATTTTTATCAGGATAAAAAGAAAACGGACTGAAATTATGCCATTGCCAATCATCTTTATTCACACGGGTTACAGTTCATATCTGGAGTTCACGCTGCGCCAGGCGAAATTCACTTCGCCGTCCTCCGAAGTCATCCTGCTCGGCGATGACGCCAACGCCCGGCTCGGGTCGGTCGTCAGGCATGTCAACATCCGGCAGTATTTCAAAAGCGCGGCGGAATTTGAAAAGGTTTATCAGCATTTTTCGACCAATCCGTATAATTATGAACGGTTCTGTCTTCAGCGCTGGTTTGTGCTGGAGGAATTTATGCGCAGTTCCGGCTATCAGGAAGTTTTTGTCTGCGATTCCGATGTGCTGATGTATGCGGATATCAACGACATCAATGCCGGAATGTTCAGCGACAAAGACGTCGGGCTGGCGATTTACAGCCCGGAGTGCGCCTCCCCCGGCATTTCCTACTGGAAACTCCCGGCATTAAGCAAATTCTGCGAACTGATGCCGACCTTTTATACCGACGAGTCAAAGCTGAGCAAAATCAAAGCCATGTGGGAATACAACCGCGCCAACAACATTCTCGGCGGGTTCAGCGACATGACTGCCGTTACTGAATTCTATCACAGTTACGGCCCGGAAAAAATCTGCAACCTGATCGCGGTTTACGAAAATTCCACCTTCGATACCCATATCAATATCCCCTCCGGCGGCGATGGCGAAATTTACCGCTTCCGCCTGGGCAAAAAAGTGTTCAAATGGAAAAACGGCATGCCGTTCTGCTTCAACGAGACCAGAAAAACAGAAATCCGCTTCAATCTGATTCATTTTCAGGGTCCCGCCAAATTCATGGCCGCGTTCTACTACACCGGCCCCTGGTTCAAAGGCCGCCTGAAACTGACCGGACGATACATGATTCTAAACACCATGGCGTTCTGGTACAAGACGCTGAGAATCAGATACCGCTTCGCCTTCGTCTTCGCCTACTTTTTCAAGAAAAAACAGGCAAAACAAACTAAAGACATATAGATTATTAGGTGGGATTAAGGGAAGTTACATGCAGGCATTGCAGAGCGACTCCGGAGGGCGGATTAGTTTTCCCTCGCGGTTTACGCAGGCCAGCACGACATAGCCGCGGGCCAGGATTACCTCGCCCCGCTGAATCTCGGACGCCATTTTAATTCTGACGCCCTTAATTTCCTCGACATAGCTTTTAAAAATCAGCAGTTCATCGTAATGGGCGGGAGCCAGATATTTGCAGTATGCTTCCGAAACCGGCAGAAAAACGCCTTCTTTTTCCAGGGTGCTGTAAGGCAATCCGGAATCGCGCAGCATTTCGGTGCGGCTGCGTTCAAAATACACCAGATAATTAGCGTAGTAAACCACTCCCATCTGGTCGGTATCAGCATAAGGCACCCGGTATTGCATCTGGTGAATTTTCATTTTATATACCTCAAAATATGTTCAATTACCTGTTCAATGGACATCCCGCTGGTATCAATCAGAATTGCGTCATCGGCTTTTTTCAGCGGGGCGGTTTTTCGGGTGGAATCCAGCAGATCCCGTTCGGCAATGGCTTTGGCGATGGATTCAACGGTTGCGCCGTCGGGGGCTTCGCCATCCTGCGCGAGCCGCCGTTTGGCGCGCTCTTCCGGGGAGGCGGTGAGAAAAAATTTATATTGGGCGCCGGGAAAAATCACGGTGCCGATATCACGGCCTTCCATGACAATCCGGCCCAGCCTGGCGAATTCGCGCTGCTTATCGATAAGCCACGTCCGGACATTGGGCAGAGCGGCGACGAGGCTGACAAATGACGCAACTTCAGGGGTGCGGATTTTAGCGCCGGGAAACTCGCCGTTGAGCATGATTTCGTATTGGCCGGATGCGGTTTTGACGTAATCGAGTTTTATTTGCTTTAAAACCGGGGCGAGTTTATCCTCGGAACATTCGGAAAGGTCAAGGCCCTGCCGCATGGCATGGAGAGTGACCGCCCGGTACATGTTGCCGGTATTGATATAGGGGATGCCGAGCCGGTCGGCGACCATGCCGGCAATAGTGCTTTTTCCGGAGGCCGCCGGGCCGTCAATTGCTATAACATTTTCAGCCATAACTTCAATTCTGAGTTATGAGTTAAATAAGTGACAAGCCGGATTATTTTCCGCTGCGGTTTTTGAGGCGTCCGTGTTTCAGGAACCCTTCATAATTGCGCATGGTCAAGTGCGATTCAAGCTGGCTTAAAGTATCCAGCACCACGCCGACCATAATCAGCAAGCTGGTGCCGCCGAAGAATTGCGCGACCATAAACGGAACTTTGAAATATTCCGCCAGAATCGTCGGGAAAATTGCCAGCGCCGCCAGAAACAGCGCGCCGGAGAGAGTAATTCTGGTCATGGTGGAATCAAGGAAATCGGCAGTCGGGGTTCCGGGACGAATCCCCGGAATATATGCGCCCTGATTCTTCAGATTGTCAGCAATCTGGATCGGATTGAACTGATTGGCCACCCAGAAGTAGGAGAACGCCAGAATCATAATACCATCCATGCACATGTAACCTAGCGAACCGTAACGGATGGCATTGGCGACCTGATACCATTGCACCCATTGCAGGAGCACGCCGGGAATCATCAGGATCGCGCTGGCGAAGATGATCGGCATCACACCGGAGAAGTTGACCTTCAGCGGCATATAAGTAGTTCCGCCATGCACCTGATTGCCGACCGTCTTTTTGACCATCTGAATCGGCACGCGGCGCTGTCCCTGGGACAGCAGGATGGTTGCGGCGGTAACCAGAGCGAACAGCATCAGGAGAATCAGTAGTTGCACAGGCTTGAACGAAGTTCCAGCGGCAGTGGCCTGATTCCATGCCATGTCAATCAACTGCATGACGGCAGCCGGCAGTCTGGCGATAATCCCGATCGTGATGATAATGGATACGCCGTTGCCGATGCCGCGCGCAGTTACCTGTTCCCCCAGCCATACTTCAAGCATGGTGGCGGAAGTAAGAACGATAACAGTCATGAGAACAAAACCCGCGCCGGTACTGAATACCAGCGATGATTCCGGGGTCGGAAGACCAACCCTGGTCGGATTTATCATCGTCATTGCTGCCATCGTTCCCTGGATCAGACAGACTAAAACAGTAAGATAACGGGTATATTGATTGATTTTCTGCCGTCCGACATCACCCTCGCGCTGGAGTTTTTCCAGCGAAGGAATGACCGGAACCAGCAACTGCATAATGATCGAGGCGGTGATGTAAGGCATAATCCCGAGGGTCGCAAGCGCAAACTGATGCAATGCACCCCCGCTGAAGAGGTCAAACATTCCCATCAGCATTCCACCCGCAGTGTCTTTGCTGAAAAGGTGGAAATAAGCTTTAAGCGCCGCAGGATCTACGCCCGGACACGGAATATTGGAGGCAAATCTGACCAGAATGATAATTCCGGCCGTAAAGAGAAGCCTGTTCCTCAATTCCTTAATCTTGATCATGTTGAGAAATGCAGAAAACATTTATCACCCGTTATATTATAATTTGGATTGGTTTCAGACTGTTTCGCAAACTCCGCCGGCAGCTTCGATTTTGGCTTTTGCCGCATCGGAGAACTTGTCGGCCTTGATTGTCAGAGCCTTGGATATTTCGCCTCTGGCCAGGATCTTCAATGCCGCATTCGCGTTATTGATCAGACCCATTTGCTTGAGAATAGCGACGTCTACCACCGCACTTGCTTCAAAATTGGCATTCAGAATGTCCAGATTGATTACGGTGTAAAGAATATGATCCGGGCTCTTGAATCCGCGTTTGGGCAAACGCCG
This sequence comes from uncultured Lentisphaeria bacterium, assembly GCA_903831825.1. Classification (GTDB taxonomy): domain Bacteria; phylum Verrucomicrobiota; class Lentisphaeria; order Victivallales; family Victivallaceae; genus CAIPAT01. Next base: position 833 of record CAIKZE010000281.1, on the reverse strand, counting down.
GAACAGCGGAATCTGACCGCCTTCAAAGTACGGGCGGAAAGTTGAACCGGAACGGGATCTTTGTCCTTTTTCACCGCGTCCGGCAGTACCGCCGGTGCCGGACCCGTCACCGCGTCCGACTCTTTTCCGTGGACGCCTGGAGCCCGGCGTTGGGGAGAGATCGTGTAATTTCATCATCTTATAGCCTCGATATTATTATTATTATTTTCCGCGTTTAGCAAGCGTATCCGCTCTGGAGGAAAGGCTTCCAATCGCTTTGAAAGTGGCCTTTGCTACATTGACCGAATTGCCCGCGCCGAGAGATTTGGCCAGGACGTCGCCGATCCCGGCGAGACCGAGAATCGCACGCACTGCGCCGCCGGCGATGAGGCCGGTACCGGGAGAAGCCGGTTTCAGAAGCACTTTCGCGCCGCTGAACTTGCATTCAACTTCATGCGGAATGGTTGACCCGTTGGTCGGGATCCTGACCAGACTGCGTCTGGCAATTTCACTGCCTTTACGGATCGCGTCAGACACTTCATTGGCTTTGCCATAGCCGTATCCAACTAAACCTTTACGGTCTCCAACAACGACTAAAGCGCCGAAGCTGAAGTTTCTACCGCCTTTTACGACTTTGCTGCAACGATTGATACTGATGACATTTTCATCGTAGTCGCCGGCAGCTTCATCACTTTTGAAATCTTCTTTCTTTGCCATTTCAGCTCCTAAAACTTTAATCCGTTTTCTCTGGCAGCTTCGGCAATAGCCTTGACCCGCCCGTGATATTTGAATCCGGAACGGTCAAAAACTACGTCTGCGATATTGGCAGCTTTGGCTTTTTCCGCCGCTAATTT
>CAIKZE010000280.1 GCA_903831825.1 uncultured Lentisphaeria bacterium | reverse complement strand
GATCGCAATCCCGCAGGCGCGGGACGAGTGTCTTGCGGCCGTATTTTTCCGTTCCTCCTTCAGGCGATATTCATATCGCCAATCAGTCGGATCGAAAAAATCCAATCCACAATCCGACTCGTCTATGTTAAATTTTCAACCTTATAGAGTATAAATCAAAACACGGGCAAAAAACAGAGGGAAATCCTAAAAACAATGGCTTATTACTCGGACTAAATACCAATCCGGATTTGATAATCCGTAAATTAAATGTATTTTCAGTTTCGGTTTACTGTATTTAATTTGAGCAGAGTGACAACCTGAAAAATTACTGGATAAGATGAAAACCTTAAATTTATATGTATTAAAAAACTTTCTTATAACCTTCGGGATGGCCATTGGCGTGCTGACGTTCGTGATGATGGGGGCGCGGCTGGTGAAGATATTTGAATATATCTCACAGGGGATTCCGGTGGTGAATTTTCTGCTGTTTATGTTATACATCATGCCGATTGTGCTGACCTTCACGGTGCCCTGGGCAGTGCTGGTGGCGGTGATGCTGGTTTTCGGACGGCTTTCCGCCGATTCGGAAGTTACGGCGATGCGCGCCTGCGGGGTTTCCATTCTGCAAGTGGTCTCGCCGATTCTGATCATCACTTTTTTCATGACTTTGCTGTGTCTGTATCTGCAGGTTGAGGTTGGACCTCCGCTGCTGGGCAAATCCCGCAGTCTGATGGCGGCCACGGTGGTTGACCAGCCGCTGGCAATCTTCGAACCCGGCAAGCCGGTGGAATTTGAAAACAATATCATTTATATTGACGATAAAATCAGCGAGGATGAAGTCAAGGATATTCAGATTTTTACGATGGATGAAAAGGGCAATAATTATGACCAGGACATTACGGCCGCCAAGGGCAAATTTCTGGTTGACAAAAGCAAGCAGTTGATGACGATAGTGCTGACCGACTGCATTATTATTGACAAGAAAACAAAACCGGAGACTCGTGTTTTCAATAAAACTGTTGAGTTCACGCTTAACTACGGCAAGGAACTGAATAAAATCCGTATCGGCCAAAAAGCCAAATATATGACGCTGCGGGAACTGCTGGGCAGAATCCGCATTGACAACCGGCTGCACCGGAACACCTGTGAACTGGAAGTGGAGTTAAATCAGCGCATCGCGTTTGCTCTGTCGCCGATTGCGTTCCTGCTGCTGGGGCTGCCGCTGGCGATAAGAACTTCCCGGCGTGAAACCTCGGTCAATCTTTTCCTGAGCGTAATTCTGGCCGGCGGATTCTTTATGTCCATCATTCTCTGTGATTCGCTGACTAATTATCCTCAAATTTACCCGCAGTATCTGCTGTGGATTCCCAATCTGGCGTTTCAGATCATCGGCGCGGTGATGATATACAGGATCGCCAACCATTAGCGGGGAAGTTCTAAGGCGGGCTTTGCCCGCAACCCAAAAGAAGGAATTCAGATACCATGAGTAAGAATGGAAACCAGAAATTCAAAAAACAGGGGAACAGTTGCGATGGCGGATAACCCAATGGAGGGTTGTGCTCCGTCACAACCTTCTTTCGATCCCGGTCACGCTTGCGAGTCCAGCGACTGCGGGGTATAAAGTTCTAAAGTTCAGTAATACATATAGATACAAATGTTTAAGTACGTTCCGTGAAATCGGATGCCGACGGCATCAAACGTTTATAGTACAAAAGGCCGCGGATTGTTCGACCCTGACAGGGTCGCAGGTTATTTGACTGATCTTGCTATAAACGTGTTATCCCTCCGGGATATTAAAAATACTTGATTTGAAGTTAATTGAATTTACGGGAGGATTTGTGCATTTACAGACTCATTTTCTTTCCGGATGGTGCATTGGCAATCTTTTCCAGTTGAACGGCCGCGAGCGGCTGTTTTGCGCCTTGGCGGCGGCGCTGCCCGATTTCGACGGGCTGGGAATCATTTTCGGTCAGGAGATGTACTGGAGATTTCATCATGTGCTGGGGCATAATCTCCTGTTTACGGTATTGGCGGCAGCGGCATTCTGCTGTTTTTCCGAGCATAAAGCAAAGATGCTGTGCCTCTGTTTTGCCTTGCTCCAACTGCACATGGTCATGGATCTGTTCGGTTCGGGTACGCTCTGGACGATCAGCTATTTGTGGCCTTTCAGCAATAGGGAATTCAGCATTCCATGCAGTTGGGAGCTTTATTCCTGGCAGAACATTCTCGCCGGAATGCTGCTGATTGCCTGGACCGTGCTTATCATAAAATATCAGCGGCGGACCCCGCTGGAAATAGTTATGCCGAAACTGGACCGTCAGATCGTCGAACTCTTCAACAAGGGAAAGAATAATGAACAACATTGAATCTAAAGCGTACATCGCGTATGGGCCGAAAGATTACGGGCCGCTGTACAAGGAGACGGACATGAGCCGTTTCCCGGTCGAACCGTTCAATACGTTCAGCAACCTGATCTTTTTGCTGCTGGTGATCTACTGGTCCTGGAAAACTCGGCTGAACACGGTGAAACATCCGTTGACGACGGTTTGCATGCCGATTCTGCTGCTGGGCTTTATCGGGGGGACGGTTTTCCACGCCACCCGGAGCAGCTCCATCTGGCTGCAACTGGACGTCATGCCGATTCTGGTGCTGGCGCTGTCGGCGGGGATCTTCCTGTGGCGGATGCTGGTCAGAAAATGGGTGTGGACTTTTCTGCTGACGCTGGGGCCGTGGACGATCTATTTTTTTATTTCCAAATACGTCATCAGTGTTCCGGAAAAATATGCGATCAGCATCGGCTATGTGGTGCTGGCGTCGAATATTCTGCTTCCGGCAGTGCTGTTTTGCGTGCTGAGGAACCGCCAGGCCTGGCTGACGCTGACGCTGTGCCTGGCGTCTTTTGCCGTGGCCGTGACCTTTCGCATGACGGACCGGCTTGACATCGCGTTCCTGCCGCAGGGAACGCATTTCCTCTGGCATATTTTTGGCGGCATTTGCAGCTTTTTTATGATCAAATACATTTATCTGGCGGAAGATATCGAAGTAAAAGAACGGCAGGGAAGATCATTGCGGCGCAATCATAAGTGAGCATTCGGCGATGAGCTTTTCCATTCCCGGCCCGGTGAACAGTTCCGGCGAGAGGGTCTTCGACAGCGTTTTCCGGTTGGAATTATAGAAATATGAGACAGCCATCAGTGTAAAAATATAAGTTTCGAAGGAAACGCTGCGGGGCAGCAGCCCGAGTTCCGCGGCCTGGCCGAACAGCTCTTTCAAGGCGGTGTAATCTTTTTCTTTGAGCCCCGGCAGTTTTTTCAAGGATGAATCATCTTCCAGGTTGGTCCAGGCCAGCATCCGCCAGAAATACGGATGTTTTTTATGCAGGGCCATATATTCCCGCAGAATTATTTCCGTGAGTCTGGCCGGTTCCAGCCGGGCCGCGGTCATGGCTTTGTCGTCAAACAGTTTGACGCCTTCAAAAACCGCGGTCAGACATTGTTCAAACAATCCGGCTTTGCTGTGAAAATAGGCGTATATCCGTTGTTTGTTGACGGCGGCGGCCTCCGCGATCTGATCAACTTTGGCGCCGTGATAACCGTGTTCGGAAAAAATCCCGATAGCGGTTTTAAGAATATTCTCTCTGGTTTCGATTGCCCGTTTCTGCATTTGTCTGCCTTCCTTGAAATGTGGATAAGAAAATATCAATCCGCCAGCCATTTGTCAAGGTTGGCTTTCACAAAACTGTCGTCATTCAGCCGGGGGTAGGCGCGGTAAACCCGGTCGATCTCTTCACTCTGTCCCGGCGACAGCGTTTCCCGCGGATTCAGGCACCAGATACCCGGCAGCAGTCCCTGGCGGCGCAGCACTTCGTGAATCCCGGGAATGCAGCCGGCAAAATAATGGGCGGGATCGAAAAATGCCGCATTGCAGTCGGTAATTCCGATATTCCTGGAAAGCATTTCCGCGGGGATTGCCTTGCCGGAAGCGATGATGCCGTGGATTTCGTCCAGCAGTTCCACCGCTTTCTTCGTCCAGACGCACCAGTGCCCGAGCAGTCCGCCTTTTATCCGGAGATGTTTTTCCCCGGCGGCGGTCTGGATTTTGTATTCCGTCAGCAGATCCATTACGATATTGTCGTCATTGCCGGTGTACAGCGTGATTTCATTTTCGCGGCCCGACTCGGCCAGCGCCCGCACCACGTCCAGCGTCTGGTAGCGGTTGAACGGCGCCATTTTGACGGCCAGAATATTGTCAATTTCCACAAATTCCCGCCAGAACTCATACGGCAGGATTCGGCCGCCGACGCCGGGCTGGAGATAAAAACCGATAACCGGCATGATGCCGGCGATCTCCCGGCAGTGTCCGAGCATTTCATCAATGGTTGAGTCTTTCAGCGCCGACAGGCTCAGCAGACAGGCGTCATAACCGTTTTTCACTGCGAACTCAGCCTCATACCCGGCCTGCGGGGTTTTGCCGCATGCCCCGGCTATTTTCAGGATCCGGCGCCCGGTTTCAGCGCACCATTCATCAATGGCCTGGGAAGTATGGGCCAGTACCGGCTCGAACAGCCCGATTTCAGGATTGCGGATTTCAAACTGGGTGGAATGAACCCCTACCGCGATGCCTCCGGCGCCCGCGTCTATATAATATCTGCAAAGCGCCCGCTGATATTTCGGCACAAATTTGCGGTTCGCGTCCAGCGCCAGCGGTTGCGCCGGAATGACCGTGCCTTTCCTTACCTCGGACAGTACCCGCGGATCAATATCGTTGATTCTTTTCATATTATGCCCTGCTGTTAAAATTTCCCGTTGTTTACTTCAAAGTGGGTCGGTTTGCCCAGTGAATTGCCGCCTTGCATCAGCCATTGGGCCTGCCAGACGATCATCTGTTCCAGCGAAACCCGCGGATAGCCCAGCAGCCGGAATGCCTTGCCGGCATTATTCAGATAACATTTATCGGCGGAAACTCCGGTATAACTGATTGTTTTATTCATCAGCCGTCCGAATGCTTCGGCGATATATTCCACCGATACGATTTCCGGGCCCGTGATGTTCAGTACCGCCGCCGGGGAGGCGCAAAGCTCCAGCGCCCGCAGCGCGTAACCGTTGGCGTCGCCCTGCCACAGCACATTGAAGTGGCCGACAGTATTGTTGACCGGCTGGCCGTTCCAGACTTGCCGGCCGATATCATGCAGCACGCCGTAGCGCAGATCAATCGCATAGTTCAGGCGCAGCAGCAGGGTTTCTGTTCCATAAGCTTTGGCGCAGTGTCCGAAAACGCGTTCCCGCCCGAGACAGGACTGGGAATATTCGCCGACCGGGGCAGGGGGAATCTGCTCGGTGCAACCGCAGTTCCCGGCGCTGACCAGCGGATAAACGCAGCCGGTGGAGAAGACCACGATCCGGCTTTTGCGGAAATGGTCGCCGACGCAGCCCGGCACTATTGTATTCATTGCCCAGGTCAGTTCTTCCGAACCTTCGGTTCCGAATTTCCGCCCTGCCATGAATATGACATTCTTTACTTCCGGCAAAGCCTTTACCGCATTCTGGTCCAGCAGGTCGCGGGAAATCGTCTCAAGTCCCCATTGCTCAAGCTTCTTTTTGCCTTCGGCGTAGCTGAAACGGGAAACCCCGATGACTTTTTTGCTGACTCCGGCGGCCCGGATTGCGTTGACGGCCTGACGTCCCAGGGTGATGCCCATTTTACCGCCGATGCCCAGGATCATGATATCCCCGTCCAGCCGCTTCATCATTTCGATCAGTCCGGTTCCGGGCGCTGAAAGTATCTCTTCCAGCAATGCTTCATTGTCGATTGTTTCCGGAAACTTCATTGCGTTCCTCCTGTGATAAAAAACAAACTGTTTGGTTTTATTATACAGTCTGTAATTGAATCCGTCAAGCGTCTGTTAAGATTTTTTTAGCTAATGATTGATGCCTGACCCATTATGATCAGGGTCAGTGATGGGTAACTACATTTGCGGATTACCGCTAAAATCAAACTATTTTATTGTCTGATAATTTTCGCCATAGAGTGACAGGGCTTATTCCCAGGATATCCGCCGCTTTGGTCCTGTTGCCTTCCGTCATTTTCAAGACAGAATTGATATGCGCGGCTTCAAGCTGAGCGAGCTTCATGTTCACCGAATAACTGTGATTGGGATTGACTTTGTTTTGAACAATACATTGCGGCAGGCAGTCTATTGTGATAAGGCCTTTATTGGAAAAAACAGAAGCCCGTTCCACCGCGTTTTCAAGTTCCCGCACATTTCCCGGCCAGTCGTAGGAAAGCAGATAATCAAGACACGATACATCAAGGCGCAAATCATGGATTTTCAGCTTCTTCGAAAATTTATTCACAAAATGCCGCGCGAGCGGCAGAATGTCATCCTTTCTGGTGCGGAGCGGCGGCACGTCGATTTCAACTACCGACAAACGGTAATATAAATCCTCCCGGAAGCGACCGCTTAGAACATCGGCTTTCAAGTCCCTGTTGGTGGCGGCAATAATCCTTACATCAATTTTTCTGGGCCGGTTTTCGCCGAGCCTCAAAATCTCTTTTTCCTGTAAAACTCTCAATAGCTTGACCTGGGTCGCTGGAGAAATATCGCCTATTTCATCAAGAAAAACCGTTCCTTTGTCCGCCTGCTCGAAAAGACCGATCCGGTCATGTGACGCGCCGGTGAAAGCGCCGGCTTTATAACCGAAAAGCTCGCCTTCCAAAAGCGTTTCCGGCAATGCGCTGCAGTTAATGGCAACACATATATTCTTTGCCCTTTCGGAGTGCTTATAGATAAACCGGGAGAGGACCTCTTTTCCGGTGCCGCTTTCACCCTTGATGAGAACAGAGGTATCGAAACGGGCGACCCGTTGCGCGATTTCCATTACTTTTTGAAATTCCTTGCTTCTGACCTCGATGAAATCCTTTTTCGTCAAATTCTCGCCGAGCAGCTTTAATTTCTTTCTTTCTATTTCAAGTTCTTTATCTTTTTTCTTAAGTTCTTCCGTGTAGTATTTCACTTTGCCGACAATATCTTCATGTTCAAAATAATTATGGAACTGCTTTAATTCATCGCCCCATGAAGCCTCATCCATGCCGGTGGCGCAACAAATCTGATCCCCTTTGCCCCTGCATTTTCTTTCAACAAAATAAATATTCTCCTGGAGGCAGTATGAAACGAAGCCGCTGGCGTAGCCGGTCAATATCCAGCAGACAGGATAATCCGCGTTGCCGACTTCGGTGGTATGTCCTTCGACTTCACACGAATTATACCACAGAAATTCCAGATGAAATACCTTGTTCGCCGTATCCAATTTCAATATTTTTATCTGAGTTCTGGCTGATCCCTGAAAGGACAAAAGCTTGGATGCGCTCATTATCAATTCATTGATATCTTCCCATTTGAATATTCGCTGCATGGCGGCGGCGTCGGCCTGGCCCCAGAAATAACCGAACCGCGTAAGAATCCGCCTGGTATCTTCAATTCCCACCGAATCAATGAGGTCTTTGCGGAAAAGCGCAAAGGCATGGACGTCATGAATGGCAAGTCTGCGGCCTTTGAGATTCAGGCTGTCCTCTGAGAAATCTATAAGTTCATTTATCTTTAAATCATCAGCTTTCATCTGATTACCCTTTCATTTTGAAATAGCAATTAATACAATATGCACTACTATTTCTTTTTTTCAAGCGTGTTATAATGATTCTTATTATACTGTCCGCCAGTATCTTACATGATTATGCAGAATTATGGCATGGCAATTGCTTCTAAACCTATCATAAATTCTTTAACAAATAAGGAGCGTTTATATGTATAGCATACTGGAAAATCGAAAGAACGGAATGAAGGCGGAAATCCTGGACTTCATGAAAGAACTTATCAAAACCCCGAGCGAAAGCTTAAGAGAAAAAGATGTTTCTGATATTGTCTACAAAAAGATGGTGGAGTTGAAATACAACAAGGTTTTCAAAGATGACGCCGGCAATGTTGTCGGTTTGATTCTGGGACGGGAATCCGATCCGACAGTTCTTTTGAACAGCCACCTGGATACCGTAAGTGTCTCCAATGCGTCTTCAGACATCTACCGGCCTCGCATCTTCGACGGAAAACTGTACGGCAACGGGGCGTCTGACTGCAAAGGCGGTTTAGCCGCACAGATTTTCGCGGGGGCGCTCCTCCGGCGGTGTCTGCTTCCGCTGAGGGGCAATCTCATCGTGGCGGCAACGGTCGCTGAACAGAACGGGGTGAGCCTGGGCATAAGAGAACTGATAGCCAAAACCCTGCCCGACATCGGCTTGACCCCCAGATACGCGATTCTCGGCGAACCGACTAATATGGGGCTTTATTACGGCCATGACGGCTGGGTGAAAATAGACATCCGCATGGAAAGCGCGAAGCCGTCCAACCTGAACCGGGCGGTATCCAGCATTTTCAGTGACTTCAGGGCTAATTTCGCGAACCGGATGCATGTGAACTCGCTGGAAGAATTTGCCATGAGCGAACCTGTTTATGAAGGCGGCAGCGGCAGTTGCGCCAATATTATCGTCGCGAAAAGGCTCCGCGCCAATGAGGCCGCCGGCAATGCCATCGGAATAATGGAGCATGAAATAGGACTGCTCGGCGAAAAAATGAAATCTGTGGCGGTGAATGTCAATGTTCTGCGGGAAGAGCAGAAACTTTATACCGGCAGCACCAGAGTTGTGCAGCACATTACCAACGCCTGGGCATCCGACCCTTATTCCCCGGTGATGGAAAGAGCAAGACATGCCCTTTCGGCGGCAGGCTGCAAAGTGACAACCGGCAAGTGGGAATTAGGCCGGCTGGGAATGGGCACGGCCGGCAGCGTGCTGACCGGGGAATTCAATATCCCGACAATCGGTTACGGCCCCGGCGATGAAAGCATGGCCCACATGGCAGCCGAAGGCGTGGATATCGATAATATTTATGAAGCAGCTTATGGCAATGCCTCAATCGTCCACAGCATGATAGGCATTCCGGTTTGCGGCTGGACTTCTGACGATATTTAAATACTGAGTAAATCTTATGAATGTGTTAGTCTTCAATTGCGGCAGTTCGTCGCTTAAATACAAAATAATAGCCATGCCCGGCGAACAGGAACTGGCCGGGGGCGCCGCCGAACGGGTGGGGCCCAGGACCAGTGAACCGTCAAGGATAGTGCACCGGTACAATGGGAAAACAGAAATACATCAGGTGGAAATGCGAAACCATCATGAATCATTTCTGGAGATAATGAAACTGCTTTCAAAATATCCTGACCTCATTCCCGACGCGGTCGGGCATCGGGTCGTGCATGGAGGAAAGTATTTCGCCGGCCCTGTCATCTCAGATGATTCCGTAATGGAAAAACTGGAGGAAATCAAAGCGTTGGCGCCGCTGCATAATCCGCCGATAATGGAACTGATGTACGCCTGCGGAAAATTCTATCCCGATCTTCCGCAAGTGCCGGTTTTTGATACTTCGTTCCATTCGACCATCCCCGATTACGCGGCCGCCTATCCGATCCCGCCTGAAATTTGCAAAAAAATGAATATCAGGAAGTACGGTTTTCATGGAACCAGCCATCAATATGTGGTGGAAGAAGCCGCTAAATTCCTGGGAATTTCAAAAGACAGGATAAACGCCGTCAGTTGCCATCTGGGAAGCGGGGGCGCAAGTTTATGCGCGGTGTCCCATGGGCGGTCAATAGACAACACGATGGGCTATTCGCCGCTGCAGGGACTGGTTATGAGCACCAGATGCGGCGATCTTGATCCGGCGGTTTCAATGCAGCTTCTGTCATTGCACGAAAACAATAATGAGGAAGTGGATAAGATACTGAACCGGCAAAGCGGAGTGCTGGGATTGTCGGGATATTCATCGGATATAAGAGACGTCCTCAATTCAATCGCGTCCGGCGGCAGTCACGACGAACGGCTGCTGAAAACCGCGGAAGTCTATCTGTGGCGCATAAAAAAATATCTCGGAGCCTATCTGGCGGTAACCGGCAAAGTTGATGCGGTGATATTCACGGATACCGTCGGCGAGGAAGTTCCGTTCGTAAGGGCGAATGTCTGTCTGGACATGGAGATATTCGGACTGATCGTTGACCATGCTAAAAATAACAACGCGCATAAACTGCCGGTTGATATTGCCGTCGAAAACAGCCCGGTAAGGATACTGGTAATCGCGACCAATGAAGAACTGGCAATCGCGCGCAGAACCTATGAAACCATAACCGGGCATCAAATAAAATCTCCGACACAGGATTTACGCTTATGAAAATACTTACATTTTCACCGACATTAACCAAAATTGAGTATACGCTTCAGGACACCGACACGGATAAGCCGTTGCTTGAAGGTACGGTCAAGGACTGGAGAGGCAGCAGGCACATACAGAAAATATTGAGAGAAGTCAAGGAAAAAATTATTGAATCAGGTTATACTGCCGAAGCTATAACCACCATTGATTTCGCCATTTCAATAAGAGTTCCGTTCGGAGGAAACATTTTCACCCGGACCAAAATCGCGGATGACGGCATGATGGCGGAACTGGAAAAGTACATACCGTATTCCCCGCTGCATCTGCCGCCGGTAATATCATTGCTTTCGTCCGTAAACAAAATATTCCCTGAAACTGCGGCGGTCGTGGCCTTTGAAACCTCATTTTTCACCGAACTGCCTGACCGGGAAAAATATTATGCGGTATCGCCGGATATGAGCAATGTCGGATTAAGAAGATTCGGCTATCACGGGATCTTCCATAAGTATGCGTATCTTGAAGGTAAAAATTTTTCCGGTGCAAGGAAAATATTGTCAATATGTCTGGAAAACCGGCCGGAAATTGCGGCTGTTGCGGATGGACGGCCGTTAATGGTTACATCCGGCGCCACGCCCCTTGAAGGGTTGCCGGGATTGACCACCTGCGGCGAAATAGACCCTTACCTGATAACCGCCATTTCCAAAGGCATGGACTGGGGGCCGGAGGAAATCAATAATGTTCTGACCACGAAAAGCGGATTTACCGCAATCTGCGGCAAGCATGTCACTTTTGATGACATCTTCAGCAGATCAGCCCCTGAATATAAACTGGCCAAAGATATAATGCAGTACGGCATCCTGAAAAATTGCGGATCCGGGATCGCGGCAATGGGCGGACTTGACCTGATCGTCTTTACGGGAAGCTGTTCTCATCTCGGACGGTTCATCGGACCATGGCTGCAAAATAAAATATCCCTGCATGTTTCAGGCGGAATAAAACATCCCGCCTGGTTATGCCTGGATCATGACATTCACCGGCTTCTGGCAAATGAGGCAATGGAAGCGCTGCAATAGTGCCTCATCTCCTGAATTTGCGGACGCGGGTGACGAGCAAAGAATTTGAATATTCAATATCCAACATTCAAGGTAAAAAATACAGCTATAGCTTCTGCTTTATTCCGGCAGCATCCAGGCGATGCGCTTGAATAAGTTATGATTGTATTTGTCTTTCCTTCATCAGTTGGATATTCCTTGTTGGATATTGGATATTCGTTTTTCCCATAGATTCTAATGGAGACCGGAAATAATACTGCTTTTTATAGGAAATACCCGCTGTCGCCGCGCTTGAATTTCAACAAGGCTCAATTAGGTTACTTAGTTATATCAAGTCCGATGATGACTTGAGCCATCTAAAACTAATACGAGGGCGAACATGAATCAGCGGGAAAACACGCTTCGGGCGATCAGGTTTGAACAACCTGAACACATACCCATGACATTTCATATCAACACGGCCTGCTGGCATCATTACGATCAGGATGTTTTGCAGGACTTGATGGAGGAACACCGGTTTCTCTTTCCGCAATTCACCAGACAGAAAACAGTACGGCCCGCTTTCCTGCTTACGCAACGGAAAGACGCACCGCATACCGACCCGTGGGGTTGTATCTGGAAAACAACGGATGACGGGATTACGGGGAGCGTACATGTGCATCCTCTCGCCGATTGGGCGGCGTTTGAACAATACCAGGCGCCCGACTCCGACAAGACGGATGGAACTTATCCGATCAACTGGGATGACATCAAAGCGCGCGTCAGCAAGGATAGGGCCAACGGCAATCTCGTGGCCGGCGGCCTGCCGCACGGCCACACTTTCCTGCGCCTGCAGGATATCCGGGGGTACGAGAACCTCATCTTCGACCTTCTCGACGAGGAGCCAGGGCTGTTCAAATTGATCGAGATGGTGGAGAAATTCAACTACCGCTATGTGACGAACTGGCTGGAGCTTGAACCGGACATCATGAGTTATCCGGAAGATCTGGGCATGCAGGTCGGCCCGATGGTGTCGCCGGAACTCTTCCGGAAGCACATCAAGCCGGTTTACCAGAAACTCATGAAACCGGCCCGTGATCAAGGCTGCATTGTGCATATGCACTCAGACGGCGATATCCGTTCGCTGGTTGATGATTTGATTGACGGCGGAGTCGAGGTAATCAACCTCCAGGATTTGGTGAACGGCATCGACTGGATTAAAGAGAAATTTGCCGGTCGCACCTGCGTTGATCTGGATATTGACCGCCAGAACATCACCGCCAGAGGCACTCCGGAGCAGATCGACCGCCTGATCCGCGAAGAAGTCGGGAAGCTGGGAAGCAGGCGGGGCGGATTGATGATGATCTACGGCCTTTACCCCGGCGTGCCGGTCGAAAACATAAAAGCCCTGATGGACGCCATGGAAAAGTACGCCGGTTATTATTCATGACGTCACCGGCGGCATTCTTATTTTTAATAATATTCCAAGGCGGGCTTTGCCCGCAACCCAAAAGAAGGAATTCAGAATTCAGGAGTCAGAATGGAAGACATAAATTCAAAAAACAGGAGAACATTTGCTATGGCGGACAACCCAATGGAGGGTTGTGCTCCGTCACAACCTTCTTTCGATTCCGGTCACGACAGAACGTGACTCTCCATTAATGCAACTACTTGATAAACAGGACGTTTAATATGACAATTTTAAAAACGTTTAAAACATAGAAGTTTAAAACAAAGATGCTAAATAACCTATTCGGCAAGGAGTGAACATGAAGCTGCAGAATTATGAAGAAAAACGAAAATACATAGTTTCCGCTTTCAGGCAGAAGTTGAAGAAAATGCCGGAATTGAAAAAGCTGGAGCTCAAGTTGTCATGGAGCAATTGGGGATTCGGGTTGGAATCATTGGAGCATACGGCCCGGCGGCTTGCCCGGCACGAGATCAAATGGATCGAGTTGCACGGCAACCGTTATGGTGACGATCTGGGTTACCGGTCAAAGGATGTGCTGGCAACCCTTGGACGATATAATATCAAGGTTTCGGGCATCTGCGGCATCTTCGGCCCGGAGAACGATCTTTCAAGCAATTCCGGCATCGCCAGACAGAACGCCATCGACTATATCCGCCGCCAGTTGGAGCTGTGTCATGCGGTAGGAGCGTCATACCTGCTGGTGGTTCCAGGCGCTGTCGGACGGTCCCGCCCCTATGATGACAGTGAATTCGAACGCTCGGTCGAGACTCTCCGCATCGTTGCCGATTCCTTTGTGCAAACCAACGTCCGCGCGGCAATAGAACCGATAAATTCCGCTGAAGTGTCTCTGGTTAACACCATTTCAGACGCCAGGCGATACATTGCCGCCGTGGATCATCCGGGCGTCAGGCATATCAATGGCGACGTCTATCACATGCAATCTGAAGAGGCTAACATCGCCCAGTCGCTGCTGGACGCCGGCGAAATGTTGATAAATATCCATCTGGCGGACTCCACCCGCGGCGCTTTGGGCAGCGGCTCCCTTGATGTGGATGCAGTCTTGATGGCGCTGTATCTGCTCGATTACACCGAAGGGCAGCGTTTCGCCACCCCGGAACCCCTGGGGCCGGGCGGCAATCCATATCCCGCCATGTTCGGCAAACCAGATACGGAAGTATTGGACAAACTTGTTGCTGATACGGTCAGTTACTGGCGCGAACGGGAGAACCAGATCAAGTCTCTGGTTTGATAAAAATCATGATTGCACTTGTGCCGACATAATAGCCGTTAAATGGTCTTTTGTAGTGCCGTCCGTCTCGGACGGAGGGTTTTATTGTAGTGCCGTCCGTCTCGGACGGAGGATTTTATTGTAATGCCGTCCGTCTCGGACGGAGAGTTTTATTGTAGCGCCGTCCGTCTCGGACGGAAAGTTTTATTGTAGTGCCGTCCGTCTCGGACGGAGAGTTTTATTGTAGCGCCGTCTGTCTCGGACGGAGGGTTTTGTTGTAGTGCCGTCCGTCTCGGACGGAGGATTTTATTGTAGTGCCGTCCGTCTCGGACGGAAGGTTTTATTGTAGTGCCGTCCGTCTCGGACGGAGGTTCCCACTCATCGCCATCACGCTAACCCACGATGAACTCATTTGAACACCCAATATCCAGCACTCAATTTTCAATCGGTGAAGGTCCGGAATGAACTTGAACATTGGATATTCCTTGTTCGTTATTGGATATTCGGTTCAAAAATCCTTGGCTTGATAGTTACGGGGTCCCCTCTCTGCCTCTCTGAGAGAGTCTGAACTTCACTTGAAATTTAATCTCTGTATCCATCAAAAGCATATATTAGCCCTTGATAAGGCCATTCCTGCCAATCCTTGACTAACCCGGCTCTAACCGGATTTTGCCTGACATACTCCCCTTTTTGCATAAGATTTTCGTTGTCTCTAAGCATATGGTCAAAAAATCCCGGCTGCCACGCTAAGGAATTCAATGTGCAATTCGCGCCAATATACCGTTTTAAACTGCCAATCCATTTTCCCAAACTTTTGGAACGGTCTATTTTTACAAAAAAATGGATATGTTCCGGCATTATGACGTATCTGCCGACAAGAACATCGTGATTTTCTTGCGCTTTTTGAGTAAAACGTCTAAAAGCTTGATGAATCGATTCATCGGTAAGGATTTTTTCACGGTTCCTGGTGCAGAATGTAATAAAAAATATCGGATACTCATAAGGATCAAAAATGGTTGTCAATCGAGGTGGAACTTTTAACTTTCTATCCATTTTTTTACATACCATTAATTAATAAAGTAACCCCCCTCTCAGAGAGAGGGCACTACAACAAAACGAAATCCCCCTCTCAGAGAGAGGGCGCTACAACAAAACGGAAATCCTCCTCTCAGAGAGAGGGCGCTATAACAACAGAATGGTTATTCGCTGACCCACTTTTTGGCTTCGGCCAGGTCTTTCTCCGCAAAGATTTTGACGTGGCATGGCATCAGCGCGCTGAACAGCCGGGTCGCGTTGCGGATCCAGCCGACGTCGGTAACCACCGCGGCTTTATCCCAGGACAACAGATGCATCATGCCAAGTTTGGTGTCGTCCCACATCGCTCCGGCGGTGAAACGTTCAAAGTCCTTGCCGAGGCAGTAGAGTATGCTGATCTTTTTATAAGTTTTCAGTTTAGCTTCCACTGCGGGGATCAATACTTTTTCGTAGTCTTCGCCGGTGATTTTGGCGCTGGCGGTTAACCCGATCACATGGTCAGGCAGATCATTCATTAACGTAATCATTCTATTGCCTCCTTGATTAGACGCATTTGCACAGTTAATATTTTAATGTTGGATGCCCAATTATTTCCTGGTTTTATTTATCCCAGCGTCCATTCCCAGTTTTTGATTTCCGGCATGTCGTCGCCGTGAATCCGGATGTAATTTTTGTGGTCAATCAGACGGTCCCGGATGAACTGTTTGACATAGGCTGCTTTCGAGCCCAGGCTGGGGATGCGGTCGATTACGTCGCCGGCCAGATGGAAACGGTCGATCTCGTTCAGCACGGCCATGTCGAACGGCGTGGTGGTGGTGCCTTCCTCCTTATAGCCCCGGACATGCAGATTGGCGTGATTGTTTCTGCGATAGGTCAGGCGGTGAATCAGCCAGGGATAGCCGTGGAACGCAAATATAACCGGTTTATCCTTGGTGAACAGCATGTCGAAATCTTTGTCGTTCAGTCCGTGCGGATGTTCGGTGCTGGGCTGCAGCGTCATCAGGTCCACGACGTTGATTACGCGGATTTTCAATTCCGGCAAATGCTGGCGGAGCAGTTCGGTCGCCGCCAGGGCTTCCAGGGTCGGCACGTCGCCGGCGCAGGCCATCACCACATCGGGTTCGCCGTTCTGGTCGTTGCTGGCCCAGCCCCAGATGCCGAGTCCGGCGGAGCAGTGTTTAATCGCGGAATCCATATCCAGCCACTGAAGCTGCGGCTGTTTGCCCGCGACAATGACGTTGATGTAATTGCGGCTGCGCATGCAGTGATCGGTCACGGAAAGCAGGGTGTTGGCGTCCGGCGGCAGATAGACGCGGATAATCTCCGCTTTCTTGTTCACGACGTGATCGATGAAACCGGGGTCCTGATGGCTGAAACCGTTGTGGTCCTGCCGCCAGACATGGGAAGTGAGCAGATAGTTCAGCGAAGCGACCGGCCGCCGCCAGTGGATGTGACGGGACACTTTCAGCCATTTGGCGTGCTGGTTGAACATTGAATCCACAATGTGAATAAACGCTTCGTAGCAGGAAAACAGGCCGTGCCGCCCGGTGAGCAGATAGCCTTCCAGCCAACCCTGGCACAGATGCTCGCTGAGCACTTCCATTACCCGGCCGTCGGGCGAGACATGGTCATCGGTTTTCAGTATTGTCGCGGTCGAAACCCGTTCGGTGATGTCAAACAAAGCGCCAAGCCGGTTGGAGGCGGTTTCATCGGGGCCGAAGACCCGGAAATTGCGGCGGTCCCAGTTCAGCTTCATAATGTCGCGGACGAATGCGCCCATGCTGCGGATGGATTCAGCCGTAACCGTGCCGGGGCTTTGAACATCAATGGCGTATTTCCGGAAATCAGGCATTTTCAAGTCGTGCAGCAATTGTCCGCCATTGGCGTTAGGGTTGGCGCCCATGCGCCGGTCGCCTTTCGGAGCCAGCGCCGCCAGTTCGGGAATGAGTTTGCCGGTCTTGTCGAACAGTTCTTCCGGCTTGTAGCTTTTCATCCACGTTTCAAGCATTTTCAAATGTCCGGGTTTGGTCGCCAGTTCGGCCAGCGGCACCTGATGCGAACGCCAGGTACCCTCCACCGGCAGGCCGTCAACTTCTTTCGGCCCGGTCCAGCCCTTGGGGGTGCGCATGACAATCATCGGCCACATCGGGCGTTTGGTGAAGCCTTTGGCCCTGATTTTTGCCTGGATTTCCCTGATCTCGCCGATGGCTTTTTCCATTACTTCCGCCATGATCTGGTGAACTTCCAGCGGTTTGTCGCCTTCGACAAAGAACGGTTTATAGCCGTAGCCGCGAAACAGTTCGTCCAGTTCCTCGTGACTGATGCGCGCCAGGACCGTGGGATTGGCGATTTTGTAGCCGTTCAAATGCAGAATCGGCAGCACCGCGCCGTCATGCACGGGATTGAGAAATTTGTTGGAGTGCCAACTGGCGGCCAGCGGCCCGGTTTCAGCTTCGCCGTCGCCGACCACGCACGCGGCGATCAGGTCGGGATTGTCAAATACCGCGCCGTAAGCGTGGGCCAGCGAATAGCCCAGTTCGCCGCCTTCATTGATCGAACCCGGAGTTTCAGGGGCCACATGGCTGGGAATGCCGCCGGGAAAGGAAAACTGTTTGAACAGCTTTTGCATGCCTTCTTCATCCTGGGTGATATTCGGGTAAAACTCGCTGTAGGTGCCTTCCAGGTAGGTATTGGCGACCATGCCGGGACCGCCGTGACCGGGGCCGGCGATGTAAATCACATTCAGATCGTATTTATTGATGAGCCGGTTGAGGTGAACGTAAATAAAATTCAGGCCGGGAGTTGTGCCCCAGTGGCCGAGCAGGCGCGGTTTCACATGATCCAGCGTCAGCGGCTTTTTCAGCAGCGGATTGTCATACAGGTAAATCTGGCCGACCGAAAGATAATTGGCGGCGTGCCAGTAAGCGTTCATTTTGCGCAACATGTCACTGGATAACGGCTTGTTCATGGAGTCCTCCTCTAAGGTATAATATGCAAGTATGTTTTCCGCTGCGATTTTCCGGGGTTGAAATCGTTTTCAACTCCTAAGCGCCTTCAGGTTTTTTTACTTCCAGAGCTTTTCTCTCCAGGATCTGGAGCAGATTATCAAATGGTTTGTTAAATTTTTCGACGCCTTCATCTTCGAGCTGCTGCGTCACCTGATCGATGTTGATGCCCAGTTCCGGCAGCGATTTAAATACATCCATCGCCGCGGCAAGCTCATCTTCAATCCGGATTCCCGGCTGACCGTGATCGCGGTATGCGTTAATCGTTTCCAGCGGAATTGTATTGACCGTATTCGGCGCGATAATGGCGTCAACATATTTCACATCGCTGTATTGCGGGTTCTTGGTGCCGGTGCTGGCCCAGAGCAGACGTTGTACGAGGGCGCCTTTGTCCATCAGTTTCTGAAAACGCTCGCAAAAGAATAATTCCTTGTATATCTGATAGGCGGCTTTGGCGCTGGCGACGGCAACCTGGCCTTGCAGTTTTACGGCCAGCACGGCGTTGGCGCTGTTCTGTTTGATTATTTTCTCCAGTATCGGATCAACCAGCGTGTCAATGCGGCTGAGGAAAAAACTGGCGACAGAAGCGACATGCCTTAACGGTTTGCCCTGGTTGCAGCGGTCTTCCATCCCCGCAATATAAGCTTCCGCCACTTCGCGGTAGCGTGACAGGCTGAAAAGCAGCGTTACATTGATATTAATGCCTTCGCTGATCAACTGGCGGATGGCGGGCAGTCCTTCGAGGGTAGCCGGAACTTTGATGAAGACGTTGGGCTGATCCAGTTCCTGCCACAGGCGGCGGGCCTCTTCGACAGTACCCTGCGTGTCATGCGCCAGATGCGGGTTGACTTCCAGGCTGACATAACCGTCAAGCACACTGGTGGCGGCATAAACCGGGCGAAACACCGTGGCGGCGTCGCGGACATCCTGCAAACTGATTGCCTCGCAGATTTCTTTGCCGTTTTTGCCGGCTGCAGCCATCGAGTGAATATCGGTGTCATAGTCATTGCTGCCGGAGATTGCTTTTTCGAAAATAGCCGGATTGGAAGTTATGCCGCGCAGCCCGTCGTTTTCGATCAGATGCCGGAGTTCGCCGCTGGAGATCAGATCACGCCGGATATAGTCCAGCCAGATTGACTGTCCGAGATTGCTCAGTTGCTTTAAAGGATTATCGCCCATGTTTTCTTCCTCCTGTTTGCCATTCATATTGCAGCTCCTCACATTTCGCCTGTAATTCCGGCGGTTGGCGCGTAAAATATTAATGTCGGTCGCAAAGAATCAATAATTTCTCATACCTCATGATGATTAAGTTAATCCGGTTTTCAGGTTTATCAACCTGTAAACCGCAGTGGAACAATGCAATTATTGTTACTGTTTAACAGTCAAATCCTTACAACAATGAAAAACATTCATTCGAGGATGAAAAAAGGAAAAGCCGGAGAAAATTGCTTTCCTCCGGCTTCGATTCAGTCAATGCAGTTTACAGGTCGAGCAGCCCGTCCTGGAGTCCGAGCGGCAGCGCCGCGGGACGTTCACAGGTGGTAGCCAGTTCGATATGTTTGCCGGCCAGGCTGGACTTTTCAAATGACTCCATGATTTCGAGAACATGGAAGGCCAGCGCGCCGCTGCAGCGGTGCTTGCGTCCGGACTGCATGGCATAAGCCATATCCGCCGCGCCGATGCTGCGGGAGTTCTCAGTGTAGATATGGGAGAGCGGACATTCGCTGACGGTGACATTCTGCATGCCGCCTTTAGCCAGTTTTACCGGGCCGCCGAAACCGTTCGGGTCCGGCACGAAAAGCGAGCCTTCGGTGCCGTAGATTTCAATCGGGCTGTGAGTGTGCTTCCACACGTCAAAGCTGGTGATTACGCTGATGATGGCGCCGTTCTGGAATTCAATGACTCCCGTGAGGTGAGTCGGCACTTCAACCGGCAGCTTTTCCCGTTTAATCAGCGCCTGGGGGCCGGCGATTCTTTCTTCAAATGCTTTCGTGGTGATGGCGCAGACGCGTTTGGCCGGACCGAGCAGATTGACCAGCGCGGTGATATAGTAGGGGCCGAGGTCGAACATCGGGCCGCCGCCTTTTTCGAAGAAAAACTTGGGGGACGGATGATAATATCGTTCAGGACCGTAACCCATAAACATGGCGGTGCCGCCGACCGGGCGGCCGATCCAGCCGTCGTCAATCAGTTTGCGGCAGGTCTGCTGGCCGCCGCCGAGGAACGTGTCCGGGGCGCAGCCGACGAGCAGCTTTTTGGCTTTCGCGGCGGAGACTATTTTTTTGCCTTCATCGCAGGTAACGGCAAACGGCTTTTCGGAGTAGGCATGTTTGCCGTGTTCGAGGGTTTTCAGCGCGATTTCAGCATGGGCTTTGGGAATAGTCAGATTGATGACGATCTCAATGCCGGGATCGGCCAGCAGTTTGTTGACGGTGAGCGCTTTCACCTTGTGCTCTTCGCCTTTGGCTTTGGCCGCCGCCGGATTGATATCCGCACAGGCGACTACTTCAAGAATGTCGAAACGCGCCGCCGCGTTAAAATACGCATTGCTGATGTGGCCGCAGCCGATAATGCCGACTTTAACTTTTTTCATTTCCAAATTCTCCTGTTGCCAATTATTTGTTGCCGCTCGCCAGTTTATTTGAAATCAGGTATTTGTAACTCTGTTCCACCGCTTCAAACATGTCAGTGTCGCAGCGGTCGAGTTCAACCACCATCCAGCGGGTGACTTTTTCATCGGCGGCGGCGATGATTCCTTTGATGTCGTTCTTGCCGGAGCCGACTGCGACCATGGCGCCGTCTTTTATGAACATGCCGTCCTTGATATGCAGCAGGACGTTGCGGTCTCTGAATTTTTTGACTTGTTCGGCGGCGTCTTCATGTCCGAAATTGGCGGCCCAGTAGGTGTCCAGTTCGAATTTCACTTTCGGGCAGAGTTCGGCATAAATATCATAGGCGATGCGGCCTTTGATGCGTTCGAATTCCCAGTAGTGATTATGCTGGAAGAGCGTAAGCCCGGCGGCGGCGAGTTTGGCCTGCATGCCGTTGACTTTGTCGGCTGTCGCTTTAATCGCGTCCAAGTCCTTGAATTCGTTCGGGCCGTAACCGCAGGCGACCAGGTCAATGCCCAGTTCGCCGGCCACTTCGATCACCTGATCCAGGTTTTCGGGGTTGGCCCAGGGACTGTGAGTGGAGGATATTTCCATACCAAGATCCTTGACGATCTTCTTCAACTCTTTCGGGGTGAGATTCCAGAACCCGGCCGGTTCCACGCCTTTGTAGCCGATGGCCGCAACTCTTTTCAACACTCCGACGAAATCTTTTTCCGCCTGTTCTCTCAGCGAATACAATTGAACTGAAATCGGTTTCATTTGTTTTTTCTCCTTATAAGAAAAATGAAAAACGTTTATATGGGCACTTTCAAAAAAAATACTATGACTTATATTCTATTACGCATAACATCATTTATCAATTGACAAAAACTATTATTTATTGATTGCTTTTATGGAAGATAATATAATAAATCCGGAAATGTACGAGAGGCTGGTCAACGTCGGCTATTTTGAAGCCCCGCACGGACGGACGATCACTTCGTACCCGATTCCGCCGGCAACGGAATATATTGAAATCCTGACCGGGGGGAAGGTTTTTTTTGAAGTAAACGGTCAGGAACAGCTTTTCAGCAAGGGCGCTATTTTCTGGCATTTGAGCAAGGAAATGACCATTCACAACACGCCGCCGGATGATCCGTACCGCTGTCTGGTGCTCGCTTTCAGAGTCAAAGCACGCAAACGGGTTTTGCCCAGGGTTACAAAATGGCATGATGAACAATCGGCCATTGATTTTTCCCAGGAAGCGCTGCATTGCTTTCATGATAATTCCTATGACCGGAGTGTATTGGGAAGATATTTATATAACCGGGTGTTCTGGGAGGCGTATTGTTATACGCTGCGCAAGGACACGCCGGACTATCCATTGCCGGTCAAGCGGGCGATGGCGGTCATTGACGAACTGGCGGATGGCGATTTTCCGGTTAGCGATCTGGCGGAAAGAGCCGGAATCAGCGAACCTTACCTGTTCGCTCTTTTCAAGAAACATTTAAATATTTCACCGCATCAATATATTCTCAACCGCCGCCTCCAGAAAGCCAGGACCCTCCTTGCGGGAAGTGAGCAGAGCATCAAAGAAATCGCGTTTGAATGCGGATTTTTCAACCTGGAATGTTTCTACCGGGCGTTCAAGAAAAACTGCGGCTTTACGCCGGCCGATTACCGCAAACGTCATTCCCCGTATGCGCTTTATTAAGAGGTAAACAATGAATTTATATTTTAAGCTGATAATTTTGCTGATTCTCCTGATGTCCGCCCGGCTGCTGCCGGCGCAGGAAGCGGAACTCAATCCGCCGGAGGTGAAAACCATCCTGAAAAACATGTCCAACGCAACTGATCCGTCGCGCAAACTGGCCAAAGCATCCTCGATTATGGTACAGATTGAAAATGTGATCGAAAGCAAAGGGGTTAAAAGCCAGTTGTCCGCCTGTTTCGTTAATCCGGACAACTATCGGGCGGATTCGAAGCTGGGCATGTTTCCGCTGGAATCGCGCGGTTTCAACGGTCAGACTTTCTGGAAAAAGAACGCTGTCGGTACGGTTTCAAAATTGAGCGGACCCGGCGTCGAACCAATGCGTTTCCTGGTGAATTTTATGAACCCCGGCGCCAGATTCGACCGGATTTTTATAAAAATTGTCTGGAATAAAAAGAAATATAAACTGAATAATTTCGACTGTCTCATGCTGACATGCTATCCGCCGCCGGAATTAAAACTGCCGCCGTACATTATTTATGTTGACCGGGCTAACTGGTTTATCCGGCGCACGGAAATTACCGCGCCGGAATTTGGCCGCAATATGAAGGTGGTCACGGATTTTTACAGTTACGGCGCATATGGCGGCGTAAATCTGCCAGTTGAATATACCATCTATTTCCCCGGCGCCACCTTAAAATCGAAAACCGCGGGAATGCTCTTGAATGTCAATCCAGCCGCCGATTTCTTTGAGGTTCCCCCCTCCGGTTTTTAGTTTTCTTAACCACAGAGGCACAGAGACACGGAGAAAACTTTTTTAAGGTTAAAATTTTTTACTTTTGTCTTTTTACTTTTGTCTTTTATCTTCTGTCTATTCACCATTCACCATTCACCATTCACCATTCACTAAAAATCCCGGCAGGCCTGGAGATAGGCTTCGACGTTAGCCCATGGCACTTCAGGCTCCACCAGATGCGTCGGAGTACACAACAGGCCGCCTTTTTTCCCGGCAATTTTCAGATTGCGCAACACTTCGCTTCTGACCTCTTCCGGTTTGCCGAACGGCATCGTCGTCTGCGTGCCGATGGTTCCCCAGAATGACAAGACGTCGCCGTATTCGGCGTGAATTTTTTCAAAGCTCATGCATTCCGGCTGTACCGGGTTCAGAATATCCACGCCGATTTCGATCAGGTCGGGAATAAACGGTTCGACATAACCGCAGGAATGATAGCTGAACAGCAGATCCGGTTTAACCGCCTTGGCCGCTTTGATGACTTTTGCGAAACGCGGTTTGATCCAGGTGCGGTAAAGTTCTTCGGACATCATGATGGCATGCTGCATGCCGATATCGTCGCCGAGATGCAGGAAATCCGCGCCGGCCGCGGCCAGCGCCACCGCCCGTTCACTGACAAGTTCAGTGATCCGGTCCAGATGATATACGGCCTTCTCGTCACCGGTCATCATATCCACCATCAATTCTTCCATGCTGCGCATGTACCAGGAGTTTTCCCAGATTGAACCCGGACCGCCCATAGCCGCCAGCCCCCGGTTGTGAATGGCCGCGATTTCCGATGTCAGTGTCTTGACGCAGTCATGGCGAAGTTCCGGATACGGATAGGCTTTAAATTCATCCAGACTGGTCAAATTCTTCATCGGATGATGCATCCTGGTCATGTGCATGGAGCCGGGATGCGGCTCATGGGCCACGCCGCAGTCGTCAATTCCGGTATCGGGATTGAATGTGATGCCGGGATAATATCTCATCCAGTCCTGCCTGTTTTCTTTCATCGCGGCGCTGACGCCCCGGAACGGGAAATTGAACGTGTCCTCATAAGATTCGGCGCTGCCGTAGCGCTTCTTGAATTCTTCCGCCAATGACGGACATAGCCAAAAGTGGGCAGGAGCGTATTCAAAGCCTTCGCGCCGCCATAACTTCAACAGATTTTCGCGTGGTGTAAGAGACATAATACTGAATCCTTTTTTTTAATGAATAATTGATATAGTTATATTATGATGTATAATTTAAATGTTTCCACAGCATAATATGTTTAAAAGTATTCATTAAATGATATTCATTATCAGGGCGTGATTTATGGTGATCAGCGATGTCGTTTTTCAAATCTACCGGGCGCTGGAAGGCTTTCCGGTTCCGGTCCACCTGGAGACGGAAACGCAGTTCAGTCCGGTTTACCGGAATGCATCCGGACGTTTCGACGGATTGTTTGTTTATACTTTAAAAGGCCGGGGCTGTTTTGAGGAAGCCGACGGGCGAATCTGTCAATTGCTGCCGGGAATCGCTTATGCGTGTTCCGGTTTTGAACCAGGCGTCAAATATTATTATCCTGCTGACGCCGCTGAACCGTGGACTTTCATCTGGTTCAGTTTTAAAGGCGAATTTGCGGAAAACATGTTGAAAAGCGTAATCAACCGTTACGGCCGCACTTATCGCATCCCGGAAACGCATCCGGTAATGCTTGAACTGTTGACCTTGCAAAACAGCCGGGAGCCGGTGCATGTGCTGTCGCCGCACGAAGGCAGCGCGCTGGTGTTCGCGGTAATCAATATGCTGGCGGAAACATACGAACAGAAGCATAAGGAAAATCACTCTTCCAGGCTCATCCTTAAAGCGCAGCAGATGATCATTTCCCGCATTCACGAAAAGGTAAGCTGCGAACAGGTGGCTTCAGAACTCAATATTTCGCGGGAACATTTTTCCAGGATTTTCAAGCAGCAGACCGGCATCACGCCGAATGAATTTATTGCCCGGCGGAAAATCATCCACGCCTGCCATCTGCTTAAAGATACCCGGATGAACTGCAAAGAAATCGCGTTTGCCGTGGGCTATGAAACTCCGGCAAATTTCATCCGCGCCTTCAAAGGCTATCAAAAAACCACTCCGCTGCAATTCCGCAAAAACGGGGTGATTCCGATCTATTAAATCCATTAACCACAGAGACACAGAGACACAGAGAAGACGATTGCGGGGTTCAACAGCCGGAAAAGAGAAATCAGGATTTCATGTTAAAAAAATGTTTTCTTTGTGTCTCTGTGCCTTTGTGGTTAATCGTTTTCTGTACCTGCCTGACTTATGTTCCAACAATTGCTTTTCCCGCGAATTCAGATTATATTACAGCGCTTTTTTTATCAGCAATTATAAATATGGCGGAAGTTAAATATGAAGACTGCGGTAATCACCGGTTCAAACGGGCTGATCGGTTCTGAAGCTGTAAGGTTTTTCTGCGACAAAGGTTTTAATGTCATCGGCATTGACAATGATATGCGCAAATACTTTTTCGGCGACGACGCCTCCACCAAATGGGTCGAATCCGAACTGGTCATCAAATATCCGAACTTTTTCCCGAAATCCGCCGACATCCGCGATTTCAGCGCAATCAGCGATATTTTCCGCGATTTCGGACGGGACATCGAATTGGTGATCCACACTGCGGCACAGCCGTCGCACGACTGGGCCGCCCGCGAACCTTTTACCGACTTCGGCGTGAACGCCAACGGCACGCTCAATATGCTGGAAGCCGCGCGCCAGTTCTGCCCCGATGCGGTTTTTATTTTCACTTCGACCAATAAGGTTTACGGCGACAATCCCAATCTGTTGCCGCTGGTTGAACTCGATACCCGCTGGGAAATTGACGTCAACCATCCTTATTTTTCGCACGGCATTGACGAAAATATGTCCATTGACCATTGCAAACATTCACTCTTCGGCGCCTCGAAAGTCGCCGCCGATGTCATGGTGCAGGAATACGGCAAATATTTCGGCATGAAAACCGGCCTCATCCGCGGCGGCTGCCTGACCGGGCCGCGTCATTCCGCCGCCGAACTGCATGGCTTCCTGGCCTATCTGATGAAATGCGCCATCACCGGCAAAGAATATCGTATTTTCGGCTACAAGGGCAAGCAGGTCAGGGACAACATCCATTCGGAAGACCTGATTAATGCGTTCTGGCATTTTTATCAGGCTCCCCGCCGCGGCGAAGCCTACAACATGGGCGGCAGCCGTTTCAGCAACTGTTCCATGCAGGAAGCAATTGTGCTGTGCGAAAAAATCACCGGCCGCAAAATGAATACCCGTTACACGGAAGACAACCGCGTCGGCGATCACATCTGGTGGATCAGCGACGTCTCCAAATTCAAATCCCATTACCCCGAATGGAATCTGACCAAAAACGTCGAAGACATTCTCATCGAAATCCACGATTACAACAAAGACCGCTGGATCAAAGAACAGTAGGTTTCCTGTTTATGCGTCGAATTTCCATTTTCCGTTAAACTGCGGGAGAGCATCTTTAAATTCGCGGAAAAAATCATTTGCAATTTTTACTGCGGTATCCGGGTCCGGAACCAGCGGATCACAGCTTAAAGCCTGGATCGCAAGGTCTCTGTCGCCCGTCAAGCCGGCTTGAACTATCATCTCCTGAACGGGAATATGTTTCATCAGATATTGAACAATAATATCCGGCATGTCGCCGACTGCGATTGGCTGGATGCCCAGACTGTCAACATAAGCCTGGCTTTCAACAACAACTCCCCGCGGCAGATTGCCGATCTGGCCGATATTGGCAGTATTTACCGGAGTTATCAACTCTTTGCCGCCGGCCAGCGCCGCGATGATTTTGCTTGCATGTTCGTGAGACGGCTTAAGCCATAATGCCTCTTCGCCGTTCAGTATTCGCCGTACCTTATTTCCCCTTTCCTCCACCCCGCGCTGATGGGCGAAAGTATGAACGTGTCCGCCGACACCCCATTTTTCGGCGGTTTCCCGGTCCGCCAGGAAGTGCCTGAAAAATTCAGCGGTATGCGCATCGCCGGCGGCCGGCAGACAGCCGATTCTATCCAGGAAGTCAAACTTGATTTTTTGCTTGGGATTGACTCCGCCGCCATGAAGCAAAGTTTCCGGGATCTTATCTTTGACGACATGATCAAATTCGGGATATTTATGGTAATATTCTTTTAAGAGATCAAAACCATTTTTCCCGCAAATGTCCATTTCCAGAATCCAGATAAGATGATTTATCCCCGCCATTTTCACCTTTATATCATTTTCCCAGTCGTCCAGGCCGAGAAACGCGGCGATATGCAGCATCAGCCCCTGAAGTTCATGACAGAGCCCCACCGATTTTACCGGGCTTGCCTTCTGCAGGGTGCGGGTCAGTACGGTCATCGGGTTTGAATAATTCATGAACCACGCATTGGGGGCATATTTCTCGACTTCTCTTATGATATCGGTCACCACCGGGATATTCCTCAATGAACGGCTCCAGCCGCCGGGTCCCGCGGTATCGGCTATAGTTTGGATGATTCCGTACTTTGCGGGAATTGAAAAATCCAGCGCGTTCGCGTCGTCGCCGCCGGTGCTTATGGTCAAGCCGACAAAATCCGCGCCAGGCAGACAGGAGGCAAGTTCCGTGCTGGTTTCGATCCGGAGCCCGGCATTCATGGCATCCGATATTTTATCACACAAGGCCTTGACAAGTTTCAAGGCCTCCGGATTAATATCCTGAAGGACTATGTGCATGCCGTGAAGTTCGGCAATGCAGGCAATATCCGTTATAAACTTGTAGGTCCAGCCGTAACTTCCTCCTCCGATAAGGACGAGCTTGATGTCTGATTTTTTATTGTTTTGCGTCATTTCGTATGTGTCCTTTTATAAGTTTTTTTTCGTATGCAGTCCGTTTATTCGGTCAGTTCGACGATTGCGAAACTGTGATGATTCAGTTTCATCTTTAAATGATTATTCTTAATTGACTGGAGCTCACTGCCGAAATCGCCCAGTTTCAACGGCGTGCGGGTATACGGAACCTGATATTGCTTTAAGCGATTGTTCAGTTCCGCATAATCCGGGTCGGGGGCATTCATCTTGTCCGTCGCATGATTCAGCGGTTTCAGCCCGAGCAGATTGGAGTCGAAGTCAACTTCGATTTCCTGATCCTGATGGGCCTTGCCAACGTGGGAAATTACCGCCAGCGCCTTCGGTTCCGTCGGATGGCGATAGACGCTAACGTAGATATCCTGTCCTGTTTTGACTTGTGCCGGATGTTCCCAGTAACCGTAGAATTTGGCTTCCGGCACTTTGAAATCATCATAAACCCGGATGATTTTGTCGTAAATTCCATAATGGCCGCGGGTCAGCGCCGGCATGGTGTTGTGTATCAGTCCGCCCGCCATGACCGCCTTTGTCATCCGGAATTTGTAAAGGTCTTCGGGCTCTTTGCCGCCGCCGTATTGCGGCATCAGATTGTCTGACGGCAGATAAATGCTGTTGGTCAGTCCGAATGGCAGCGAGTTGAGTTCCGAAGCGAACATGGTGAGGTCATAATTATCCAGAATGTCTTTGCCGTTGTGCAGCATGGTACTGCTGCCCTGGCGAATGTGTTCGCCATTGAAAAGATGAGTGGCAAAGGTAATGGCCGGAAGCTGTACGGAATCGGTATTGTGCAGGACAAGCACCGGTTCTTTAATGCCTGCATCCAACTGGCACAGAATGATCCGGCGATAAAACTCACGCTGCCCCAGCAGCGGGCTGCGCTGATCGCAGCCGTGCTCCTTGTTGCTGCAGAATGGTACTATGCCAAAATCGAAATAGACTCCGTCCGGCTTGAACCGTTTGAGCATTTCCTGAAATTTATACATGAAGAAAGCACTGGCGCCGGTGGTCGGACAGCAGTCGTAAAGGAAATATTTATGACCGTCCCGCATATAGTCGAGGGTCTGGTCAGGGCTGATTTTCCATTCATCTTTAAAAGCGGCTACTTCCGGATATTCATTGGAGAGATAGCGGTCACAGGTAT
Organism: uncultured Lentisphaeria bacterium; assembly: GCA_903831825.1. Classification (GTDB taxonomy): domain Bacteria; phylum Verrucomicrobiota; class Lentisphaeria; order Victivallales; family Victivallaceae; genus CAIPAT01. Next base: position 8,351 of record CAIKZE010000280.1, on the reverse strand, counting down.
AGGGAATCGCGCGCCCTCCGAATTTTTGGATCAGGTCGATACTTTCGCGCATCACTTTGCCGTTGGCGCTCTTGTCCGGAGTCGGCAGATCGCCGAAGTAACCACCCAGTTCGCCATTGCTGTTGGCGATCATAATATTCGATGCCGGAACTTTGCCCGGCCGGTTCATCGGAGCGGAAAAATGGGAGGAGAATGTGTTCAACGGATAGTTTTTCGGCAGCGGGCGCACCGGACTGGCCAGCAGACCGAAGTCGAAAACAAACTCTTCGCCTTTTTTCAATTCTCCGGCCAGCCGGACTTCCAGGGTTGCGGTATTCTGGTTTTTCACCAACTGATAGGTTTCCTTCTCCGGAGACTTCCAGTTAACGCGGCTTTCAGCGAAGAAGCAGAGCCCTTTATCTTCGGTTCCGAGCCATACCACCGGATAGAACCGGAAGGAGCGTACCCCTGCCTTGACTGGTTCGGTGAGCTTGGTGCCCCATATTAAACTTTCGGAAGTATGAAGATATTTCACCAGTTCAGCCGGTAATTCTATTTTCAGCTTGATATCATTCAGGTTGGCCATCGCCTGAATCCTGACCCGGTTCCACTGCACGCCGTCATATTCAATCCAGGATTTTTCATTGATCTGATAGTCCGGGGTTTGAGCTGTTGCGGTAAACTCGGCACGGTGGTCGGCAGTCATTCCGGTTGTTAATTTTGCCGCCGGAACTTTCAGTCCGTTGATTTCCAGCGCGACCGGAGCAGTCAGGAGCTCTTTGCCCTGAGTGACGATCTGCGTCGGGAAAAGTTGATTCTTCCACTGGTAGCTGCGTCCCCACATGGCGACGTCCAGACTGTTGGCTCCGGTGGTCGTTTTGAGCGCCGTAAACGGCGGGATGATCCGGTTGTCAAAAGTCAATTTTTCCCACGCCCCGATGCCGGGATAATTAAATTCGCGGGTAAAGATGCTTTTGCCGTCTTTGGCGTTAAGGAGTTCAACTTTATAAAGTCCGGCCGGATTGGGACGGACAAATTTGACCGGAATTTCAGCTTCCGAACTGACCGCGCTTCGATAGAGCTCATGTCCGTTCGGATCGATCAAACGCAGTTGTCCCGCAAAATCATTGCCGAATTTCCCATGCAGCATGTTGAGTTTTACGTTCAATCCCACTTGTTCCCGGAGAAAATGCGGCGACACGGTTACAAATTCCTCGTTTAATTGGAAGGGCAGAATTTCCTGCATCAGTAATTTTTCTCCTTGCGAGTAAGTAAAGAGCAGCCGGTCATAACCGGTATTGACAATCGGCATGGAAATGGTTTCCGTCAGCGGGATGCCACCCTGCAAAGCAAGTGCTTTATCCGTCAGCAAGAGCGCGGCGGAACCGTTGGCTTTGGCGAGTTGAACCTGATATCTCACGCTGCTGTTCTGCCCGGCCGCAAACCGGATTTTTTGTTCGAAATTACCGATATTCGGATTATTCTGTGCCAATATCTGCATGACCGGCGCAGTTTTTGCAAAATAGAGTTCAGGAAAAAGATCAGTCATGTTGTATTGGCCGCTTTCAGACAGCGAACTGTAAGTCCCGGTCTCCGGCAGTCTCCAGCTTCGGCAGAAGTTGAATTTCACCGGGGTTTCCGGCGGACCGGTCAAATCGAGAGTGGACCAGGGAATTGCCACTTCGCCCTGCCAGAGCTGGCGGTCGTCGATGCGCATTTTCAATGAAGTTTTATAAGTCCATTGTCCGTTCCATTTGCTGTCGTTTCCCAGCCATTCGGTATAACCGCCGGCGACGTTTCCGGCGAAACGGTACAATTTGTCTTTTATCAGCAGATAAAATTCAAAGGATTCATCGCCCCATACTTCCGGTTCCTTGTCGGTACGGGTATCACCCGCTTTGATCGCCACCCGTCCGGGAAACAGCGTATCAAACCCCATATACAAATTATTGGCATCCCACATGATTTTGAAGGAGTGAGGCGGCAAATCCCAGCTTTTCGCGGGATTTTTGCCGTCAGTCACCCCGATCATGCCCGCGGCAAACTGCCAGGCCGGATCAGTTAATTCTCCATTCATTTTCGGCGGCGCGCCAACCAGTTGCGGAACGACCAGCCGGGCCGGATAACTTTGCGACAGCGGTTTGATCTGAACTCCGCAGGCCGCGGCGATTTCTTCCGGCGCAAGCGCCGTATTCCAGGTGCGCAGTTCCCCGGCGAAGCAGTCATTGCTCCACGGTTTCGGGGCCACCCAATTGTCTTTATAAGGACCAATATTCAGATTGCTCACTTTTTCCATTGCCGCGGGCTGCCTGGTTTCAGCCTGAAGCAGGCCATCCAGATATATCCGCACCGTGGAGCCGTCCCAGGTGACAGCCGCCTGGTAAACCTGACCTGACTTCAAGGGTGCTTCAGTCTTGAAATAATATTTATTGATCTGATCGGAAAAATTGAATTGCAGCAGCGGATTATTCGGATAAGTATAAAATCCCAGCGTCAGGCGACTTTTCGTGCGCAGCGTGATGAGGTAACGCGCGGCCAGTAGCGGTTCTTTAAACTTTTCCACGTTGAATTTGAAAATAATGGTTCCTGAAGCCCCCACCAGATCGGCTGCCGGCAGGCTGATTCCATTTTCTCCATAAGCCAAAAATTTATCCGGCGTAAATGAACCGTCAATTTTGACCGCATTGCTGCCGATCTTGATTGCTTGCGGCCGGTCGAATTTCAGATTGAGCGTCTCCTGGGCAGTCAACGGCACTGCCGCCAGCAGCAGCAAAGCGATTTTACCTAATTTCATATTAAAACGTTCTCCCTGTATTGTTGCGGCAGGAACATAATCCGCCGCCTTTTAAATTTCACTTCCGCCGCTGGATGACAACGGCATCCGCTGTTCTGCATGAAGAGCCAGTCCCTCAGTTTTATGGAGCCCAGAAGTGGTTATTGGGATCGGTGAAGTTGGCAAATGGTTTAACCAGATAAGGATTGATGGTGGTGGAATACGCCGTTCTGTCAATGCCAAGCTGGGTGGGAATGCTTGCCGCGTGACCATCAATGAACAAAGTATTTACACTGTGATTATGTCTGCCGTCTATTAACCCCCAGGAGCCGGTAGTCACAAAAAACTGCGGAACAATGTAAAACCCTCTGGGAGGAGATGTAATGGGTATATAATATGAGTCAATGACCAGCATGGTTTGACTGGGTATTTTGAAATTTCCCATTTTGGGCAGAGCGGCGAGGGCCGTGCCTTGTGTCGCTGACAAGCCGCGGTTCATGGCATACGCCGGATATTCAAAGAAAGCGTTGGTGGGGTTGGCTTTGGCCTGGGCAGCCGTATAAACCTTCCATTGATTGTAGTATTCCGGCAACGAGGGGCATCCGAAAATACCGCCGTTGACGCTTTGGTCAATCATTAATCTTCCAGGCCAATAAGTGCCGGTGGTGGCGGGAGAGTAAAACGGCGGCAGGAAACCGTTATAACTGTCGGAATAAGACGTAAATACCAGGCCCAATTGTTTCAAATTGTTTATGCAGGTTGCGGTATAGGCCGTGTTTCTGGCTTTATTCAATGCCGGCAGCAGCATTGAGGCCAAAATTGCGATGATCGCGATCACGATCAGCAATTCGATGAGTGTGAAAATTTTGATGTGCGGTTTCATTGCTTCTCCTGTTGTAAACACCTTTTTTGACTGTTTCATAGATGCCTCCCTTGTTCTTTTACCATTTAAATGTATAAGGTTCTGTTTTAAGCGACCACAGCCGGTCATTGAATTTCCGGTTGTTTCTGCCCAGCCATATTTCTGCCAGGCTGCTTTCAACTTTCAACAATGCGAGCAGCGCATACATTGAGGTGCGCATATTCACGCAGAATTCTTCAGATACGCCTTCGGTTTCTTTGAATCCGCCGTCCAGCCGCTGATTGCCGGCGCCGGCAAACTGCATCGATAATAATTTATTAAGGGTTTTGTCCTTAGCCGCCAATAATTTTTTGTCCTGATAAAAGTTGCCGAGATCGTGGAAATACATCAAGCTCATCGCGACGGCGGAAGGAATTTTATTGTTGCGGAATCCGCCGTCGGCATCCTGATGATCCGCCAGCCAATGCGCAAATTTCAATGCCGCTTCCCGGTAACTTTCGTCGCCGAATATATCGGCGGCCGTCTGGAGCATGGCATTCCCGAAATCATCATTGTATTGATGCATGTCGAATTCGCAGCAATCCATCTTTTGACCTGATTTGTCCTGGTTGCTGAAAATATCACGGGCCACGACAATACTGCCGTCCGGATTGAAAAATTCATCCCGGTAACGCCGGGCTATCGGCTTCAGGCCGGAATTGATATAGCGGGTATCGCCGCTGACCATGAACAGATCATGATAGAAAAGTCCGGTACCTGACTGGAATGAGCCTTTGGCATAAAGATCATCCTGGTCATCCATCATAACTGCCCACAGCGGCCAGCCGTCATACATGCCGTATTCCAGATGCCAGTTGCCGAATAAAACTGCCCGGTCAAGATATTCCGGATTGCGGGTTGCTTCGTAAAGCCACACCAGCGCCCAGGCCGCCGTCGTGGCGTCGCGGGGACAAAATTCCAGGGATTGCGGCGTGCATTCCCGGATTGCTCCATAATAGCGCGGCTGGCGCTGGTCCATTACTTGAAGGCTCATGACATATCTGCCCGCAAGTTCCGCCCGGTCGAGGTACAATTTTTCCCCGGTGCGTTTATACATGGCCAGCAGCCCCATGCATACCCCGCCGGTCTGCCAACCGGTAGTAAATTGAAATGCGCCGCTTGCCGCGCTGTAACTGTTGATGGTCCGGCCCTTATTGGCATCCAGCCGGTCAACAGGTTGATTCACTATCATCCAGTTCGCGGTTTTTTCCGCTGCCGTCAAAAGAATATTCATCTTCAACTAAAACCTCCAATTATCTTATTTAATCACTAAAATTCCATATAATGTACAAAGCAAACCGTCAGGCTTCCGCACCATGAATTCATTGATTCAAGTCTGCCACGCTTTCCCGGATGACCAGCGACGCGTTGCAACTCATTCTCAGCGACGGGCGCTCCGGCTGCTGAATTCTTTTGATCAGCGCTTCCGCGCTGAGCCGTCCCATTTCCTCCGCGTTATGATCAATTGTCGTCAACGCCGGGAAACTGAATTCTCCGGGAGTGATATTATCGATGCCGATAATGCTCAGCGTTTCGGGAATTTTCATTCCAAGCAGACTGGCCTGGCGGATCATCCACAGCGCGTATGTGTCATTGCAGCACAATACCGCCGTCGGCGGCTCCGGCAATTTGCTCCATAAAATCAGGGTTTCCCTGATTTTACGTTCCGTTGCGGCAAGTGTCGGCAGTTCACATTTAGGCAGTTGGATATAGCCGTCTCTCAAATCGAATTGCAGTTTCCAGCATAAATTGCGGAAAGCATTAAGCCGCTGCCAGTAGTTTATTTCAGCAGTATTATCGTCAGGCATACCAATTGCAAAATATGCAATTTTAGAATGCCCCATCTCTTTTAAATAGTTCAATGCGATTTCCACCCCGCCGACATTATCAGGAAAAACTGAATCGCAATGTATTTCCCGTGATAACTCTTTGTTAAGGACGACTATGGGGATGTTGTCGAATTGCCGGTTGACCATATTGGCGGAAGAAATCCCTTCGATAATTGCCCCGTCAAATTTTCCGCCAGGCAAAACCGTTGCATCTTTTTTGTATTTTTCGATGACCAGACTGTACCCGCCGCTTTGGGCTGCTTTTTCAATACCGGTAATGAACCGTTCATAAAAACTGTTATACGGTATTTCCCCTATAGCCGGAAAGAGATAACCGATATTGCCGGTTTTGCCGTCATGGTTGGGCGACAAATAATTGGCTTGGCGCAGATAGTTGAGAATCTGCTGCCGTTTGTCCGACGACACTTTCCGGGTCAATGGGTTGTTGAGTACTATTGACACTGAAGCCTGAGAAATTCCAAGTTTTTCCGCTATTTGCTGCTGGTTCATTTTATTTGCCAATTTTGGTTATAATTATTACCTGCATCTGTCGATGATCACATATCGTTCTTATAGCCATCGCTTACCTATATTAATGATTATATAGCATTATCTCTGTTTTTGCAATACTGTATTAGATAATATTTAGATAATATCTGGTAATAAATTATAACCAAAATCTTCAGTATTTTTTTGTCATGGCAAGGCATTCCGGCATTTCGATCAGGCTCCCCGCTGCGGCGAAGCCTGCAACATGGGCGGCAGCCGTTTCAGCAACGGTTCCATGCAGGAAGCAATTGTGCTGTGCGAAAAAATCACCGGCCGCAAAATGAATACCCGTTACACGGAAGATAACCGCGTCGGCGATCACATCTGGTGGATCAGCGACGTTTCCAAGTTCAAATCTCACTACCCCGAATGGAACCTGACCAAAAACGTCGAAGACATTCTCGTCGAAATCCACGATTATAACAAAAGCCGTTGGAGTAAAGAGCAGTGAGCGCGAGTGCTCAATCTGCCGTTACGAGTTTATACTTCGGATTTATAACAATCACAGTGCAATACAATTCAAAATGGGATATCATCTTCGCTTTCTGGTCGTATAATTGGATTAAGTTTTAGCAGGACAGTTTGCGCAAACGACTTGTGTTCCTGTTCTGGAAGGTTTTGGTAGAGACCATATAATCTCATGATTTCTATTGTTGGGATTTCTTGATCGCGTTTTGTGTAATAATTAAGTGGCACCTTGAGCCCTGTGAAGACTTCTGTAAATGGGATAGACTTAGCCCATTTGTAATTGCTAAGGAGTTGACCAAGAGATTCAATCCATGTTTTTACTGCCGCGACATCGGGGGCTTGAGTCATGTAGCCTCGTTCTTGTTTATACTCACCTTGTATAAAGCAATTTAGTGACTGAAGTAGTACATCTTGAGCCTGCTGAAGTTCAGCAGGCGCAAGAGACTTGGAAATATCCTCAATATTCAAAGATATCTGACCGGGCTCTCTCTCGGTTTTAGACACTACCATTTGCCGTATGATATTCTCGAGATTGTCGAATCGAGACGTAAATTCTTGAACAATTCTAGAAGGCACATTCTGCGATGTGGTCAGTGCCTCGTACATAAAGCCTGCCCATTGTCGTCGCAACTGTTCGGTGATGTCGTCAAAATCTTCAAACTGGAATACTGCATTGTTAACTTTCAGTTCAGTGATCACGTCCAAAAAATGAAAAATGTATTTATATGATGGCTGCGGAAATGGATAGGTGTTGTCTACTGACTGTCTAACATGTTGTATCGATTTTATGGTATCTTCATCAGAAATATTATTTTTGCTGAAGTACTGTTTAAGCTTTTCTTGAAAGTATCTACTAAAGTTCTGATAATCATGGTTTAGGAACTTGCTGACAAATATATGTTTAGGAATATTAACTGAAAGAGCTTTTTTGAACTCTGCAAGCGTTACTGAGTTTGGAATTTCTGGATTGGCTTGATGGTGATAAATGCTACCGTATTGATTACCTACAATCAGCAAGAAAATATTGCTTTTCTCTATTGCGGTGATACAGGCGTCTTGAACATGCTGTTCATAGTCGTAGAAAATATCGCCAAATTCACTCATAACCGGTTCAAAACCGAAATTTACTATGTACTGACGCAAGGCAACTCGGATATCTCGAAGATCATAGCATGTGGAGCTAACAAATACGCGTGGTACTGGCATTTTAACTTATCCTTATCATGAAATTATGCCTTTTTCTAAAATAGCACATTAGGCAAAGACCTAGCAACCATGTGGCTCTTTACTTCACCTACCTCCCAACAATGTAATCGCACCTCCTGCAAGTGCTGTAAGTAGCGGGTGTTCAAGAAAATTTCTTAAAAGCGACTTTGCTTCTTCTTTTTGTTCTGAAGGAGCGTTCATGTTATTGATTGCACGAATGAGTGATTCTGCATTCTCATTTATATTCTGGGTATTACCATCTCCGACAATCACGTTCGATGAGCCGGAAACATTGACGCTACGATGGTCGTGCATATTAATGGAAATTGCCGAGGTGACGGTACCTTCGACAACATCTATACCGCATGCAGAAATCCGACCTAGTCCGCTACAAAAACCACCAATCGCATTTATTGGATACCAGTCAATAAGGCCGTGCTGGCCTAACTGAGCGGACACATGGACAATGTCTTCTTGAGTGAGTTGCTCAGCAAAGTCTTCAGGCTCCAGGGCTGTTCAATGCTAATTAAAACAGCCTCAATTCTAGCTTTTTTTTCGTTCATTTGTTTTCATCAGTAATTTTGAATTCATAATGCCAAGTTCAACCCATTCATTAATCAATAATTTAAATTTTCTGTACTCATTT
>CAIKZE010000279.1 GCA_903831825.1 uncultured Lentisphaeria bacterium | reverse complement strand
CCGTGGATCGGAGATTTTTATGGCTGGAGGACGGTATCAATCCTTTTAGCAAACTGCAAGGATTATGAGATAGGCGGCTTTTCCATGAGTAAGACCACCTGCTGGGCGATATCGCAGGAGCACGGCTGCGAAAATATGTATCTTCATGATATTGCATTCAACACGACGGTGAAGAACGGCGACGGGATCGATTTCAGAAAGGGCTGCCGCAACGGGCGGGCGGAAAATATTTCCGGTTCATGCTCTGACGATGTTGTTGCTTGTACCGCCATTATCAGCGCCAACAGTTATCCTCAGGCGAGCAGGGCGTATCCGGGAGAATTCTATGTTTTCCCGATGCAGGCAGGCGGCAATGAGAGCAGCAGGCTCGGCGATTCGATTGAAAATATTGAAATCAAGAATATCAAAGCGTCGTCAAAGTGCCATGTCATCATCTGTCTGGCCGCAGGCGGAGCGAAAGTTCAGAATATCCTGGCGTCCGACATTGAGGATGACATGACATTCAACGCGGCGAATATCGTGGCTGTGTATACCGGCTATGGCGAGTCGGCGAAGATGGGTGATATCGGCAATATTCATATGAAACGGATCATTTCGAACAATTCGGCCGTGGCATTGAAAATAAACACGCCGCTGCTGGACAGTACGTTTGAGCATATTGAACAAAGAAAAACCGGCGGAGTTGTATATGAAATAACTCCACCGTATGATCAGCAGATGAAGAATGTGCAGATGAAAAATTAAGAACTTTTATACAGGATTTGGAAATGTCAAAATTACTGATCGGCTGGGCGGAAACAGATACCACCCCGGAAGGCAAAGTTGATCTGTCCGGACAATATTATCACCGGATTGCTGATGGCATTCATTCGAGGCTTTCAGCAACGGTACTGGCGCTGGAATCCGATGGCGAACAAGCCGTGATGGTTTCACTCGATCTGGTCGGTTTTCAGTCTGATTTCCAGGATGAACTGCGTTTGATGCTGCGCCAGGAATTGCCGGAACTGGATGTAAATAAAGTTTTTTTGAATGTTATTCATACGCATAATGCCCCTGGTGTTGATCTGATAGCCGGAATCGGCTGGCTGGCGGAACTGCCGGGTGTTTTGACGGCGGCGGAATACCGCACATTTCTACTGGGCAAACTGAAAGCCGTAATCATCGAAGCCTGGCGTAACCGTAAGCCGGGCGGTATCGCCAATGCTTTGAGTTTCGCCAGAGTCGGGCATTGCCGCCGCGCGGTTTATGCTGATGATACTGCGGAAATGTACGGATGCACTGACCGCGAAGATTTTACCGGAATGGAGGGCTGCGAAGATTCCGGCGTTGATCTGCTGTTTACTTTTGACGAAGACCGCAAACCTGCCGGCGTGATCCTCAATCTGGCTTGCCCGTCACAGTCCATGGAAGCTACATATAAAATTTCCTCCGACTTTATGGGCGAAACCAGACAACTGCTGAAACAGCAGTTCGGGGATAATTTCCGGACGCTTGGACAGATCAGCGCCGCCGGCTGCCAGTCGCCGCGCGATCTTACGCGGAACTGCAAAGGCGAACCTGATTTCTGGCACGAAAATGGAGTTACTGAAATCGGCAGCCGGTTACTGACGGCGGTTGAAAAGGTCTGTCAGTCAGCGGCGGGAATGATTGAATTTTCACCGCAGTTCCGGCATGTGGTGAAAAAGGTTGCATTGCCGCGCCGCCGCGCCTCCTATCAGGACTATCTTGACGCTAAAAAGAAACAGACTGAACTGGAGGCCGTACTCCCGGAAGATGAGGCTTACCGCCAGTTCTGCGATGAAGTCAGGTGCAATGAAAAGATTGCAGGCCGTCCCGGACCTTATGACAGCAAACTGCATCATTTCGTGCTTATCCAGAATAACAAGGCCGTCATCGCCAGATATGAAACCCAGGGTGCGCAGCCCGAATTTGAGCTGGAACTGCATGTTGTCCGGCTCGGCGATGTTGTTTTCGCCACCAATCCGTTTGAGCTTTATCTGGATTTCGGACAGCAGATCAAGGCGCGCAGTCAGGCGCGGCAGACTTTTGTTGTCCAGCTCTGCGGCGGCACCGGCGGTTATCTGCCGAGCGCGCGGGCGGAACAGCTTGGCGGTTACGGCGGTTTGATCATCAACGGCAATGTCGGGTCCGACGGCGGCAAAATGCTTGTGGACAGCACAATTGAGGAAATAACAAAGTTATGGGAATAAATACACCTCGTCCAATCGATGCGGTCATTGCGGGTTATCTCGGGGTTGACATCGCGCCCGGATTCGCGCAGCGGGAAGCTGTTGCATTTGCCGAACTGTTCCGCCCCGGCAAGCTTATCGAGACAGAGGGATTGCATTTTTCGCTTGGCGGCGTGGTGGCGAACACTGGTCTGGCGATGCGTAAATTCGGACAGAATGTTGCGTTGACGGGATGTGTCGGCGCTGATATGCTGGGCGATATGGCGGTGGCGCTGCTGGCCGAGGCGGGAGTTGCACAAGGGATACGCCGGACTATTGCTGCCGGAACCGCCTACGGCATTGTAATTGCACCTCCGGGCATGGACCGCATATTTCTGGAGGATCCGGGCTGCAATCGGATTTTCACCGCCGAAAATATCGACTATCAAATTGTGGGGCAAAGCCGTCTCTTCCATTTCGGCTATCCGCCGCTGATGGAGGCGTTGTGGTCAGACGGAGGAGCTAAACTCAGGGAATTGTTTGAACGTGTGCGCAGCCATGGCACGGTGACTTCGCTGGACATGACCCTGCCGGACCCCGCCGCCCCGGCGGGAAAGGCCGACTGGCAGGCAATATTGTCGGCAGTGCTGCCGCTGGTGGATATTTTCGTGCCAAGCATCGAAGAACTGCTTTTCATGCTGGAACCGCAGCTTTATTCCAGCATTGCCGTCCGTGTCGGGGGAGGAGATATGATTGAAGCCATTCCGCCGGAAGAATACGAACGGCTTGCGGAAAAAGTTCTTGCAATGGGAGTTAAAGTGCTTCTCATTAAGGCCGGACATAAGGGTGCATATCTTCGCGCCGGCAATCTGGCTGAACTAAATTCATCAGCGTTACGCCTTTCCGACCGCACCGGCTGTCCGCAGGGAGTCTGGATACAGCCGCTCCCCGTTGATGCCGAACGGTTTCGCAATGCGTCAGGCGCCGGTGATTGCGCCGTGGCCGGTTTTCTGACTGCATTGCTGAAAGATGAAAACATAATTACTGCCGGACGGTTTGCAATGATGGCCGGAAGGGATAATCTTTATGGAAATGATGCATTATCCGGTCTCGTGGATTGGTCGCATATGGAAAAATCTATTTAAACTTATGATACAGGAAATATTACCATGAATGAAATAAGAAAAATCAGAGCCGGGTTTGTCGGGTTTGGAGAAGTTAACACCCCGAAAGAATTTATTGTCAAGCGCTGTGCCACCGCCGCGAAAATGCTGGAACAGCAGGGCATTGAGCTGATTAAAACCACTCCGGTCAGCGACGATCCGGAAGGCGGAAACGCCGCCCGCGCTGTTCGCGAACTCCAGACAGGCGGAGACTTCGACTTGCTGATTATCTGCGTTGCCGGATGGATTCCCTCCTGGGCGGTATTCAGCGTGATTGAACATTTCAAACACAAGCCGATGATTCTATGGGGGCTTTCCGGCTGGCAGGACGGTGACCGCTTTGTCACCACCGCCGACCAGGCCGGAACTACTGCTTTGCGCAAGCCGATAGCGGATATGGGCTATAAATTCAAATATGTGGTCACTTATCGCGGACAGCAGCCGCGAATTAACGAGCTTGTCACTTACGCCGAAGCCGCCCGCGCCGCATCATTGCTGAAAACCGCCCGGATCGGCATGGCCGGATACCGCGACATGCGGCTGTATGGAACGCTCTATGACGGAGTTTCACTCAAAGGCAGAATCGGGCCGGAAATCGAACATTTCGAGTTGCTGGAAATCGCGCAACTGATGGAGAAAGTGGATGCTAAGGAAATAAAGAAGATTGCCGCCGCGCTGAAAAAACGGTGGAAATTTGTGAAAGAACCCCGCCCCGGCACGATTGAGAATTCGGTCAGGCTGTTTCTGGCGTTCAAGGCGAAAATCCAGGAGCGCAACTATCATGGATTTTCCTTCAATGATGTTGACGGAGTTAAGAAACTGATGAAATTCGCGCCAGCCGGGAGCATGACGCTGCTGCATGATGAACTGGACATCTGTTCCGTGCCGGAAAATGACAGCATGGGCGCGGTAACCCAGCTAATTGTCAAATATCTCACCGGACAGACTGCCGCTTATCTCGAATTCTACGAATTCATAACCGATGGCGCACTGATGGGGGTGCCCGACTATGTGCCTGCCGCAATCGTTGACGGTAAAGTAACTGTCATGCCCAATGCTTTCGGCGATTTTGGCGAAGGACTGTTAAATGTTTCCAAACTCAAGACTGGCAAAGTGACGATCTGCCGTCTGGGTTATTGCGGGAGTGAATATACCATGCACATTATGACCGGCACCGCCCGTACTCCGGTCAAATGGGAAGAGGCCGGCTGGACATCGCCCGCGCCGCAGCTGCCCAGCCTGGAAATCGTGTTCGATGCTCCGGTCGAAGGCTTCATTCAGAACGTCATGGCCCAGCATTACATAATATCATACGGCGACAACCGTTCGCGGCTGGAAGCGCTCTGCTCAATACTTGGAATTCAAAGCATTGGATAAACTGTATTTCATAGTGTTAGTCATATCTGTCAGCGCCGATTTAAAATGTCCCAATTTCGCTGATCTCGAATGTCCATATTTCGCCGACAAACAATAGAATTACGAGCTCCCGGCGGACAAATTAAGCAGTGGAGTTAAACGTTTTTTTAGGTAAGCACTCGACAAAGACATATTTACGAAACGATAATATGTTTTGTCATCGATAATTTTAGAGGAATTATCATAGCAAATAGTTTTAAGAGGAGAAAATATTATGGACAAAATTTTCTGGAAATATCTAGAGGAGCTTCCGGAACAGGAAGCTGCATGGAAAGAATGGCAACATCTCCTGGCAAACTGGCATCGCTTCAACACTTTCTATACTCATTATCTGAGAGTAGAAGGCCGTCGCGTCAAGTTGTTAAATTGCCCGTCACCATGTGAACAAGGCTACCCGCGCCAGGTGGTGGAACATTCCCCATCCGATATCAAGGCAGTATGTCCGCAGAACAACGCTGATCCAATCCAGCTCAAGTTCCGGGATATACTAATTTATGCATTGCGCCGGGATGCTCTGCATCAGGCACTTTGTGTGTCCATGAAGATCAAGTATTCAGCAGATCGACGGATTGAACACGAAAATGTCTGGCATCTTGGCGACCATTCCGGTACGGAGGTATATTTAACCTATAAGACATCAACTCTGACCGATACCATAAGTTCGCTTTACCTTTCTCAACAGAAACCGTTCATCCTGATAGTGCCGACAATGAAGAACATAACTCCGGAAATTCAACAGTTCATGGCAAAGAATAACTCCATTTTATTGTCAATGGCAGACGAACTTGATTTGCAGCCGGACGGTTCATTCAAGCCAGTGCGCAGTATAGCAGGATGTATGAAACCATGCAATGATGGTTGGTCGGCAACGCTATCAGAGCAAAATATTGCCGATTGAGGCATACAAGTACTTATTTTATAGCAAGAAGTAAAATAATCATGAGGTAATTGAATGGGATACCGGGTGAAGATTCAAAAAGGCCAGCGGCCGACTAATCGTGCGTTCAAAGTGGTGATGCCGACCGCCATCGCGGAAGCGATAAAGATGGAGAAAGGCGAAGATTTCGAGTGGCTGATCGAAGACAAAAACACCCTGATATTGACCAGATGCAATAAACTGGCGTTGAGAAAAACAATGGAAGAGGAATGACGGTCATGGTTAAGTTGCGAAAATTTGAAGAAACGGATATTTCACTGCTTATCAACTGGATTCAGGATGAGCGGTTTCTCCAGCAATGGGCCGGGCCTCAATACCATTATCCGCTGGATAGAGCCCAACTCTTAAAAAACCTTGAACGGACCAGAGGCGGTAAACCTTCACATTTTATGTTCACGGCCTGCCGCCGGTTAGAAGGAACGGTTGTCGGGCATATTGAGTTAATGAATATCGATTATGCAAATGAGTCCGCCTGTCTGGGGCGTGCACTCATTTGCCAGGCTGAAGATCGCGGCAAAGGTATGGGTACCGCGATGGTGGCTGAAGCATTAAATTACGGCTTCAATGTCCTGGG
>CAIKZE010000278.1 GCA_903831825.1 uncultured Lentisphaeria bacterium | reverse complement strand
GCGCATACGTTTTAAGAAAAGGTACATCCCTTTTTTCCACTGTCAAAATACAAAGATTATGTAAAAGCAGAGATTAAGCGATTGCAGGCAAGCTATTTGTGCATAATCAGCAGAAAGAGCGGATCAGGAAGTCTGAACTTAGAAAATCACGTCCTTTGGGCGTGATCAGAGTCATTTAGGCTCTGCCTGAAGATTTTTAAAACCGTCTCGAAATTAGTGGAAATTATGGTGTCCATCTTATCATCATCTCCAAATATAGATTAGGTTTATCACACTTTATTTTCTGAATGCATATTGTATCACGAACAAAACGTCTCACGCTCTCCTCTGGGAAGCTACATGCAATGCCACGTCCTCTGGGCGTTAAATATAAGATGTTATCATAAATAAGTATTTATTTATCAAATTCATTCTGAACATACTTATTTGAATAATATATTTTTTAGACATTGTGGATCAATTACAACTTATTAACGCCGCTTGCTTTTATCGGCACTCTCGATGAGTTTTTTTACCCTACATCAGTTTTTTTATATAAAAATATCTGGTTTATTGTTGACTTTTTATATAAAATACTATATTATACTATGTGTGAATATAATATGGGATGATACTCTGAAAAATATTAATTGAATGCATAAAACTGAAACAGGCAACCATGACGTACCGGTGGATAATTATCCATGCGCTCAATATAGCAACATCAATAAAAATTAATGAGGTAGAAAGTGAAAGATCGCAACCGTTTGTTTGAACTTCTCGAAGAAATACTCGTAACGCATTCCCCGCCGGGAGTGGAAGATGAGATAGACGCTGTTTTGCTGAAATGGTTCAAGCCGTATTGTGACAAAGTTTATCAGGATGAATTCGGTAATGTGATCGGGGTAATGTATGGCAAAAAACACGACAATCCGCTTCGTATCATGGCACATAAGGACGAAATCGCACTGGCGGTCAAGCGTGTACTGGACAACGGACACATAATGGTTGATATGGCCGGCGCATTCTATCCGTGGAAAATGGGAGAATGCCCTGTTGATATTATCGGGCGTAAAGAAATAGTCAAAGGCGTTTTGTCCATCGGTTCCCTCCATACTTCGCCGACAAACATAATCAGGGAATTCATTGATAAAAAGCCGCTTACTATCAACGATGTTTATGTCAACACAACACTGACTAAAAAAGAACTGGATGAAAAAGGCGTTTATCCGGGAGCGCGGATTGTCGTCGCCCGTGAATTCAAGAAACCGATTATAGTGAATAACTCGGTATGCGGATACAACCAGGATGATAAAACCGCCGTGACGATTATGCAGATGGTAATGGAGGAACTCAAAAGAAAAAAATATACACCTGCACAAGATATATATTTTGTGGGAACTTCAATGGAAGAAGTGGGATCGCAAGGCGCGGCGTTTGCCTCCCGCAATTTGCCTGGATCAAGAACTGTTGCGCTGGAAATCGGGCCCGTTGCGGAAGAATATGACATTAAACTGAACCATCAGCCGGTCATCTGGTACGGCCCCAGTGGAGTTTATAACAAAAAAGTGAGCGACGCATTTTTCGATTTGGCTGCGAATCTGGGGTTCGGCGCGCAACCGGCATATATATGGGGCGCCGGTTCCGACGCATCTCAAACACTCTTGTTCGGTTATTGCAGCATGGCGGTCTGCATTGCGTTCCCATGCGACAATACGCATGGTTATGAAATGGCTGACATCAGGGGGATACTGAACACCAAAGATCTTCTGGTTGAAGCAATAATACAAAACATTATTTAATATTGGAGAAAATTTCATGATGATTGACGCGATTGAAAAACTCAAGGGAAAGACCGCCATCGTAACTGGCGGCGCACAGGGAATGGGCTTCGCGGTTGCCGACATGCTGGCGGATAATGGAATCAAGGTCGTCGTGTGCGATATAAAAGGGGAAGATGCACATGCCGCCGCTGAAAAAATCAAGGCAAAAGGGAACATTGCTCATGGAGTAAAAGTTAATGTAACCGTTGAAGAGGCCGTTGACGGAATGGTTAAGGAAACCGTTGACCGGTTCGGCAGCGTTGATATTCTCGTGAACAACGCCGGAATATTAAAGCCGACCCGGATTGATGATATTTCCAAAAAGGAATGGGATCAAGTGCTGGACGTAAACCTTAACGGTGTTTTTCTTTGTTCCAAAGCAGTTCTTGCATTGATGAAAAAGAATAATTTCGGCAGGATAGTAAATATGTCTTCTTCGGCAGGAAGAAGTGTAAGCACGCTGGGCGGCGCTCACTATACCGCCTCTAAAGCCGGAGTTCTCGGCTTGACGAGGGCAATGGCCAAGGAAGTTTCCCAATACGGCATTACTGTCAATGCCGTCTGTCCGGGATTGATAGACACCGAGATGGTCAGGCGTGATTGTACTCCGGAGAAAATAAAATATTATGAGTCGGTTTTTCCGATTCCAAGACTGGGGACGCCGCAGGAAGTAGCTCAACTTGTAATGTTTCTGTGTATTGACTCCTATATTACCGGCGCGTCAATAGATATTAACGGCGGCGACCTGATGCTTTGACGAAAAGTTTATACCAATCAGAAGCATCCAGTTCCAGAAAGAACGGCAAAAACAACAGGGAGCAACGACATGAATTCATCGCTGAAACATTATGCTGACATGGTAGAAGATATTCGTCAGCAGGGGTTATATAAAGAAGAACGGATTATCACGTCGCCGCAAAATCCGGAACTGAAGATTTCCGGCGGCCGCCAGGTCTTGAACATGTGTGCCAATAATTATCTCGGGCTGTCCGATCACCCGTCCATCATCTTGGCGGCACATGCCGGGCTTGACCGCTGGGGTTTCGGGCTGTCCTCTGTCCGCTTCATCTGCGGCACCCAGGAAATCCACAAACTTCTGGAACAGCAGGTAAGCAACTTTCTCAACACCGATGACACAATCCTTTACAGTTCCTGTTTTGACGCTAACGGCGGGCTGTTTGAAACTATTCTCAGGACCGAGGACGCGATTATCAGCGATGAACTGAACCACGCCAGCATCATTGACGGTATCCGGCTTTGCAAAGCCCAACGGTTCCGTTACTGCAACCGGGATTTGGCTTCGCTGGAAGAACAGCTCAAGGCAGCAGCTTCCGCACGGGTAAAACTGATTGCCACTGACGGCGTTTTCTCGATGGATGGCAGTTATGCTCCGCTTGACGGAATTTGCCGGCTGGCCGGGCAATACGGGGCGTTGGTGATGGTGGATGATTCCCATGCCGTCGGATTTGTCGGTCTCACCGGACGAGGTACGCCGGAAAAATTTGGCGTGCAAGACCGGGTGGATATAATCACCGGCACCTTTGGTAAAGCTCTGGGAGGCGCTTCCGGCGGTTTTACCAGCGGCAGAAAAGAAATTATCGATTTACTGCGACAGCGCTCCCGTCCGTATCTGTTTTCCAACACCATGCCGCCGCCGGTGGTTTGTGCTTCGCTCCGGGCCCTGGAACTTATCTCCGATCCAGCCTTGCGGCGACAATTGCAGGAAAACACGGCTTATTTCCGTACCCGGATGAAAGAGTCCGGGTTTGCTATCCCGGAAGGCGACCATCCTATTGTCCCGATCATGTTGGGCGATGCCGTCTTGGCGCAGAAAATGGCTAATGCGTTACTGGAAAAAGGCATTTATGCCGTCGGATTTTTCTATCCGGTCGTGCCGCAAGGCAAAGCCCGTATCCGGGTTCAGATTTCCGCTGCTCATACGCGGACGGAACTTGATCGTGCCGTCAAGGCATTTATTGAGGCCAGGGAGCAATTAAGTTAACATTATGGTAATATTTCCCACAACTCAAGAACAAATCATCCAAAGGAATAAATATGTTTAACGCAGGATTCGCACGAGAAATCATCACTCCGGTCAGGGGAATACCGCTATGCGGTTACTTTAATCCGCGCCCAAATACGGGAGTTCTGGACGATCTTTTTGTCCGCACCGTCATATTTAAGCAAGACGGTGTAACTGCCGGAGTCGTCGTGTTCGATTTATGCTTAATCAGCACGGATATCATCGACCGGATCAAGGTTGGACTAAAAGTAGCCGGCATGAATTTCGGCGATAACCTGATCTTTTGCCCCACTCATACTCATACGGGGCCGTATATTTACGACATGTTCAGCACCAAGGCTGATGCTGAATATCTTGAACTTCTTACTGAGCAGGCGATTCGCACGATACGACTAGCATATGCCAGCCTTGCGCCTGCTGAATTACTCACCGGCAGCGTGAAAGATAATCCGCTGGCGTTCAACCGGCGCTATTGGATGAACAATGGACAGGTGGTAACCAACCCCGGCAAGCTAAATCCGGATATTGTCAAGTCGGAAGGTATAGTCGATACTGAAATCGGGGTGCTTGCAATTCGTCAGGATGGACGCATCAGTGCGATTCTTGCCAACATCGTCAATCACACCGACACCATCGGCGGCAATCTTGTTTCCGCTGACTGGCCAAGCCGTATGGAACGGGCAATCCAGAATTCAATCGGCTATGACGTTCCGGTTTTAACGCTGATCGGCTGCTCCGGCAATATCAATCATTTCGATGTGTCTACGAAAAAAGATCAGTCCAGTTATGCGGAAGCCTGCCGCATTGGCACAGGCTACGCCGGAATCGTTACCGGACTGCTGAAGAAGTTGAAAAAAATGCCGGTGAAAAAGTTGCAAATAACTTCCACCAAGATGACCATCCCGTTCCGTATCATTTCCGCCAGTGAAGTCAAACAGGCCCAAGCCACGCTCATAAGGATCGGCAATGCCGCCGCCAGTAACGAAATGACCAGCGAAGGACTGTCTTCCGGCGATGGCGCTGTTGCAAAATTTTTTGCCGAACAATTGATCGAATATAAAAAGGATTGTTCCGGCAAATCCCGTCAGTTCACGCTGTTCAGCTTAAAATTCGACGACAATCTGGCGCTGACAACGCTGCCCGGCGAACCGTTTACCGAGATCGGGCTGGAAATCAAGAAACGTTCACCGTTTAAAAAGACCTGGCCGGTAACGCTGGCTATGGGCTATTGCGGATATATTGCGTTGCCGGAATGTTTCGGGCGCGGCGGTTATGAAACATTGCCGGTGGTCATCGGCGGCCCAGCGGAAGATAGTGCCGACCGCCTGATTGAAGCAACATTGAAAAATTTGAAATAATCGTAATTCAGAATTATATCTTTGCGATTCTCACTTCGGGGCAAACATCGAAAGACTGAAGAATTTAACGCAAAGACGCGAAGGCGCGAAGAAGGAAATTTTAAAATTTGGCTATGCCAAATTTTTAAAAGGTTTTTCTCTTTTTTGTTTTACTTCGCGATTTTGCGCCTTTGCGTTAAAATTAAGGTTTATATTCGTTAATTCGTTATATTTTCATAAAAATATCTGATTAAGTGTTGACTTTTTTATAAAAATACTATATTATACTATATATAAATGTGTGGTTGCGGATATCTAAAACTCTATCAGTAACAGAAATCAGGAGGTAAAAATGAAGGAGGAATGAACTTTTGAGTAAAAGTGGGCACTTAAGTAAAATAAAATAATCTAGGGAATAAGCAAAATGAAAAAAAATAAGGTTAATTTTACACTCATAGAACTTCTTGTTGTAATAGCTATAATAGCAATTTTAGCTGCAATGCTATTGCCAGCATTAAACAAGGCCAGAGATAAGGCAAAAGCTATTAAATGTTTAAATAATGAAAAACAATTAGGAACGGTGTTTAAGCTTTATCTTGACGATCAGCAGGAGTATTTCCCGTTCTCTTATGATATAGGCAAAGGGGTTGTCTGGGTTAATACACTCCAAGATAACAAGTATCTACAAAATATAGAGATCACAACATGTCCTTTATTGAATGATCCACAGAAACAGAATATACTTGCCTGGGGAGGTTACATTTACGTTGGTCTGGGATACAATGGCGATGGTCTTGGAGGTAATAATGTTTGGACAAGCACGCGCAAAATGTCGAGAATTAAAAATCCTTGTGTGGTTTATCAGAACATGGATTCTTTAAATAATTTATTTGTCGAATCTTCTGAAAAAGGCGGATATCTTGTTTCATCGCACCCTCTTAATGGTTTCACATACTGGCCGAATGCCAGACATGCAAACGCAACAATAAATATATTATATGTTGATGGCCATGCCGGCGCAAAAACAATCAAAATGCCAGGGGCAACTATTTACAATGATGGAGACCTGCCTGATTCATTGTCAAGTGTCATTGCTGGAGTACCATGGGGTTTGCCTGCAAATTAATGTGCATCTTCTGCTGCTTGTTGTTTTTTCAGCATTTTGTAAAATAGCGGCAGTGGAATATACGGCTATTACCACGAGTTCCCAGACATACCTGTGCGCGGCTTTGCCGCGCTTTTATTCTACACTTTCGTTGTTTTTTTGACCTGACGTGACATTTTATGCCTTATAATCGTTATATTTTCGTAAAAATATCTTATTTAAGTATTGACTTTTTTATTAAAATACTATATTATACTACAAGGTGATATAATTATAGTGACGGAGGTTATTCTCAAAAATGTTAACTGAATGCATAAAACTGAAACCGGCAACCCCGATATACCGGCAGATAATTCTCCAGATTGAGGAAATGATAAAAAAAGGAGAAATCAAACCGGGAAGTCGGATTCCTTCAACATTTGATTTCGCACGGCAGTTCAATATCGCCAACCAGACGGCGCAAAACGCATTGAAGGAGTTGACTGACCGGGGAATTTTGAAGCGGATTCCTCAAAAAGGCACTTTCGTCAGTGAAAGCCTCTCGTCAGGCACAATCGCCATGTTCAGCGAGAGGAATCCGTTCTCCGAGCAGGATATGGTCTTTTCACGTTTGTTTTGTGCGTCGGCATTCAATTATGCAGATAAAAACGGCTGGAATTTAGAATTGTATTTCCCGCATAATAAAGAAAGCTTGTTCAAAACGGTTTCGGATTTGGAAAAAGATATCAATGACAATAAAATCAGGGCTGTTTTTGGACTTCACACAGACACGTTGACCGAATGGTTTAAAAAGAATTGTACCGTGCCATACATCCTCTTCAAAGAAACCGAAACAGCGTCAACAATGGAATATTTCACTTATGAAGGGTTAAAATATCTTCGTGGTTTGGGCTATTCCAGGATCGTATTGATTTCTCCCGGTTCAAACAGGAATTATGAGACGGAAGCAAAAAGAGGAATTGACAAGAAGTATGAGACGGAAGCAAAAAGAGGAATTGAAAAAGCAAAAAATGAAATATCCGGGAAATGCGACATAAAATTGTGGTTGACTGAAGGATGTACCTCTGGCAGCGCAAGAACTTTAATACATGATAAACTTAGTAGAAAAACAGTCATGCCGGAAGCATTTTTAGTCTTGGATGACGTAATTGCGAGCGGAGTCATTTTCGCATTACAGGAAAAAAATATCAGAATTCCGGAACAGATCGCCATACTTACATTGTCCGTAAAGGGAGTTGAACTTCTTTCCCCGGTGCCTTTGACGCGAATGGAATATAACCCCGACGAACTGGCGCAGAAATCATTTGACCAACTGTTTGATAAATTGAACGGCAGAAAATTATCACATCCCCAAAAATATTATCCGACATTGATTGTCGGCAAATCATGTGGAGAAGGACTGGCATCCAAGATGTCAAAAACTAATAATATCAATGGAAATTGATGAGGGTAAGACGAAAGATCGCAACTATGACGAAAAAAGGGGTTTAAAATTATTTCTATTATTTGACTGGAATTAAACAGTGCTTTGAAGGTAAAAACTGCACAAAGAAACAGGAGGTTTAACATGAATGATGAACTCAAAAACGATACAAAAAACAGGAGGTTTAACATGAAGAAGAAACAGAATTTTACGCTCATTGAACTTCTCGTGGTGATCGCCATCATAGCGATTTTGGCTTCAATGTTGCTGCCTGCATTAAATCAAGCGAGATTGAAAGCACAAAGTATCAATTGCGTTTCTAATTTAAAACAATGCATGTTGGCAATTCAAATGTATTCAAATGATAACCGCGGTGTCATGATAGAGGGTAATGACACAGGAGTCTGGCATGTTCCCTTGCAGGACTTAGGTTATCTTCCCAAGAACCCCAATGCTGTGGTTTGTCCTACAGTGGAAGGTAAATACAATGGCCCCTGGCGTGGCTATGGACTGCTGTCCTCTAATGGCTATCCTGGCATAGGCCCGTTCCCATTACAGGCAGTTCCCTGCAACAATTTTTATCTTAATTTAAATGAGCAGGCTGTAGAAGCAAATATGATGCAATTCTATGGAAGAACTGTTCCAGTAAGTAAATTCATTGTATTGTCTGAATGTTACATTTACAATCAAACTCCAGATTCACAATGTCCAGCTTTTGAATTTTGGCGGGTTGCTTCTGGCGGAATAGGTTTGGCTAAGCACGAAAACTACAAAGCAAACACTTCAGCTTTTCTTGATGGTCATGCCGGGGTAACAGGATTTGCGGAATGGCGCGAATCTGGTATAGGTCGGATTTTGCTGGCTGATCGTAGTCAAGGTATGTGGCTATAAAATTATGGTCGCAAGTCAGACTGCGGTTCGATAAATAGATTCAAAAACAACACTGTGTGCAAGTTTTTTTAATGGAAAAACAATTTTACGCCAAAGATTTAGTTTAAACGGTGTCAATCGCACAAAAGGAGAGTAAAGAAAATCGCAGAATGAATAAGCTTTTCGGTAAAAATCGAACTACATGGAGTTTTATCTTGATGGAAATAAAACGGCGGCTCGTATCCAAACATTATACTGCGGTTCTATAAATAGATTCAAAAGCAGTAAAACTTTAATTGATATCAGGTGGTTATTGATGAAAAAAATGATTTATTTGTTATTTCTGTTGTTTCTGATGAATGGCGTCCTGTCGGCACAACAAGTCAAAATTGAAAACTTAAACTGGATCATTCCCAGCGGACATGGTAGTGTAAAGACCGCAGACGGCGTAATCGAATGTAATTTTTCATCGCCGGACGGGAAAACGCCGGAAGGCGGTTTTTGGCAGGTGGGACAACTGGTTAATGAGCTGTCATTGAACGGTTACCGATATCTGAATCTGACTGCCAAAAGCGCCGACGCTAAAAATCACCTTGTCTATATTTATGTACACCGTCGCCTCGCGCCCGGTAATGAAGCCGACTTTTACAGCATCATTGAAATCACCCCCAAATGGCAGACTTATCATCTGCAACTGCAGCAAGGGGATCTCTCCCAAGCCGGTTCCGGGCTGTTTGCCTTTGCTAAAGGCACCACCAACTGTGATATTGAGTTAAGCAAAGGCGGTCAATTGCTGCACTTCTCGCCGGCAGTTGGTGAATCAACGGTAATTGAGTTTAAGGATATCAATTTGACTGCTGAAAATTCGCTTGATCCAGCCGTCCAAAAAGTGAAAGATATGGTATTAAAGCATCCGAAATTCACTCCTTATGCATTTAAGACCGTGATAAAAGAAAATGCAGTAAAACTGGAAGGCTTCACAATCTTAATTTCAAAAAATGCGTCAGCGCCCGAACGATTTGCCGCCCGTGAATTGGCGGCTTATTTGCATAAAGTTACCGGACTGGAATTGCCGATAGCCATGACTGCGCCGGATTCCGCCCGGACAATTAACCTGGAAGTGAAATCTGCGGATCCGGCTGAAGGGTTTTCCTCAGAATTTACGGACGGCAAAAAGATTACGATTACAGGCAATTCGCCGCGGGCGCTGGTGTTTGCGGTTTATGATTTCCTGGAAAAAGCTGCCGGCATTCGCTGGTTTGCGCCATTTCAATATGGAGAAGTGATTCCATCCAATCCGAATTTATGTCTGCCGCTGTTCAAGGATGACAATGCGCCGCTCATGACCTACCGGTGTCCACATTATAGCACCAATGGCCTGGTGGAGAATTCCACCGGTCATCGTTACGACATGGCTGACTGGGCGTTTAAAAACCGTTTTAATGTTGAACTTGAACAGTTGCCGGGTACTGCGCAAGTCACTGAATTTTATCGGATACGGGGCAACGTGATCCGGCTGGCGCAATATCCCGGACATGATTTCCATATACTGATTCCGCCGGAAAAATATTTCAAGAGCGATCCCGAGTTTTTCTGCTTTGACCGGGCTACCGGTAAATGGCGCGCGGAAAACGCGCAACTCTGCACGACCAATCCGAAATTGATTAAGACTTTGGCCGGAGCCGCAGATGAATTTTTCAAGAATAGCCCGGACCAACCCTATTTTCCACTGTTTCAGGAGGACGGAGGGTGCCTCTGGTGCCAGTGCCCGGCCTGCCTGGCCTTGAATCCGAGCGGCAGCAATCTGGCCTCGGCTACCGAGAACAATATTAATTTGGCGAATGAAGTATGCAAGGAAATTCGCCGGAAACATCCGGATAAAGGAGTGATTACGTATGCTTATTCGGTCACCTGCAAACCGCCGGTTAAAATCCTGCCGCAACCTGAAGTTAGAATCTCTTACTGCTATTACTCCGACGGTTCTCCGGAAAAAATGCCATGGGAGACAGCTAGTTGCAAGGATATCATGCGTTGGAGTGAATTGACCGGCGGCAATATGCTGATTTACAGCTATCATTACTTAGATGCAGGCTATGCTTTTAACGATGAAAAAGCTTTGCTTCAAATGTTTCGCTTCTTTCAGGTTTTGAATATTCAGGGAAGTCTTCAGGAAAGCGGCGAAATGTGGGGTGGAATTGACCCTTATTTGATTTATATGGGAGCCCGTTTAGCCTGGAACCCGTGGTTTGACGAGGACGCTTTTAAAGAAGATTATTTCCAAAAATTTTATGGCCCGGCGGCTAAAGAGATGCGTCATTTTCATGATTTGCTCTCCAGCACACTGTCCAATAAAGACAAATGGCTGCGCCATGCTTTCGACTCTTATCCATCCATCCCATCCATGGAACTAAGGCAATTATCCGCTGATATAGAACGGGCCAAACATCTGGTTTCCGAAGATTCCCGAGCGTTAAAGGCGGTTCAGGCGCAAGCCAGTTATCTGGAATTTCTGAAAATCTACTCAAAAGCGATGGAAACCGGCGATCAATATTATCGTCAGCCTTCGGCGGAAGGCTATCGGGCCGCGTTGTCCGCGCTTCGTGAATTACGGGAAGTCTTTATAAAACTGGTGCCGACGCGTTTGGTCTCATTATGGGGCGTTCGGCTTTATGACTCCTGGCTGTGCGCCTTGGAAGCCTCATGGCGGGAGAATATGACTTTTCAAGGGATTCGCAACCAATACGATATCCTTGACCCCCTGAACCCCTGGAAGTTTAACCCCGATTTCAAAGCCCGAGGCGACCAGGAGAGATGGTATGCTGTCAACTTTAACGATGCCGATTGGAAAACCATCAAGAGCGGACAGTTTTGGGATGATCAGGGATTTCCGAACCTTACCGGCAACGCATGGTATCGGATCAATCTGAAAATTCCGGAATCCGATCGCCCGCTTGCGCTTTACTTCGGCGGAGCAGACGAACGCGCCTGGGTGTACTTGGACGGTCAATATCTCGACGGTCACCATGAAGGCGATATCGGCATACTTTGGCAAGAACCATTTGTAATTAAATTGCCCCCCGGACTGAAGCCGGGCATGCATCCAGGGCTGTTCAATGCTAATTAAAACAGCCTCAATTCTAGCTTTTTTTTCGTTCATTTGTTTTCATCAGTAATTTTGAATTCATAATGCCAAGTTCAACCCATTCATTAATCAATAATTTAAATTTTCTGTACTCATTT
>CAIKZE010000277.1 GCA_903831825.1 uncultured Lentisphaeria bacterium | reverse complement strand
TTCGCCGCGCACGGTGTGGGGAAAACCATCTGTTTTCAGTCCTGTCAATGCACTTTTCCTTGTGCCGGTCTATAGCACCCGTGAAGTTTTGGAACTTGATCAGCGGATGGATATTATTTCTTGTATAGCCCCGGCGATGGATTTCAATAGTTTGAGCATCATTGGAGGAGAAAATTGGTACAGTAATCCATTTGGGGAGAAAGTAGCTATTGAAGATTACATGATAGACAGGCTTCATCCGATGCGCCGCTACGATGCGATTGTCATTGGCAAATTAGATTGGAATATTATACCGGAGAAGGCACGCGCCCAGCTGATTCAACATATAAGCAATGGCACTGCGCTCCTTTATATCAATCCGACTAATGCAAAATCCATGGATAAGGATGTGACCTGGGACAAGGAGCCCAGATATGATTTACTGCAAAATCTGCCGACGGAACTGATGACCATCAGCAGTAAGTTTGAGGCATTACGCAAGGCTGATAAAGGGTTACCGCCTCGGACATTTGGCCCATTCAAACTTCGTACCGGAAAACTTGGGAATGGCACTGTCGCCTTTCTTTCCTACAACGATGCAATTCCGCCCAAAAGTCAATGGTCTAGATATACAAAACTTAATACACTCACCCCGTTTTTACCGTACAACCGATTTGATTACGAGTATCAGGAAGCGCTTTTGGCAAAACTTCTCTTGAATTTGACTAATCGTGTAAGTCCGCTAAGTATTACAGCGCAAGAGACGAAGATTCCGATATCTGCGCTTCCGGGGAAACCGTTAAGCTTCTCCATTTCACCGAAAAGCGGATCTTTAAGCGAAATGAATGTGGAGTATGAATTGCGGGACATGAAGGGTAAAATGATTTCCTCCGGGACGAGTGTGCTTGTCGCCTCGGGAAATTCGGCCAGTTATGCGCCGGAAATTCCAGCCTTAACCCGCGGTAATTATGCAGTTGACCTTTGGCTCAAGGCAGGGGAGCGCATTATTGATTGGGCATCTGCCAGTTTAAGAGTTGAAGGTACGCAATATTTAGGATCGATAAGTTTTGATGCTCCGTTCCAGACAAATAAAAAACCGATTGTCGGAAAGGTTGCATTGCATGCCGATCTGCCTGCGGGCTGTTCTATCAAAGCCAAACTTTTTGATTCGTTTGGACGTCTCCTCGTTGAGAAAACGAGCAGTTCCGCAGGTTTTGATTTCCCTGCTGTAAGCACACCGCTTGCCGACATCTATGACGTGGTGCTTGAAGTAGTTGATGCCAACGGAAAATATCTCGATAAAACTACGGCATATACCTATATGCACGGCAGAAAGTTTGATGATGTTTTGTCTACCGGCTGGGCAGTCGGAGATAACAATGTGTTTGACAGTGCAACACTTTATTGGGTAAAGAAATTAGGGGTTAACGCCCTTTATGATCCTGAGGTTATTTGGTCAACATCTGGATGTTTATCCCGGCGCCTTGAATTTTGGACAAGGAGCAATCTACAAAAAACGCCGTATTTCAGCCATTTTGGCAATTTCATAATCAAGCCTGATATGCCGTTGAAAGCTTCCATGACAAGCCACTATCTTTCCGGGGAAGACACCATTGAAAAAATAAAACTGATGAGTCAGTCAGGAACGCTGATGTATTCCATCTGCGAGGAAAGTACTATAAGTTCTAACGAGGAGGCATGGGATAATCCGGAAGCCCTCAAGGAATTCGTTATTTACCTCAAGGAAAAATACAAATCCATTGATAATATCAATAAACCGTGGCTAAGTTCTTTCAAAGATTTTCCGGACATGAAATGGACCAGCCTGGCGGCGGCAAAGGCGAATGGCCTGCTTTCCCAATGGCTTGAACAGGAACTTTTCAAGATAAACCGTTTTGAAGCGGTGCATACCGAAGCGCAAAACGTAATACGCAAATATGATAAACCTGACGCACTGACCAGTCTCGATTGTATTACTGGACTCAATTATGACTGGGAACGTGTCCGTCAGAATTTTGCCGGTTATACCGCAAGCGTAAAAGATGACGGTTATTTTCAAAGGGCGCTTCCGGGAAGCTACACTGGTATCTGGTGGGGTACGTATGTGAATGAGATGAATGATTTCACAGTAACCCGCGTTCCGTGGCAAACACTCTTTGCCGGGGGAAATGAAATTGCCTGGTGGATGTTTGGCCTGTCTTTCCCGATCGGGGCGGCAGAACCGATGCCATACGTAAAACTTGCCGGAAAACAAGCCAGCGAGATTCTTTCCGGCACCGGCAAATTCCTGATCAAGTCAAAGAAGCCGGCTGAGATTGCGATTATGTATTCACCGATTTCGGAGTTCGCGGATATTGTTTATCAACGTAAAAGCACACAGGATGGGAGCCGGAAAGCGATAACCAACCTGTTGCAGTTTGCGGGTTTGGCTTTTGACTGGGTCGGCGCAGACTATGTGTCAAAAAAACTTGCTACTGATAAGCAGTATAAAATTCTCTTAATACCATCGGTTCAGGCGATGAGCAGGGAAAGCGTGGAGGCCATAAGAAAGTTTGCTGAGAATGGCGGTATCGTTGTAGCCGATGTGATTCCTGCGACCTGCAATGACCTGCTCGTTCCTGCTGACGGGAAATTCCAGGTAGCTAAGACCGATGGCAAGAAAATAGCATGTTCAAACTGCGGGGGGTCAGGCAAGGTTGACTCCGGACTAATCAAGGGTAACTGTAAAACTTGCGGCGGCACCGGAAATATCATCGAAGGCGGCTCAGTCGAACTTACCGGCAGCCTTCTCAATAGTATTTTCTCCTTCAAAGAGGCCAATTTCAAAACGGCAGGCAAAGGCGGAACCTGGTTCCTGAACCGGCCGTTCACAGATTACAAGGTTAATGAAATGGGGGCGTTCCGCACGGCGCTTGTTGAAAAGGCAAAGTTAACCGCACCTTTCAAGATTACCAATATTCTCGGTGCGGCAAGCACTGATTGCAAAAGTTATCCCCTGCTAAACGGGCCTGCCATTGTCTGTGGTATTTTACCGGAGGCGGTTGTGCCGCCGCCGCCGGGAAATCAGTTGAATGTAGTGCTGGATAAACCATATCATGCTTACAACGCGAGGACAAAACAATATCTTGGTGAAACCGCAAAGTTGCCGTTTACTTTGAAACTGAATTATGCAGATGTTTTTGTTTTCCTGCCGGCGAAGATCGAGGGGATATCAGCGAAACTTAATGCGCTCAGCTTCAAAGGCGGAGAGACGGCGAAGCTTTCAGTCGCTCTGCTTCCCGCGTCATTGAAAACAGTTACGATGATTGCGCGTATTGGCGTAAAACTCAATAGAGTCGAGTTACCGGAGTTCGATGCCAATATCAGTTACAACGGCTCTTTTGAATTGCCTCTGCCGCTGGCCTTAAATCAGCCAGGCGCTTATGAGGTTACTGTAACGGATGTAGTCTCAGGCATAAGCAATACACTCGCCTTTACGGTTAAATAGACAAAGGTATGGGGAACATTCTCAAACACAATACGAGGATACATTAAATGATCTATAGGCCTGAATTCAATTTGCGGATGTGGGACACGTGGATGTTCCGCGAGAAAGATGAATATCATTTGTTCACGTTGACACAACCATACAGTAAGTCGGGCTGGGACAGGGTATGTCACGCTGTGACTACTGACTGGCTCCACTGGCGCGACTGCAATGACATCGTCCTGCAGGACACTCAGAATAAGGATGCCTGGGATGCCGGTTGCATTCTTACAGGATCGGTTTTCCGCACTCCGGGCGGGTATGGAATGACATACGGCTCAAACCATGAGGGCATGGAGAAAATAGGTCTTCTTTTTTCAAAGGACCTGAATAAGTGGGAGAAATGCGTTTCTAATCCGGTCATGTGCCCGCAAGGAGCGTTTTATGAAAAAACGATGAATGAAACAGCCCAGAGTAAAGTTCCATGGCGTGACGCCTATGTGATTCCAGGAGAACAAGGATATGAAGCCTTTGTATGTGCAGGCGACATGCAAAAAGAGAAAACCCGTAATGGTTGTATCGCACGGGTCACTTCAGCCGATTTGATCAACTGGACATATCACCCGCCAATAGCATCACCGGAGTCTTACGTAGACATGGAAGTTCCTCAGTACTTTGCCTGGAATGGATTTCACTATCTGCTTTTTTCCACAACCGGAATTTATACAAGAATCCATCTCTCAGAACGTGAACGTCCGGCCGGAACATTCTATTTAATGAGCAAGGAGAAATACGGGTCATATCAAATACCTGACAACAATATGCTCATCGGCTCAGGTTCAGGACGATTTGACTGTTATGTCGGAAAAGTTATTGAGGATGACGACGGCTGGCTTCTTTACCATCACATCTGCGGTTATCGGACCGCCTTCGCCTCCCCTAAGAAACTTAGACAGAACAGTGACGGCACGCTCTATCTCGAACGTTGGAAAGGATTGGACGGACTTCTGGGCAAACCGGAACTTTCCATCGATTCCAAAGGGACGGTTCTCAAAGCCAGTAAACGCTGGCCTATCGGCTCATGGCGGCAGGAAGGAAACGCTTTATTCGCAGAAGCCGGCAAGAGTATGACCTGCCGTCTTTTTGACAAAGAACTGACTGATTTTTCCTGCTCTTGCCGTATTGATCTCAGCCAGTCGGAACGTGCAGGAATTGTATTTCGTATTAATGAAAACGATACGCAATCTGAAAAAGGGTGGGCAATCTCTCTGGACCGAAGATACTCACGGATTGAGTTGTGCCGTCCAGTATTGCAATGCCGCACTTCTCTTCGCATAGATCCTCTTGACACCGTATCCATGCCTGTCTCCGATCAGAATAACGTTGAAATCTTTGTCCGTGACAGTTATATCGAAATTTATTGCAACGGACGTCCACTGTTTGTATTCAACAGCTCCATGGTGACAGCGTCAGACCATGTTACATCCGGACGAGTGGGACTTTTCGCGGAAAACGGCAGTGCTGTTTTTGACAGATTTAAAGCGCATACGCTTCCAGAATTAAAGTAGAAAGAATAATATGAACAATTACATTACACAATTGACCGACGCGAAACCCGGCTGGCGGTATGGTTCGGATGAAGCGATTTACACGGAGCGATTTTTTGATGGACGCCGCGCTGACCTCCAGGCTCATGTTGCTGGTCGCGCAGTAAACCAACATTTCAAATGTAAAAGAGATTATCTCAAAGAGCCACAAAGGGCACAGAGATAAAATAGACAAAAGTTTTCGGAAAAGAGTTTGAGAAAGAACCATTTTTCCAAAATGGTTTGTCTAAACCGAGTAAGAAGCGAGGGGGGGGGGATATACTGGATAACTTTCTTCGTGCCCTTCGAATGCCACGGCGTAGGCTTTGCGTAGACGGGTTTCTTTGCTGTTAAAATGTTCTTTGTGTCTCCGTGCCTCCGTGAGAGAAAAATGGATTTAGAACTTATAAAGAATATGGGAGAGATTAATACATGAAAGACGAGAAAAATAAATCAAAATGGTTTCGGGAAGCCGGTGTCGGGATGTTTATACACGCGTGTATTCGGCGATCGGACGCGGCGAATGGCTGATGCAATTGCCATGCAGGATGGCAGGCTTTTCGCCGACGCTCTCGAGGCATATCCCATGAATCAATTTACTGCCGCCAGATTGCCGTTTTTTCAGCGGATATTCGAAATCTTCGCCGATCTGCCGCCTGCATTACAGCAGGCTAAAACTTATATCAGGTGGTAGCCGGCTACGGTTCAGTAGATAAGTGCAAAAAACAGGGAAACTTTAGTTATGATACATTTAGCATGTCAATATTTTTTAAACCATAGACTGGACATCACGGAACTGCGGAAGCAGGTGCGAGAACTCATTGCCGCCGGCTATGAAAGCATTTATGCTCATTCCAGGCAAGGGTTGGAAACCCCTTATTTTTCAGAGGCATGGTGGGATGTTATGCGTCTGATCGTCGAGGAATGCAGAATTGGCGGAGTCAAATTCTCAATTTGGGATGAAGACTATTTTCCTTCGCCTCTGGCAGGCGGGCGGCTTATCTGGAACAATCCGGAATTTGCTGCGCAGCAACTTGATTTTATTCTCACTGAAGTCAGCACTTCAGGAGAAGCCATAAAATTTGATTTGAAACCGGAAAAACTATTGCGCTGTTTCGCAATTCCCAGAAGAAACAATATTATCGGTCAACCAATCGATGTCACAGGTCATTGCGGAACAGTTTCTTCTGGTTGGAGTCAACGCGGAATACGTAGTAGTTCTTATACAAAACTATGTAAAATCCCGGCACCGCACTGGCGCACAAATACTTTATCAAAAAAACATTTTTCACTATTATGGCAACCGGATATTCCCGGAGAATATGTTATATTGGCGGTACATGTCCTGCGTCCTGACGGTGGTCATAATACAGACCTCTTGAATCCATATGGAATGCGTAAATTCATTGAATACACCCATGAAGAATATGCCAGGCGTTTTGATGCTAAGACATTCAGTGAAACATTTGACGCATCTTTCATGGATGAACCGGCGCCATCTGGTTTTTTCCCGTGGACAGACAAGTTTGAAGAAGAATTCACACAGGAGCATGGCTATGATCTGTTGTCGTTAATACCGCATCTGGCAATGGATATTGACGACCGGACTCCGCTGATACGGCATCATTACCGGATGACTCAGATGCGGTTGCAATGCACAAATTACCTCCAGCAAACCGCTGACTGGTGTCATGCTCATGGCATAAAAAGCGTTGGTCACCTGACCCGCACCGAATATCTGGGTTATGTTGCTGTTACCTGGCCGAATGAACTTCGTTGCTGTAAATATCTTGATATTCCCTGTACTGACCCGCTTGGTGCGGCAGTTGCGTGGCCTGATGCCGCCGCCTATCATACCGGGCTGAAAGTCGTTTCTTCCGCTGCGCATATTTTCGGCAAAGAGCAGGCCGGCAGTGACGCACTTGCGGTAATGGGCAATGAGGCTTCCTTGCGTGATCTGCGTTTCCATCTGGATTATCAGATGGTCATGGGCATCAATTATTTCAATGTCCACGGACTCTGTTATTCTTTCGATGGACCGCGCAAGGACGAGGCACCGCCATCGCTGTTCTATCAGCATACCGAATGGAAGTACATGTCCGCACTGCTGCAACACGTCAAATCAGTTTGTACAGAACTTTCAGGCGGAACTCACCTGTGCCGGATAGGGGTACTGTATCCGGCAACAAGCATTTATTGTAAAATCAACTTGCCCACGTTAATCAATCAAAGTCAGCTTGAAGAAAAGACTCATCGTTTCTCGGAGGCGATGCTTTCCCATCAGAAAGATTTTGATTTTATTGACGAAATCACATTGCAGGAATTTGTCGGAAAACAAGATAAAATTGAACTGCCGGAACCGTGGCAGGTAATCATCCTGCCATATCTGGAATATATTGAACAGCAAACCGCAGAATGCTTGAAAAAACTCGCCGCTGCCGGCATAATGATATTAGTGCTCGGCAGTCGTCCCAAGTTGCTGGGAGAATTAAAAGAGCAGCCACAGACAGTATGGAATCCGGATTTTATTACATTTGCCGATAAAATGAATGATGAGATCCTGGAAAAACTTCCCGGAGTTGCACTGAAAGGTGACGGTTCTCAAGATGTTTTTGCGCTTCAACGGCAGAAGGACAGCCGTATAATAACTTTTCTGGTAAATCGCGCCGAACGCGAATTTAATGGAACTTTTGAAATGCGCGATATCCGGATTGCCCCAAAAGGTTCTTTACTGTTTGACAATGAATTGGAATCAAGCGGAAGTTCTGAAAGTCAGGATTTACCTCAGGAGACGTTTAATTCAGACTGGCATATTGATTTTGAAACTAACCAGTTGCCGTTGTGCTACTGGTTTGCTGCTGATATTGCGGCTCATTCTCCCGACGACAGCATGAATGATTATGAATTCTCCTACGATTTATTACGGCGGCAGAATGATCCTATGGACAAAGGAATTAACCTTGTTCGTTATCAGTTCAGATTCCTTTTTTCCGGAGAAAATATCCCCATAAAACTGGTGCTGGAAGCCAGCTCGATTGGCGGAAACTGGGAACTGTTTGTTAATGAAACTAAAATAGATCATTTTACTCGTGAAAGAGTCTATGACTGCATGAATGTAACAGCGGAAATAGGGCATGCATTTCGTACCGGAACATCGCCGGCATTAAATACCATTACAATCACCTCAGAGGGAGAAGGCCGGGGCTTGTTTGAAATGCCGTATCTCTACGGAAATTTCAAATGTGAATACCGTCATGGTCACGAATCATTACCGTACCTGAATGCAACTGATTCTAGTTTTGAACTTCCGGCACTTCAATCATGGCACATATTAGGTTATCAAACATTTTCTGGTACCGCCTGCTATTCAAAGAACATTAAAATTGAAAAAGAAGGCGAATACTGGCTGGATTTAGGCAGAGTAGAGGATGTCGCAGATGTGTTTATTGATGAAACGCATGTGGCTTTGCTGCCGTGGCCGCCATACAGTTGCTCTCTGGGGAAGCTTTCCGCAGGTACGCATAAGATCAGGATAGAGATTACAAACTGCCCTGGTAATCGCGACCGAGTTTCCAATCTGCCGTCCGGGCTTCTTGGGCCAGTAAAATTTTCCACAAAGACAGTAAAACTTTGATAAACCTATAACTCTATGGGGCAGGAATAATGAAAGAGCTTTTTAAACAAAATCGGGTAAACTATATTCTCCGGACCTATCTACCGACCTGGAATTACGAGCAGCGGATTGAAGAGATCGTCCGTTTCTGCAAGAAAACTGATACCTGTTACGTTATGCTTTTTACTGACGCCCAGCATATTGTCTGGAATCAGCTTACCATCGAGGAGGCAGAGCATGAAGCCGCAAACATCGGACGTGCGATGAAACGCCTCGCGGAAGAAAATATCAGAGTTGGAATAAATTCAAGTTACAATATGCAGCAATCCAGATGGGATCACAGTGGTCATAACAGCTATGACTACTGGGCAACATATTCGGATGGAACTTGCGAACACCGCATTCCATGCCTGCTGGATCCGAAGTTGGATGTTTATCTGCGGAAATTTTATGCGATTCTGGCGAAACTCAATCCAGACTATATCTATGTTGACGACGATCATCGCTATATGCTGACTGGCCAAAAAAACACCTGGGGCTGTTTTTGCGATCTGCACTTGCGCAAGTTTGGAGAAATTACCGGAAAGACATGGACTCGTGAAGTCTTAAATGCCGCATTGCTGAATGATCAGACAGTCCGTTCTCAATGGATAGATTTTCTTGGAGCCAGTCTTATTAAAATAGCTGAAATCATCGGCAACACTGTTCATGCAGTAAATCCGGAAATTGAAGTCGGCATGATGATCCCATGTGTTCATGCGCTCCCCGCGATGGGTCACAATATCACAAACATGATTTCAGCTTTCCAGCCTATTACAAAACCCTTGCTCCGCCCCTGCATCGGTCCTTATGGCGATCGAGACCGCCGCCAGATAATTCCCGGATTGTTCTATCTTGAATTCATAGGGCACCTGCTTGGTGATAACGCCACATACACACCGGAAATTGAAACTACGCCTTTCAGTAGATTTTCAAAAAGCATGACGACAGTAAGGTTTCATATTACTCAGGCTCTGCTTAACCGGATGAACAATCCGGCTATTTCCCTTTGCGGCTATTCTGGCGATTCTCCGTATTTTGAACCAGCATTCGTTGACTTGCTCACCAAAAGTCGAGGTTTTTTTGAAGGTGTCCGTGCAAATGCCCCAGGCCGTGGCTCCCGTAAAGGGATTCAGTTGATGTGGGATTTCAATTCGCCCAAAGCATCAACACGTAACGTGGATTTGGTAACAGATACTTACTGGCCGGCATTTGTCGTGCATGACATTCTTGGCAACAGCGGCTTCCCCTGCACTTACGACGAGTCTCCTGTAAAATTCCTGGTTGGTGATACAGCTTATGCGCTTCCAAAAGAACGTATTGTTGAACTGCTCAAGTCAAATCTGGTGCTTGATGCAGTCGCCGCCCGTGCATTAGCGGAACGCGGTTTTGCGAACCAGATTGGCTGCTGTGTCGGTGATGCGGTTGAAGAATTTGGCGCTGAAGAATGTATTGATGACAAATATTTCGGTCAATATGCAGGCACCTATATTCCACTTAAAGGAGTTCCACTGAAAAGTGTTTTTAATTTGAAGCCGTCAAATGATGCCGCTGAAATATCTGAAATTGTCAATCACGACCGAAAGAAAATAGCAGCAGGAGTGATTTTGTTTAAAAATGCATCAGGAGGAAAAATCGCGATACTGCCTTATGCCATTGGCCCGAACGACAGCGATTTGAGGCACTTCATCTGCTATCAGCGCCAGT
This sequence comes from uncultured Lentisphaeria bacterium, assembly GCA_903831825.1. Lineage (GTDB taxonomy): Bacteria > Verrucomicrobiota > Lentisphaeria > Victivallales > Victivallaceae > CAIPAT01. Next base: position 5,898 of record CAIKZE010000277.1, on the reverse strand, counting down.
TCATGTTCCGCCGTATTTTCGACTGGATGAATCCGGAATCGATACCGGTTTTCGTGGAATATCCCAGCGACTTTGCGGTTCAATGCTGGGACGATGGTGAACGCCTTACTTGCTGTATTACCAATCTGTCTTACGACGATGCTGAACACATAGTCATCAAGCTCAATGCCGGGACTATAAGCATTGCCAACGCATCTTACATAGCGGCGGACGGAAGTGTGGAACCTTTGTCTCCGTTCGCGGAGGATCTATCCATTTCAGGCGAAACAAGATGGAGGATTAAAAGACCATTTCATATATTCACCCCGTTTATAATTATCGTTAGAGCCTACTCGAAAAAGGGGTAGCACAGACATTCCTGTCTGTGACGGGAAATTAGATTTGAACCAACAGACAGGAATGTCTGTGTTACTTTTAAATCATAAAATAAGGTTTGTAAATAAATGAGAAAAGATATTAGCAAAATAACGTGGTTTCGGGAAGCCGGTGTCGGCCTGTTTATTCACTGGGGCGTGTATTCAGCTATAGGCCGTGGCGAATGGGTTATGCAAAATGAAAGAATACCGCTAGCCGATTATGACAAGTACATTCCTGAATTCACAGCCGACAAGTATAATCCTGATGAGTGGGCGCAACTTGCGAAAATCGCAGGAATGCGGTACATGGTGCTGACCACCAAGCATCACGACGGATTCTGTCTGTTTGACACTGCCACCACCAATCGCAACGCCGTCAGGCAGGGGCCGGAACGCGATCTGGTTAAGGAATATGTTGAGGCCTGCCGCAGATATGAACTTAAAGTCGGACTTTACTTCTCCCTTCCGGACTGGAGCATCCAGGCATTCAACGACGGACCGGAAAACGCGCCTGAAGCATGGGCTGCATTTATAAGTCTGATCCATGAACAGGTACGGGAACTTTGCGCCAATTACGGGAAAATTGATGTGATCTGGTATGACCGCGCGGGTAACCTCAATGGAGTTTCTCCGATTACTGCGGAAAGCGTACGGGCGCTAGAGTTGAATGCCATGATCCGGGAACTTCAGCCCGACATTCTGATTAACGACCGCTCGGAACTGCCGGAGGATTTCTATACTGCAGAACAAAATATAAAACCGCCACTGGACAAGGAGCGCCTATGGGAAGCATGTCTGACCATGAACAAGCACTGGGGATATTTTCCGGCGGATGACCTGTACAAGTCTGCAAAAGAAATTGTGCATACTCTGACCGGAATTGCCTCTTACCGTGGGAATATGCTGCTAAATGTCGGCCCGAAGCCGGACGGCACGATAGTCAAGCCGGAACTGGAACGTTTGGAAGCGCTCGGCCAATGGTTGTCCGTTCATCGTGAAGCAATTGAAAACGTGTCGCCTGGTCCGGTTAGCGGCGGTACTTACGGTTGTTCCTCAATAAGAGGTGACAGCGTATACCTGTATGTTCACTGGTGGCACGGCAGTTCCATTACAATTGCTAATTGCGCGATGGAGTTCACTTCCGGGGTGATTATGGGAACAAATCAGGCGGTGACCATTCAGCGCGACGGCAAACACATCAAGCTGCTGGATTTGCCGGCCTCCGCTCCTGATTATTTATGCAGCGTGATTAAGTTGTCCCTAAAAAAGTAAAGTTGCAATGTAAAGACCACAAGGGATAAGAATATGAGTTTACGCAGGAAGATTGACTCAGACTGGCGCTTTCAGTATGGTGACATAGCCGGGGCTCAGGAAGAAGGGCTTGACGATTCCAGTTGGCGCCAGGTGAACCTGCCGCATGACTGGAGCATCGAGGGGCCATTTTTCATGGAAAATTTTATCGAGGCCAGGTACGACGCCAAACATCTCGAGGCTCGCGCCGACAGTTATCTGCCGAAGGGAACAGGATGGTATCGCAAACACCTGTTCATCGATAAGACACTCACGGACAAGAGAGTCTATCTGGAATTCGAAGGAGTTTTTCGCAACAGCACACTTTGGGTCAACGGGCAGCGGGCGGGAAACCATCCGAGCGGCTATACCGGCGCAGTCTATGACATCACCCGCTGGCTGCGTACTAAAGGAGAACCCAATGTGTTAGCAGTTCATGTTGACGCGAGTCAGATGGAGGGCTGGTGGTATGAAGGCGCCGGCATCTACCGGCATGTATGGTTGATGATCAAACCTGAACTACATATAGTGCCTTGGGGGATTGCCGTCACCACAAACAATGTCAGCTACTCCTCGGCAGTGGTCAACGTGCGAACGCGTCTGTTGAACAGCGCCGCAAAAACTCAGCGGGTCCGGCTGCGCACGATCATCGAGGACGATCAAGGGAACCTTGCCGACTGTGTCGAAACTGAAACAGAGTCGGTCTCAGGTAAGGAGGCGGAATTGATTCAGGAAATCACGCTTGCCAATCCGCGACTCTGGTCGCCTGAACAGCCACAGATGTATTGCGTCCGCTCGGAGATGACCTCGCAGGAAGGTGGCGTGGATTCATGCGAGACATGCTTCGGTATCCGCTGGTTTGAATTTACGCCTGACAAAGGGTTTTTCCTGAACGGCAGGCCGCTTCAACTTCGCGGCGGCAATATCCACCATGATTTTGGCGGCCTGGGAACGGCACTGCCGGACCGTGTAAATTTCAAGACCGTGGAAGCGCTGAAGGAGATGGGCTGCAACATCATTCGTTCCGCACATAACCCGGCTTCTCCTTCTCTGATGGAGGCCTGTGACCGGCTGGGCATGCTTTTCTGGGCGGAGACCAGGAATCTCTATCCGGATAACGGTGCTTTCGACGACTTGCGGGATCTTATTCGCCGGGACCGGAACCATCCCTGCGTCATCGTCTGGGGCCTGGCCAACACGGCTGGAAGCAATGACGAACGTTTAACAAATTACCTCCGCCAATTAAACGAATTGGCGCACAAGTTGGATTCCAGCCGTTCCACGGTAGTGGGGCTGGAAGGGAATGCCGATGCCAACGCCAATGGATTTGCCGGCGTAACCGATGTAGTCGGCTACAATGGCGGCGGCATAGGCATTGATGACCGGGATCATCGCCTGTTTCCAGGGCGCAAAATGCTGATCAGCGAATTTTCCTCCGGACGCGGCGCTCGCGGAGTTTATATGGAAACTGCTCCTGCTGACTCTGAATCTGAGACTCTGGGTGACGGACGCGTGATGAAGCGCGGCGGACAATATTGCAGCGAGTTTGAGCTTTGCCGCTCTCACGAACAGGAATGGCGGCACGTTGCGGCACGGCCATGGCTTGCCGGCGGCCTGATGTGGTCAGCTATTGAATACCGCGGCGAAACTACCGGCTGGCCGATCGTCACCAGCCAGTTTGGAGTACTCGACATCTGCCGCTTTCCCAAGGACGCATATTACTTTTATAAGAAGGAGTGGACTGATTATCCCATGCTTCATCTCTTTCCGCACTGGACCTGGCCGGGCAAGGAAGGTCAACGCATTGAAGTCTGGTGTTACAGCAACTGCGACACTGTTGATCTCTATCTGAACGGCCAGTTACAGCCGGGCATACCGCATTTTCTGCAATTCGGGGCTTCGTGGCCGCACCTGTCCTGGCAGGTCCCATACGCGCCGGGAACTTTATACGCCGAGGGCCGCCTCAATGGGCAGGTAGTCTGCCGGCAGGAAATCAGGACGGCGGCCGCCCCCGCCATGTTGCGGATATCACCGGACCGGACAAAACTTCTTGCGGATGGCGAAGATGTTTCATTCGTCACTATCAGTGTTTGTGATGCAGATGGAACGCCGGTACCGGCCGCCGCCGTGCCTGTTTCGGTGGAGGTGTCAGGATGCGGCCGCTTGATTGGCCTGTCCTCTGGAGATCCAGGAAGCCATCAATCGGAAAAATCTTCGGTTGTCAGGACATTCAACGGACTGTGTCTGGCCATTGTCCAGAACAACCGACAGGAGGGTGAAATCCGAGTTACTGCTTCTTCGCCAGTGCTATCCGAAAGCGTATCCGTCAAATTGGCATGCCGCAATGAACCTTCAATATATAAGGAAATTAAAGAGAATGGCACAGGCGACAATTGTTAATGCTCACGGTGTAATGCCGGATTTGTCTCCGGAACTGGCGGCATATTATTCCAATAACCGGTTGATGTGGAAGAATGTATTGCTGATTATGCTGGCCAACGTCGGCTGGACGATCAGTTTTGCTTTTCTGGGGCCGTTGATGCTGTTGCGGCTGAACCGGCTGGGTGTCAATGAAGGCACATTGGGACTGCTTGGTTCGAGCAACCTATGGGTGGTCAGCTTTCTGGTCATGTATTTCTCCTGGAAAAGCGATCATTGCACGTCCCGCTGGGGACGCCGCCTGCCATTTTTGTTCATGTCAGTACCGTTTATCATCCTTAGCATTTCGCTGTTTCCATTTTTCGTGTGGGTGCCGATGCTGATTACTTTGACCATCGTTCAGATGCTGGCGACCGATGTCAAGGCTTCGACGTTTCCGCTGTTAAACATCGACTGTGTCCGCAAGGACGTGCTGGCGAGGATGGGTTCAATCAATGCGATTGCCTGCGGGTTGGTTGCTTTTGTCGGAGTCAGATATGGTGTAAGATTAGCCGATGTGGCCGAATGGTTGCCCTATATACTGGGGTCTGGCATCCTGTGCATTACTACTTATGCGGCAACGTTTATCAAAGAACCGCCGATTCACAATCCGACCTCGGAAACGTTCAAGCCATGGTCAGCGCTGAAGGTTGGCTGGAGTGATAAGAGAAATATCATCATGATGCTGGGCGTCGGCACGATTCATGCATTCATGTGCATGTATGGCACCTGGGTGTGGTTATATGCGAAAAATGATCTGCATATCGAACGTGCCGACTGCGCCAACGCCTTGTCCTGGAGTGCATTGATCGGGGTGGTGCTGGCATATCCGATCGGCTGGGCAATTGATAAACTGGGAAGTTACAAGATTGTTAGCGTTTTCTGGGTTTTGCAGATGATCGGCTTTATTTATGCCATGCAGGTAAATTCAGTGAATGGCTTAATCATACTTTCCATTCTTGTCTGTTGCGCCGGGCCATTTTATGCTGGTGCGGATATGCTGGTTTTCAAAACCTGCCATCCCGCCGTTGTCGGTTCGATGACGTCATCAAATTCGTTTTTGCGAAATATGAACATCGGCACGATAGTCTTTATTTCCGGTTATATGATTCAGCATACCCACAACTACAAAGCCGCGTTCATCCTGGGCATCTGCGTAAGCACGTTCGGATTGATCATGTTCTGGATTTATCGGTATTTGATGGCTAGACCCAAAGAAATACCCGATATTGTTTTAGAAGTCATAGAACCGGAAAAAGGTGATGAATGCGGGCAAAATGCATAAATCACAAAGAAGAAAATAGTCATAAAATCCGATCCAAGTCATGTTCGCCCAGGAATCCGAGAAGTTGTTTATTTGATATTTTTTTGAAATTTTAGATGGGAAAGATTATGGACAAGATCTTATGGAACTATTTAGAGAAGTTGCCGGAGCAGGAAGCGGCGTGGGGAGAATGGCGGTCCGGCTTGGCTGGATGGTATCGTTTTAACACTTTCTATACTTAGGAACTGTCATAAAATAGCCTATGCTTTTGTACCGTTCTCTTGAATGCTTTTCGTGCCGCCTGTTCGTTACATACCTTCAGGTATGCTTCTCGCAAGCAGCCCAAACATCAAATCAAGATATTCGGACAAAATTCTACAGGTTATTTTATTCCAGTCCCTTATATCTGCGAGTCGATGGCCGCCGCGCTAAGTTCAGACTTCCTGATCCGTGGAAAAAGGTGTTGTTGGGTTTTCAGCCGCTGGGCGACATTGGCATTAGCATTTCGTAGACCATCTGCAACTCTGTTCCCGGATATGTGAACTTCGCTTCATTTAAATGAACGAGCAT
>CAIKZE010000276.1 GCA_903831825.1 uncultured Lentisphaeria bacterium | reverse complement strand
CGCTGAAAAATCGATTTTTGAAAATACCGCGAAAAATGCATAGTAACAAAAAAATTACAGACAGGAAGAACTTTTCGCTGATTTTGGGCAGTAATACGGATGAAAAGTTTGTGATGTGCTCAGCAAGGAAACAATTTCCTACAGAAAATATGCTAAAACACTTTTCGGACAGGGTCTAGCTATAAGAAGCAGTTTCCGGCATTCGCCGTCGCGCTGGACAGCGGCAGAAGGGAGTGTTACGGCCGTCTGCGCGGTCAGTTGCTGGCCATTGCCCTGGGTAAGTGCTCCGTGACGATTGACACTTATCGCGGCGGCGAATTGTGCAAAACCGCCGAACGTCAACTTCCGCCCAATCTGAAAGCCATCAAATACTGGTTCCAGTCCGGCGATGCTGAAACAGTCTCTGCTCAACGGCTCTCTAAAGGCTATGGAATTTCGAAAGACAATGGGGCCTATGGGGCCAATGGGACCTATGAGGCCAATGGGCAGAAAACTGGGAAAAATGACAATACTTCCGCTCAGCGGCTCTCCAGAGTCTCGGAAATATCTGACCTTTCCCATACTTCCCATACTTCCCATACTTCCCAGTCGATTTCTGAAATGCTCTCCGCTCAAGTGCTCTCTAATTCCTCGGAGTCGGGCGGTTGCCCGGTCTATTCTGTCGGCGCAGGGCAAAACAGCTATGCTCAAGGGTTGGATAATAATATTACCCCTGCTCAAGTGGTCTCTAATTCCTCGGAAATGCCGGGCTCTGCGGCATTCTCCGATTCCTTTCGTTCCTCTCATTCCTCCCCGTATGCCGCGAGGGCTTCTGCTCAACGACTCTCTAAAATGTCGAGAAAGGAGCGTCAGCGGCTGTTGAAAAACAGACTGGAAACCCATAGCCTGCGGGATTGAATGTCCATGAAGTCCGTTGCGTCCGTTGTGTCCGTTACGTCCGTGTCTTTACTTCTGGCCTGGGAGATGGCAGCCGGGGGCGATGCCGAGTATCTGGTCGGATTTGATCCAGCCGTCGGCCTCGCCGCAGCGCACCCTGGACCAATCCTGGCGGGATTCAACAATCCTGACTTTCGTGCCGCTTTGCAGTTTGGCTTCCACCTGACCGGAAGACTCCGACGGCAAAGAAAGCAACTTGGCGTTGTCGGCCATGATAACCGCAATATCCGGGTTGTAATCGCTATGGTACTGGGTGGCCGCGGCAACAATTGCAAGCAGCGCCGCCAGGGAAACGATACCCAGCAGAATGGATAGTTTATTAAAGGACAGCGAGCGTCTGGTCGCCAGAATGCCGCCGCTGGCGGCACAGGCTAGCGCCGCGATCAGCAGCCATTGGTCGGGGCGCAGATTATCCCGCATCGCCTTTATCAGCGAAGCCGGATCTTTGATCTCCCCGGCCTGCGGCTGGAAAAGTTTCCTGCGGATATAGTTCAGATTTTCTGTAATATCCGAATCATTGGGCGCCAGCAGTCTGGCGCGTTCATAACATACCAGCGCGGCGGGATAGTTCCGGAGCTGGCAATAACAGTTGCCGAGGTTGTATAACAATGCCGGGTCCGGTTTTTCCGGAACAAGCCTTGAACGGTAGTAGTCCGCGGCCCGGTTGAATTCGCCGCGGTCATAAGCGGTAAGGGCTTCCACGCTAGTCTGAATTGATCCCGGTTGTGGTTCCGCCGCTTTCTTCGAAGCGGCAATTGCGCCGGTCGGCAGCAAGGCCAGCAGCAGGATTGCGGCAAAGGTTTTTATTGCTTTGCAGATGCGTTTTTTCAATTCACTTTTATCCATAGCGGAGCCTCCCGGCATATAGCTTGCGGCACCGGAACTGTGCAGGCATTCGGCAACTTCCCGGTCATTGACCTTCTCCGCCAATTCGGTGGCGGTGGTCCCCGGCGGCAGCGCCAGCATGTCATTCAGGAACGGCACCACTTCATTATTTATCACTTCGTCAATATTGTCCGGAGCACATTTCTTGAGTTCGTGCAGCACCCTGGAGCGGTCGGCCCGGGCCGACAGGCGGCGGCGGAGCATCGGATCGCTTTCCAGTTTCATCCTGGACGCATAGCGCCATTCGCTGCACAGCCACAGCAGCGGCCCCGCGGCCAGCAGCAGGATGTAAGCCCACAGGTAGTTTAAGTACAGCGGAACGGCAACCCCGCCCGCCTCCGATTTCTTGAGGTAAAGAATGCCGGATTTGGCCGGCTTATTTTCCCTGACTTCAGGTTCGGGGGCGGACTTGAAATCGGCGGATGAATTCATGACCATCGGCGCGGCGGTTAAAGCCTGGTTTTCCGATGGTACTACCGTGAATTTCTGTTCATATTTGTACGTTTTGTATGCATCGTGCGAGGTGGAGAAGGTTGCCGTCTTTAAATTGATCTCCACCGGGCCCGGTTTCAGGGGAATCATCACATACTTGATTTCAGCATGCTGTCTGCCGCTGTCGGCTGCCAGCTTATTCACCTCCGGCGGGTAAATGCGGAAACCGGGGATTTCCAGTTTCGGGGTCTGTAAGTTTTCCAGGGTGCCGGCTCCGGTGATTTCCAGCTTGAAAGTAAACGGTTCTCCGGCTTTAAGTTCTTTGGCGCTGACCGAATAATCGACCAGCCAACTGCCGATCAAGCCCAGGTTTTCAACCCCTTCCGGAGCAGTCGGCAACGCTTTAATCTTCAGTTCCGGGAAGTCAATGGGGATCGTATAAGGAATCTGATGATATGACTGGCCGCGCATAAGGCTGAAAAAATCATCGTCTTCGGGAGTTCGCGACTGCTGGTTGGGTACGATGATTTCGCAACTTTGAGTGGCGGACGGCGTAATTGTCCCGGCGGCGATCGCTCTGAACGCCGTACGGAATCTGTAGAATTGAAATCTCTGTCCACCGACACCTTCCTGCTCTCTAGTCGGCAACTCAAATCGGCTGTTTTCCTTATTCACGCCGCTGTAATCCCGGAAAATCACTTTATCCATATTGAAGTTAGGCCAACTGGTAAACTGATATTTGAGACTCTCAGACACATAAATGTCCAGTTCCACCGGGATTTCTTCTCCCACATAAAATTCACGGCCTTCCGTCATGATGATGCCTTTGCCGTAAATCAAGTCTTTAAGCTTGCTGTCACTGCTTCCGTCAGGACTTGCGCCTCTGGAAACAACCTGATTCGCGCCTGAAACAGCCTTTATGGTGACGCCGTTGGTCATCACCTCTTTGTTCCCGACTCTGACTTTCAGCGGCGGAATTTCTACAGAACCTTCTTTCGTGACTTTAAAAAAGTATATATTGCGGCTTTCCGCAACTCCGTTAACAATACTGCGCTGCGTGGATGAACCGCTTTTAATCCACTCTACATTTTCCACTTCAGGGAAAACTGCGAGTTTGGGCAGATCATTGCCCGATGCCGCCAGCACAAGCTGTACCCGCTGTCCGACAATGACATTATCCGGCGCAGCAACCCTGACTTCCGCGCCATGCACGCCGGATGCAAATAAACATAGTATGAGGATGGACAAAATTTTTTTCATGATTCCAAATTCTCTTTCCAAAAGATTTTCCTGTATGATAATCCCATTACCAGTCTTTTTCGACTTTAATCTGACCGTACATTTTCTGCTGCTGCTCTTTCAGCGCGTCCCGCAGATTCTTTTCTTTTCCGGCCATTACTTCAAGCAGGGCTTTTGCCTGCTGCGGATCAATCTCTTTTTCCTGCTGTGCAGCCTTCGCCTGAGCCTGCTGTTCATTCAGCTTGCGGTCCTGCGGTTCCTGTTTGTCCTGATTTTTCTTATCCTGCTGGTCTTTCTTATCCTGGTCTTTTTTGTCCTGATCCTTCTGATCTTGCTTATCCTTGTCGTTGCCGCCGTTTTTATTCTTATCATTCTTATCGTTTTTATTTTTGTCGTCGTCACCGAGATATTTCAAGGCTTCTTTCATATGTTTATCAGCCTCTTTCGGCTTTGATTCCTTGTCGGCCTGTTCCGCTTTATCCAGTTCTTTGCGGGCGGCTTCGGCATTTTTCTCGGTATTCTTCTGAGCCAGTTTGCCGGCCTGGTCTTTCAGTTCATCAACGGCTTTCTGGGCGTCTTTCATCGCCTGATCCGCATTCTGCTTCTGATTTTTGCCGGCCTGCTGCTGCTCTTGCTTCTGCTGATTATCCTGCTTGTTTTGATCCTGCTTATTCTGTTGATCCTGCTGGTCTTGCTTATTTTGATCCTGCTTATTCTGTTGATCCTGCTGGTCTTGCTTATTTTGATCCTGCTTATTCTGTTGATCCTGCTGGTCTTGCTTATTTTGATCCTGTTTATTCTGGTCCTGCTTGCTCTGGTTTTTCTGCTGCTGTTGTTTTCTGGCTTCTTCAGCCTTTTTCCGGGCTTCTTCCTGCTTCTTCTTAAGCTCTTCAATCTTCTTCCGCAATTCAGCAATCATCTCACGGTCGAATAACAGCTTCTGCTGATCGATGGCAACTTCCGCGCGATTCTGTTCCAATTGGGCGTTGCCGGCTTCGGCGGTTTTCTGCTCTTCCGCAAATTTTTTTACTTCCGGTTGAACGGTTTTGATGCTCATGGCTTTTACATACATTTCTTCAGCTTTATCGAGTATCTTCTCTGCTCCTGAAAGTTTTTCCAGCGCGCCGTCCAGATTTTGTCCTTTCACCTGTTCGGCGCTCTGCATCATTTCCTGACGGGCTTTATTGTGTTCGATTACGCCGAGATTCTGGTAGGCCCGCGCCCGCACCGCCGGATTCTTTTCCGCCAGGTTGATCGCCTGTTCGTACAATTTCGCGGCGTTCTCATCTTTCTTCAACTGCAAGTCATGGCCTTCATTATAAGTCTTAACCGCGTCGGGCAATACGGACGGCTTGTCTTTTGAGGACTTCTTCTCTTGAACCGTTGGAGTTCCGTCAGGAGAATCGGACGGCAGAGTTGCCGCAGGTTGTGCCGCATCGGTTACGGCAGTTGCATCGTTATCCTCGGCTTGGACGCCGGAGGCCGCAATTAATAAACCCGGCAGCAAAAGCAGCAGCAGCGTTTTGCGGGAAACCGTCGCCGGATTTTCGCGTTCAGAAAGAATGAACCAAATCAGCAGAAGGATTAATGACGCCAGCAGCGGATAATAGAATCTTTCGATCGGCACGGTGCGGATGCCCTTATCCTGTTCTTTTGGAATCAGATCTTTGATCCGCTGGCGTATCTGGTCGAGTCCGGGATCGGTGACGGTGCTGCGAACATAAATCCCGCCGGTTTCTTTTGCCAGCTTGAGCAACTGCGGCTCATTAAGTTTAGTTTTGACCAGGTTGCCGGCATCGTCACGCATGAATGCCGGAGTTTCGCCCGGACCGCGTTTAATCGGGATAACCGCCGGGTTGGCCGGATCGCCGAGCCCTATGATAAACAACGGTATTTTCTGGTTTTTGAGCGAGTCCAATACACGGGTGCTGTCGCCGGAAAGCTCGTCGCCGTCGGTAATCAGGACGATGGCCCGGTTGGAGCTTTCCGCGGCATCGAATGCCTTGACCGCGGTTTCCAGCGCCAGTTGCAGGTTGGTGCCCCCCAGCGGGATGGTCGAGGTGCTCAATTCATCAACATATTGAATAATACTGGTATTATCGGTGGTCTTCGGGCATTCCAGAAAGGCGTTTCCGGCAAATGCCACCAGGCCGAAACGGTCGCCGTTGGAATCGTTGACCAGTTGCCGCAGCACCCACTTGGCATGTTCAATTCTGGACGGCTGAATATCTTCGGACAACATGCTTTTGGAAACGTCGAAAAGGACCATTACATCCCGGCCTCTGGCTTCGTAAGGAACCAGTTGCGAGCCCCAGTACGGTCTGGCCGCCGCCAGCATCAGCAGTAAAACCCCGGCGATGAACAGCCAGAGGCGCAGCGATCTGCGGGCAGGGGACAGTAAAACATGCTCCGGGTTATTCCATCTGACGCCGAGCAGAGATTTGAGCAGTTGCGAGCGCCTTACCCGGACGCGCCAGGTTAAAAGCAAAATTGCCAGCGCCGCCACCGGGATAAACCATAATATCAGACTATTCAAAAAGTTCATAATCACCTTCCATGCCCGCTAAAAACAGGCTCTTCCTGAGTTAAATCTGCAATTCTTGACTTGCCACCGGCAGTTTCAAGCTACCGGCAAGTTTAGTGATTTCATCAGGAAAAGACAAGCGGAATACCATCTTGGTTCAATGCTTTTAGAATTTTTTTCGCTTTTTTTCAGGGCTGCTGCCTGGTTTCTTCTCAGTCTTTCTGCCCGGCTTTGCCTTTGCCGCCGATTTCCGGAGTTTGTCGGTCGAACGCGGGGCTCTGCCTGGTTGTTTGCCGGGTTTCCTGGCAGGTTTCCCGTCGGTCTTCTTCTCAGGTTTCCCGATGGTTTTCTTTTCATTTCTTTTATCGGTTTTGCCAACGGGTTTCCTGAATTTATCGGTTGTGCGCTCAGTTCTGATGCTTGCGACTTTTTTGGGTCTGGCGCGCAGTTCCACCACAATCGGCAATCCGGTAAAGTCGAACGCCTGGCGCAGACAGTTTTTAAGGAATATCAGATAATTGTCGGCGCAATAGACCGGCTGATTGACGAACAGCAGGAATTTCGGCGGTTCACTGCCGATCATTGAGCAGTAATAAAGTTTAAGCGGCGCCACTCCCACTACGGGCGGCGAATTGCGGGCAAAGGCATCCAGCAGGATTTTATTGACCAGCGAAGTCGGGATTTTCACTTCCATCTGGGCCATGACTTCGGCAATCTGGTCCAGCAGCGCATTCATATTGTACTTGCGCAGCACACTGGTGAACACCACCGGGGCATAACTGAGATGCGGCAGCGTATAACGGATCTCCTCGATCAACTGCTTCTGCTTGACATCTTCATCCTCATCCTTGCACAAGTCGAATTTATTGGAAACGATGATGCAGCCCTTGCCGGATTCGACAATCGAGGCCGCGATCTTGCGGTCCTGCGAAGTCACGCCATCCTTGCTGGTTTCCACCAGGAACAACACCAGTTGAGCACGTTTGAGCGCCTCTTCCGTGCGCATCATGCTGAACAGTTCGACCACATTATCAATCTTGGACCTTTTGCGCAGCCCGGCAGTGTCAATCAGGGCGGCGGGCAGCATCTCGCCTTTGTATTTGATCTCAAAATCAATGTCTATCGAATCGCGGGTAGTTCCGGCGATCTCGCTGACCATCACGCGTTCCTCGCCCAGCATCCAGTTGACCAGCGAAGATTTGCCGACATTCGGGCGGCCGACGACCGCGATGCGGAACGGTTCGGGTTTGGCGGATTCCTCCAGGCTTTCGAAATCGTCCAGCGCATTGTCCAGCAACCTGTCAACGCCCTTGCGATGCAGGCATGACACCGGATAAATCTTGTCAAAGCCCAACTCTGAGAAAATCAGCGATTCAGATTCAAGTGTCGGATTGTCGCATTTATTGGCAGCCAGCAGCACTTTCTTGCCGATGCCGCGCAAACGGTCCGTGACTTCGCGGTCCAGCGACACGATTCCGTCCTGAACGTTACAGACGAAAATCAGCACGTCGGCGCCTTCAATCGCGGCTTCGACCTGCTCACGGATTCCCGCATCCCAGATATCGGCCATCTTCTTGGCCCCGGTGATATTGCCCAGGCCGCCGGTGTCAATCAACTGAAAGTGTTTGCCGTGCCATGAGGCGGGGGCCACGACGCGGTCGCGGGTTACTCCGGGCTGCTCGTGAACTATGGACACCCGGCGTCCGACAATCGCATTGAACAGCGATGATTTGCCGACGTTAGGACGTCCGACGATTGCCACGACCGGCATCCGTTTTTCTTTGTTTTCAGTTGTTTCAATTTCAGCCATTATCGTATCTCCTGAAGGATGTTTCTGTCTATAATGTTATGTTCCGCCATGTTACAGCAAAAGATTACCCTCTTTGGCGGGATAGAAAAATACATCGGAAGTGCCTGAATTTAAAGGGCTGAAACGAAAAATCCCTGTTAATAATCAGCGAAACTCCAAGGCGGGATAGGAAATAGACCGGCATCGCGAATCAGTCTTTGATATCTTTGCTGACGATTTCACCGGGGACAGTGCTTTTTCCCATCCAGATTTTGCGGCCGGGATAAATACTGGTATGGATTCCGGTATGGACATTGTCGCCGATAACAACGCCGAGTTTACGTTTGCCGGTATCGAGCAGTGCGCCGGAAACTTCGGATTTGTGATTGCGGCCGTCATGTCTCAGGTTGGCGGTAATCGTGCCGGCGCCGAGATTGGTCAGCGGACAGATTACGGAATCGCCGATATAACTCAAATGTCCGGCGCTGACCTTGTTCATCAACAGGCTGTTCTTGATTTCCACCGCCTGGCCGACATGGCAGTTGTCGCCGATATAAGTATTGCCGCGCAGATAGCAGTTGGGGCCGATCTTGCAGTTTTCGCCGATAATGACTTTGCCTTCGATATAAACTCCGGGCAGCAGCACGGAACCGGCGCCTAGATGAACAATGCCGTCGATGGTCACATTCTGGCGGACGATGCCCTGAATATTGTCTTTCTCAATTGCGCCGACAATTTTTTCATTTACCGCCAGCAGATCCCAGGGATATCTGATATGGATGGATTCGCTGTCCATCTGAACAGTTTTTGCCGGAGCTTTGCCGTCAACAGTTATCCTGGCGAGTTCCAGACCGTCGCCGCTGGTTATAATCATTCCCGCAGCGGTTTCCATAATCTGTGCAATCATATAGGGGGAGGGCCAGAAGTCGGGGCGGATTTCCATTGTCCAGCCCGCGCCCGGCGCTTTGGTTTCAAACATCCAGACAAGGCGTTCTTCAAGGGTGATGCCGGCAACCGGAATCTCCTGGAATTTTCTGCAGCAAGTAACCGGCATCATTTCAACCGGCGACCCGAGATCAATTATGTTTACTTTCACAGCCGTTTCCTCCGAGTAATATGTATAAAACTCAGCAGAGTTCTTTTTGAACTGCCGCAACGAGCCGTCCGATCCATTTGTCAACGGCGGCACGTTCTTTGGCCTCAACCAGAACCCGGATTTTATTTTCAGTGCCGGAATATCTGACGATGGTGCGTCCGAAGCCGTTCAATTCGTTCTCACACGCTTTAATTTCCGCGGAGAGGCCGGGCAGATTTTCGAAAGGGACTTTTTCCTTGACGTTGATACTTTGGATAACCTGAGGATATTCTTCCATCACGTCCGCAAGCTCCGCCAGGGTTTTGTTGCGGTCAATCATCATCTTCAATACGTGCAGCGAAGTAATGATGCCATCCCCTGTGGTAGCGTAATCCATGAAGATGATGTGGCCGGACTGTTCGCCGCCGATATTAAATCCGCCGTTGCGCATCCGTTCGATAACATAGCGGTCGCCGACGGCAGTTTCCTCCACCTTGATTCCAGCTTTATTCATGGCTTTGTGCAGCCCGAGATTGCTCATGCTGGTCACGACCACCGTATCTTCGGCCAACTGTTTTCTTTCCTTGAAATCCAGCGCGCAAAGCGCAATAATCCGGTCGCCGTTGACTTCGTTGCCGTGAGCGTCGCAGAAAATGCAGCGGTCGGCGTCGCCGTCCAGGGAAATCCCGAGATGCGCCTGGTGTTTCTTCACCAGTTCAGAAGCGTGGGCAATGCAGGTTGCGCCGCAGTTGAGATTGATATTCGAGCCGTCCGGATGAACAGCGGTTTCGATCACCTCCGCGCCGAGTTCCTTCAAAATCAGCGGCGCCATCGAATATGCCGCGCCGTTGGCGCAGTCCAGGACAACTTTCAAGCCTTTGAGACTATGGTTGCGGATGGAGCTTTTGGTAAACTCAATATAACGGCCTCTGGCATCGTCGATGCGGTAAGCTTTGCCGATCAGTTCCGAACTGATATGACTGCTGTTAATTTCCCCGCGCAACACGATTTCTTCAATTTGCAGTTCGGCCAGGTCGGGCAGTTTGAATCCGTCGCCGCCAAAAATTTTGATGCCGTTGTCATCCGCCGGATTATGGGAAGCCGTGATCATGATGCCGCAGGAAGCTCCCATTGAGCGCGTCAGGTGGGCGACCGCCGGAGTCGGCATCGGGCCGACTGCCAGCACGTTCATGCCCATGCTCACCAGGCCGCTGGTCAGCGCGGTTTCGATCATATAGCCGGAAAGACGGGTGTCCTTGCCGACAACCGCTTTCATCGAACCTTTGCCGTGAGCTCCGAAAACATAAGCCGTGGCCTTGCCGATTTGAAGCGCAATCTCCGGAGTTATCGGATAAGTATTCGCTTTGCCGCGAACCCCGTCTGTGCCAAAAAGTTTTCTCATAAAGTATTTACCTTAAATAATTTAAAAAAAGCAGAAATCATGCAATAATTTCAATTGTTTAAAATAGCATCATAAACCGGCAAAATCAAATAATACAAGTGATTGATTCTCAACGCAATACAATGCCAACTTTTTTACATTGGAGGTAATTAAACAGGGGGACTCGATCTTTCCTGCAAGTTAAATTAATTGCAGGGTTCAGGCAGTTGCGTGATTGCTTATTCCGGTTTTGCCGCCGCTGAACTGATGATATCCGGTCATGTTTATGACCTCGCCGCACGTAATCCATGGAGCGTCATTTTTATCCGGCAGCCGGTCTTGCCGGAATGCCGTCCGGATAATGTCTTCAATTCCGGGTATGACTTCCAGCCGGACGCCTTTGCTATCCTCAATGGTTTTGACGTATTCGGGCGATACCTGATGAATTACGCTGGATTCATGGGCTCCGTTGCAGATAATGGTTTGTGCGGCGGCGATCTCCAGACTGCAAATAAAGCGGTCATGCCCATGCAGTTTGTCAATAAGCGCGTCCATCACGTTTTGCCGGACCGCCGTCCCCTGTGCGGATGCAAACTCCTCAACACTCCCGTCTTTCAGTCGAACCACGGTTTTTGAGTGGTCGTATTCGATTTCTCCGTGCTGGCCGCAAATAACAGTTAAGGATCGACACAAAAACAAAATCACATTTTCTACTGCCCGGCTCCCTCTGCTCTTGGCATGATGGTGTAGTTCCACTTTCCAAGCGTATCGTTGTGGATCACGGCTAGTTTTTTTAACTCAGCCTTAGTCGCCTTG
>CAIKZE010000275.1 GCA_903831825.1 uncultured Lentisphaeria bacterium | reverse complement strand
TCTCGTCGGAGCGCGCCCTATGCATAACTCTCGCGATGTGACAATATGTGTTTTGTCAGATTTAATGCGCCCCCCTGTTTTTGTCAAACTAAATGCAATTGAGGGGTTGGGAGGGGGTGCGTTTACTTTTTCAATTTTCTCCTGAATTTCTTCAAGCAGTTTTTTATCATTCGCCGCCGGAGGCTGCGACGCGATGAAAGATTCAACCTGACTCAGCTCTATAAATTTTTTCTTTCGGGCTTTCATAATATATTTTATCACTTATAAGTGATACTGCC
The DNA here is from genome assembly GCA_903831825.1 of uncultured Lentisphaeria bacterium. Taxonomy (GTDB): domain Bacteria; phylum Verrucomicrobiota; class Lentisphaeria; order Victivallales; family Victivallaceae; genus CAIPAT01. The sequence continues at coordinate 3,371 of CAIKZE010000275.1, read as the reverse complement.
AAGATGTAATAGATTCTTTTCCATATATTTTTAAATTGCTTTAGTTGCTTGAGTCCGCCTCCGATGTATAAACCACACCTTCGGCGGACGAGTATTTCGCGGCTAAGCTTGCTTTAAGATTTTCCCGCCAAAAGCATGAGTTTCAAAAATGCATTTTATCACGTTATTTGAACACATTGCCATAGTTTCCGTTGACAAATTTACTATATGTAGAAGGACAGAAGCCAGGATCCAGGAGTCAGGATTCAGAATGGAACCCGGGTTAAGAAGAGAGTAATCAGTAGTCAGAATGGGAACCGGAAAACCATTTTACCGTGAAGGACGTGAAGAAATTGAAGTTTAAAAATCTATCTTCATTACCTTCATGCTCTTCATGGTGAAGTGTATTGCTGTTCTCTGTGGTTAAAAATGAAAATAGTTCTGTTCAACGGCTATCCATCGGCTCGGAAATGCTGGAAAGAGAAATTGGGAAGAATGGGTTTTATATATACTGGAAGGGATTGAACAAACGGCGAAAGAAACTATTGAAATAATCAGCAATATCCGCGAACTGATGCAAGACTTTAAGCATCGTATCAGAAAAGATTTACCCAAAATTTACAGCCAAGATTTACTTAATAATCTATTCAATCATCCTTACACTAAAATTGAATTTGTGATGCAGGAATTGAGTGTTTCCCGCATAACTGCCGCGCGTTACCTGAATCTGTTGGTGGATGCGGGCTTTTTGAAGAAACAAAAAATCGGAGCGAGTAATTTTTATATTAACGAACCTCTTTATCAACTCTTTAAAGATAATAAAATGAGCAGGCAAAAGGCAGAACCAATTAAAACCGTGAATCAAGCTAATGAATAGATTTTTGAAAAATTGATACATATCATTTTTACCATGTATAGAAAACGCAATTTTCTATACATATCAAAATGAATATGCATAGAAAACCTTACAATATAGAATCAATGATAAATTAATATTCCGTACCCCTGGCGTTACTTTGCGGTTAAATTAGCGTTCATTGGCGTTTATTCGCGGTTAAATTAGCGTTCATTGGCGTTTATTCGCGGTTAACCAGATTCTCCGCCAAAAGCATGAGTTTCAAAAATGCATTTTATCGCGTTATTTGAACCCATTGCCATAGTTTCCGTTGACAAATTTACTATATATGTAACGGGAAGGAGTCAGAATTCAGATACCATGAGTAAGTGACAAAGAATTTTGTCACTTACTCATGGTATCTGACTCCTGACTCCTGACTTCTTTCTTGCGGACGAAGTCCGCCGCTAAGCCTGGATTTCCTTGCAGAAAGTGGCTTTGACGTTCTCGCGGAGCAGCTTGCTTTCCGACTCCAGAAATTTGATCAGATACGGCTGCTGCATGTGAAATGCCAGCGCTTCCTGGCTTTTCCAGACTTCATAAATCATGAACTCGTTCGGATGATCGGAAACTTCGTGAATGAGATATTTGACATTGCCGGCTTCTTTTCTGGTTAGCTGTGCCAGCTCCACCAGTAAGCGGCGAACTTCACTGCGATGCTCCGATTTGGCCTTGATGGGAACTACGAGGGTCAGTTGATTTTCCATGTATCAATTTCCTTATTTTAGTTCGTCGGGATATTCTAGCTTCCCGCAATCTAAAATGCAAACCCCGCAACTACTCTTTATCACAGGAAAAACCGATAGATTTTAAGCCAAATAATTTGAATATCCAATATCCAAACAAGGAATATCCAATTGATGAATGAAAAACAAAATACAAAAAGGCTGAATATATTTTCGCACGAAGGCACGGAGACACGAAGAAGAACAATGAAACTTGCCATTGTTTTTAGCGGGAAAAGCAATAGCAAGTTTTACTTTTCTTTGTGCCTTTGCGTCTTTGTGCGAGAATATGTTCCGTTTTGCGTTTTTTACCTTGGATGTTGGACATTCCTTGTTGGATATTGGATATTCGTCTTTTCCCCTTAGTTTTTGGGTAAGGCCTTAAACTTTAAATGTCTTCGCCACTGATGGATAAATGCCGCCACTAATAACGCCAGCAGCGCGGCGGCGGCTAATTTTTCGAATATTCCCGGATTGGTGTCCATGTGACAGGCCGGTATCGCCGCGCTGCCGCCGATTCCGCTGATTAAACAATCCAGCAGCAGGCCGGCCAGCATCGAACAGACCGCCAGCACGGCCAGATAAATCATGGTGGAACGCTTGCCCAGCACCTGCCACATGGCCGAGACCGCCGCCGCATTGGTGGCCGGGCCGGTAATCAGGAACACCAGCGCCGCGCCGGGGCTGAAACCCTTGACGATCAGCGCCGCCGCAATCGGCACGGACGCCGTCGAACAGGCATACAGCGGAATCCCGATCAGCATCATCAGCGGCATTGCCAGCCAGCTTTTGCCGAGAGCGCCTGCCGCGTAATTGTCCGGCACCGCCATTGATATAATCGTCGCTACAATCAGCCCGATCAGCAATGACAATGCAATATCGCCCAGCAGCACGACAAAACCGTAATGGAAAGTCTGATACAATATCTGCCCCAATGTTTTTCGCGGTATTTCCGGCAGACATTCATCGTCCCCGCAGGAACATTCCGTTTCGGAATCGTGCCATTCGCAACAGTGTTCTTTCGCCGCCTCGGTCTTGACCGCATCCTGTTCGCCGAATTTTTCAATAAACAGGCCGCCGATGATGCCGGTAATAAGCGCAAAGACCGGTTTGAAGATCGCGAAAACCCAGCCCAGCATGCTGTAAGTAACCAGAAAACTGTCCACTCCCGTCTGCGGCGTGGAAATCAGAAATGCCCCCGTCGCGCCGCGTCCCGCCCCCTGCTTACGCAATGCCACCGCCACCGGGATCACCCCGCATGAACACAACGGCAGCGGAATCCCGATCAGCGCCGCCTTGATAATGGATTTCAACCCTTTATCGCCAAGATGTTTCCGCACATACGCCGCGGAAAAAAAGATCGAGAGCGCACCCGCAATCAAAAATCCGAACAGCAGCCACGGCGCCATTTGGCAGGTCGTGACCCAAAACTCATTACAAAATTTTATAACGAAGTTCAGCACAGTTGTTTGATCCCTTCAAAACACAATTAATTCCTATAATAAGCTATCGTAATATACTGTTACGAGCAAGGCGACTCCAATTTATTTTTTTGAAATTTAGTTTAAACAAAGTATAGTTTTTTATGGTTGTATGTTTTACTGATCCTTATGATTGCGCAGCAATCTTTGGACTAAGGATCGACACAAAAACAAAATCACATTTTCTACTGCCCGGCTCCCTCTGCTCTTGGCATGATGGTGTAGTTCCACTTTCCAAGCGTATCGTTGTGGATCACGGCTAGTTTTTTTAACTCAGCCTTAGTCGCCTTG
>CAIKZE010000274.1 GCA_903831825.1 uncultured Lentisphaeria bacterium | reverse complement strand
GATAAAAAACTGGATAGTCTCCTGTCATGTCTCAACGACGCGGAGATGAAATATCCGGGAACTAATCTAACTTTGAGATACACCAGAATTGGAAATTGAAAAAGGTGTCAGCGCTAATTCCCGCAGATCAAGATTCCTGATATTAAGCGCTTTAAGCAATTCATCGTCTGACTTCAGCCGGAAATGTTTCTTCAACCGCAAATCAATACCATGATTGGCCAAATAGTTGACTGGAACTCTATCTGATTCAAGACGTTCAAACACCCTTAAAACTCGTTCTTTTGAATTCATGATTTTATATTACGCATTGTTATATCTTTTTATTTAAACTTCATAATTCCGAACGCCGCAGGATCGTTGGCACCGATCAGTGGCGACCAACTGCTATATTCCGAATTGGGTTTCTCAAATCGCGAGAAATTCGCCCGCCAGGACGGAGACTGGCTGTTTCCCATCGCGCTGAGCGGAATGCGAATCTCGCCTGACCAGAATGCCGCATCCTTATGCACCTTGCATTTCCAATTGGAATTCCATTTTAAGTCCTGAACACCATTCTCATAGCGCAAATCCGTCATGGTACCTATGGGATTGACCAGAAACACAAAGTAGGCATACTTGGCTTCTGTTCCCTTGACGCCTGATGCCAGACGCAACTCGAAGACATCGTCTTCCCATACATCCGAGTCGAATGCCGTCATTTGCGTCATGATCTTGTTCATGTTCGCCTCGTGGCATTTGAACCCGACAAAGAGTGCATCGGCAGTTCGAAAGACATATGCCTCTGTGGCTTGCGTTGGTTTTTCCTTGGTCTGGAGCAATGTAAATCCGTCAACAGCTGCCGCTTTCTTCCATATTTCATCATTAAGATTTCCGTCCAATTTTGGCTCTTGCTCAAGATACGGAACCGTAATGGTACGCAGATTTTCCTCGCGAACCGTATTGGCCGCGACTGTACGGTCTGGTTTGGCGAATTCGTTCCATGGAACCCGCTTCTCCGGTTTCACGTCCCGCATCCACTGTTGATACAAACCGGCTTTTTTCAGCATTTCAACAGTCGAGGCATTGCCGCCATAGACCACATTATTATGAGTTGGCACAAAGCGCGGGTCATGGCGGTCCAGGAAACGCAACAAATCCCAGATTACCTGCTGGAGGTCGAACGGATCTGTACCCCGGATGGTCATGGTCTTTCCATCAATGGTAACTCCCCTGCTTTCGCCTGAAGTTATACGAGCGATGCGAATCACCGGCTTGTCAGTCACTGCGGAGCCGAGCGCCAGCGACTTGTTGAGACGAACCTGCACGAAATCCTGGATCATCTGCGCGGCAGCGGATTCGCGCTCTTTGGGCTGAGCCGGCAGCGTGATTACAGCGTCACCGAGCGCGAAACCGGTGAAAGCTTTCATCGAAGAACGCGCGATTGCGGAAACCGTTTCCACAATCAGCTCATTTTTTCCGGCGGCTAAAGGTACGTTGTCCTCCGCAGTTACTGACTTTCCATTACACGACACCGAGCCGAGTTCAAATCCAGTGTTGGGTCCCACGGCGACCAGCACGTCCGCTGGTGTCTTGAGTTCGAGCATGATCCGGTAGGTACGGCGCACCGGTTCGATCACCGTCTCGCAGCGGCCAGAACCCGCAAGCACTTGGTTCGTGCGCAAGGCGATCGGGAACGACACGAGCTTGCTTTCCATGAATGGCACGCTTAATGGGAACACCGTTCCATTGGCGTCAAAGGTAAACTTCAGTTCTCCGCCACGGTATTCCGCCGGCAGTACCACGCCGGTCTCGCCCAGATATTTAGGAATGAACCGTTCCTCGGTACGCACGAGATCGGAGCTCCGGTTCGACAGCACGACGACAGCCCCAAGCACTGCGCCATAACGCACACGTTCCAGCGTTGGATTCCCGACGCACGCGGACGCAGGCTCAAATCCACGCCCCATCACCTCCAGCAGGGTCGGCAACTCTTTGCCGATGACCTCAAATGCGGAACTCATGCTGAAACACGGGGTCAATCCGGCTTGATAGAGATAAATGAGGTAATCGCGCACAAAATCATCGTAAACCGCCCGGCACTGTCCGGGGGGCAAAGACTCCCACGGAACAATGTCTCCCAAGAGAATGCCACTGTTATAGCCGTGCTGGAAAAGCGGCTTGTGGCCCATCATAAGGCGCCGATTGATATCAGCTTCACGGACTTTTGGGTTCTTGATTTCCGTCATTCTCATCTCCGAGATGGCGGCGTCCGGCGTAAAACCGCTAATAAGATGACCTCCCCCATTGACCAGGAGGCCCAGTGGACGCCCGTCGTTGTTGCGCAATGCATGGATGAAATCAGCCTCACGGCGATGCCCGATCGGAAGGCCGATAAATTTACCTTCTTCGTCATAGCTCCATCCTGGCAGGTAATAATCCAGTTCCCCTCGGTATCCCTTGCTCTGCTCCGCGTAGAGGTCATGGGCGAAGACGGAGAGGTTGAGTTCCTTAACTACTTCCGGCAGATCGCGGCGTAGAATACTCTCGTAGGGAGTTGCCCAGGGATATAAAAAATAAACAATTGTGTATGGCAGAGTCCAATTGCAATCTTTAAGCACTCCATTTCCGGTTCTGGAATAGGCGTAGTCCGTAATACCAAGTTTTTTCGCCAATTCTACCTCGACGTGATTGAGAGTGAAGAATGCGGGGGCATAATTACCCCGCAAGTCAGCGTCCCGGAAGCGCGCGATGCGCGTCTTGTGAAAGCGATCCCAATCCGTCCTGTCAAAACTTCCCCTATCCGTTTGCTCCCGCATCCGCTTCTGTTGTCCCACGCTCAGCTGGAGGTCCCAATATTCTTTGCGGCCGACGTAGTCACCATCTCGATAAAACGGAGTGAAGAACCACTCCGTGCCGGCGTACCATTGCGAGGCCATCACTGCCTGGTTCGCGTTCTTGATGCCGCCAGCGTAGTGACCCAACTGAAGCGCGTCCGTGCGCCGTCCGTCCACCAGCCGGGGATCCACGCCGGGAAACGGTTCGAAAGCGGCCGGGAAACGGCGATAATATCCATGCACGGCATCGCGTGCTCCTAACATCGGCTTGACCACGTAAAGCAGAAAAGTGATGCACTCTGATTTGCCCGGAAAGACCACGAAGCGAGTAGTGTAAAACATCCTGCCATCCTTTCCGAGGCCGTTCTGCAGGAATGAGGTTTCCGGCGATGGCGGCACGCCGACGGCCAGGCCATGGTCCGGACCATAGAACAGAGTCACGGGAAAGGTGTCCTGCATTTCTTTGCGGAGGAATGGCGTCGCGGACACCGCCCGCTCCTCGAAGCCGTTCCAGTAATGATCCGTGGGCTGGTTCTTGGCAGGCAAATCCAGTTTGATCTCTATCCATAATTCTTCTGTGGATGCGTTGTTCAGAGTAACTTCCCACTGCAAAGCATCATTCTTGACGGACACTCGCTGCTCTGCACGCAGCTTGAGATTGGAAAATTCCTGACACAGCGTCAGCACACCGTTTGGGGATTTCAGGTCTTCGTGATCAGGGACCAGCTCGTCAAGGGTCTTGCCATTGCGCAGACGTATTCCAGCCGGAGCGGTCAGATATTTCCTTTCCGTGAGGGTTTCAGTTATCTGCTTCAAGGCAAACGGCGACTCCTCAAACGTCCAAGTCGCCGCAGGTGATGGAAATATTTGCTCCCCGGTTTTTAGCTCTAGCGTACCAGCTTCAGATGCTATACTTTGTAAAAAAAAGCATGCCAACACGCTTACCATTCCAACTCGAAATCCCATTCTCATGCTTCACCTTATGTTTTTTAATTTGATTCAAGACAACTTTATTTTTATCACTTAACCCCTTGGGGCTGCCATGGTGCGCAACCTTGCCAATTTTTCGATGATTCCTCAACCTCAGCCCTTGACCGCCAGTCAACATGTCCGTCGGCAAAAGCACAGTTCACTCCATCGGAATGGCGATATTCAATGTACAGGAGTCCCCATGTGGGGCCGATGATATAGTGACTTTTTGAGTCCATTAAAATCACGGTCTGCTCTGGAGCAGGCATTTTGTTCAAGTATTCCCAGCCGCCAACGTCCTTGATAACCGCCACATGATTCATGCCATAGTGCGGACGGCAAGATTGGATGTTGTTTGAGTCGGCGCCGGTGACGCTTGGACACGAGAGAATTCCTCCCGTGCTCAAAAGAATATTTCCAGAACGAGGCTGTACTTTCTTGAGCTCCGGATCGGCAATATACGATTGCATAAGGTTGACCCAGGTGGCTGTACCTTCCCAACCCTTGCCGGTGTTGGCTATTTTTACGTTGATTGGAACAGATTTGCCATCGTGGTCCTGGCAGTATTTGCGCCAGTCTGCAATCAACTCATGGAGATGGCTGACACACTCCGCCTGATGTGCTTTTTCCATGAGGACGTCCATCGGCAAATTGAAAACAATCGCATATAGTGACAGCACAACAACAGTTGAATGAAGATTTTCAGCATTGACTTTGACTGGCTCAGCCGCATATGTGTCCAATGTTTCAGAAAAGCGCCGGAGCTCCTCTGTCAGCTGGGCGGACTTTTCCACCTTCTGGGCGGCCATGACACTACGCACCTCGGCAAAAGACACTTCGGAGTTGTCTAGTTTGGCTGACAAATTTCCAGCCAGCACGGCGAACGTATTTGCCTTATACATGTCCTTTCCAAGCGCCAACACCTGTTTTGCATAAAGGCTTGCGTAAGGGAAATCGCGCTGAAGGAACATCGCCAAAGCCAGATAATATTTACTGCGGACGCGTAATTCGAGATTGTCTGTGAAATCGGCAATCTTACGAAAAGCTTCGATGCTTGAACCATAGTTGCGCTGCTGATTGTCGCTTCGCTTCGCATCCAGGAACAATTTGACTGCGTCCGTATATTCCTTGGTTTCGCCAGAAAACACTGGCAGAGCAGTTGCCAACTTCTCATTTTCCGCCGCCCCGCAGAGAAATTTCATGCCAAGACAAAGAACGATCATTCCGACAACAACTCTTTTTTTCATCTGGAACCCCTTTTCTAATCTTGATTCCGTGAGAGAATTTTGTTGATTTTCTCTCTTTCGTTTTTTAGCTGTTTTTTTCAGTCGTTGACTGCCGATTTTTGATTAATTTTTGCCATTGTTTCAGCCGGTCACGCTTCCGGCATGATTTTATTCCGGCAAGAGGCTGTTTTTAGTCAAAAATCACGATTTTTAGATACAATCCCCCTGTGTCCCCATTTTTCGTCTCCTGTTTTTTTGTTGATTTTCAACATCTTGCATATAACTCCTGTATAACTTTGAAGTACGGGCAATGCCGCCCGAATTTAAGAATTTTACTGTTGGCATGACTCACGATTTTACATCCGACATAAATCAGATCCTGCATGACTGAACGCAAACGACG
>CAIKZE010000273.1 GCA_903831825.1 uncultured Lentisphaeria bacterium | reverse complement strand
TGTAAAAGCAGAGATTAAGCGATTGCAGGCAAGCTATTTGTGCATAATCAGCAGAAAGAGCGGATCAGGAAGTCTGAAATTATGCAGGTTGAAGCTTTGAGAATTTCAGGTTATACTCTGCACGGTTTAAAATTTAAAAATAGACGAGCAGGATTGTGGATTGGATTTTTTCGATCCGACTGACAGGCGAGATGAATATCGCCGGAAGGAGGAACGGAAAAATACGACCGCAAGACGCTCGTCCCGCGTCTGCGGGATTGCGATCTTTCGAGTTTGGATTCGCACTCTTCGAGGCCTTCGATACCCCGGTATCGGCAGCCTCTCAGAATACGAACCAATTCTCAAAATCTTCGCAATCTATGTTAAATTTTCAGCCGTGCAGAGTATAATTTTAGAAAATGTTACTTAAACGATTGATACGCCAATTCGGATTTATCATAGAATGTCTTTTGAAATAAGAAATATAAAGTTTTCCCATATCTCATTTCCCTGCTTTATTTTTGTATTGTCATTGCTGTTGTGCTCGGCTTTGGGTTTTATCAATGATATCCCGGAACGGGACGCGGCGGTAAGGTACGCGCCGATGGCGGAGGCTTTTGCCGCCGGCGACTGGACTTATGCATTTCACCCGCGAATCCCTCCGCTGCTGCCCTGTTGCGCCGGAATTATTGTCTGGCTGACCGGATGCAGTGGTTTTGTTGCCGCCAAAGCCGTCAGTATTTTATTTTTTGCTTTATGTGTTTTTCCGCTTTATGGTATTTTCCGCCGGACATTCAATGAGAACATTGCGCGCTGGGGATGCGTGTTATTGATGTTCAGTTCCCATTTTATTCGAATCGCCGTCAGCGGATTGCGCGATAGCGGCAAAGGCCTGGCGATCATGATCGCCTGCTGCGCAATCTTGGGTATTTGGCAGCAGCGGACAAAACTGGCCGGTTACTTCTGGTGTGCCGCGGGGGCGGTTTTGCTTTCGTTAACCCGCGGGGATTGCGTATTATATGCGCTGCTTTTCCTGGCAACCGGATTATTTTTTGAATTGCATCGCCGGCGTTCGTTTTTTTTCCCGTGGCGTACTGTTCTCGCGTTTGCTTTGTATCTGCTCTGTTTGTCGCCGCAACTGGCCTGTAACTACCGGACAATCGGATATCCCGTGCCGGAGATCAGATATGCGATGATTTTAAGTAATTTTGAACACCGGTTGGGCTTGAATATCTTTTATAATCACAATGCGATAATGAAATTGCCGGACGCGCAACCGGAAAAAACGGCACAGAAAGTCAGTGCGGCAGAACACAAAAACGCTATTCCGCTGAATATATTTGGCGATTTGCCGCCGGCGCAGCCGAATGGAGATTCTGCCGTGGAATTTATTGATTCCATATTTAAAGGATTTTATCCTTATTTCTTTCTTTTTGCCGTTCCGGTGATCGTTATGAGAATATATCGCCGTGAATGGAAAGTGGAAGAAAGCATTGTGTTGACGGTTCTTCTTGGGCATGCATTTTTGATCGTGATGCAGATTGTAATTTTCGATAAATACCTGTATGTTTCGCGGCGCTATTTAATTCCTGTCGCGCCTCTTGCCTTGGGCTGGTCGGCAATCGGCATGCTGGGCTTGTGGGGATGGCTGCGCTCAAAGGCGCCTGCGCTGCTGGCGAAGCGCGCGGCGGCTCCCGCGGTCTTTGCGGCTTGTGCTATATTACTGTTGGCTGACAGCGCCGGACCGACGATTAAAGATTATACGTCATCCGGGAAAAGCGCTGAACGCCAGGCCACGCTCCAAATAGCTGAATTTATCAGGAATGATTTTGGAGACCCGGCGGCGCGAATAAAGCGCGAACTGGATTGTTTTGCTTATCGGTCCAATCGCCGCCCGTTGATAATCAGTGATTTGCATGTTGTCGGATATTGTGCCGGCGGACAGAATATATATTGGGCCGATAGCGATGTAAGGGATGGCGGGATAAGGCCTGATTATATTGTGATTTGCAATGTCAATGGAGAAAATGCAGCACAATATCCGGGCTTTAACCGGATCAGGGATTTTAAAATTAATAAGCTGCAATATGCGGTATGGAAGGCGGGAGGCAAGTCATTGTGAATGGAGGCCAAATAAGGGTAATATTGCTTGCGCTGGTTGATTTTACCACGTTTTACGCAATTCTGCTGCTGTCTGCCTGGTTATATAAGTTTATGGGCGGCAATTATCCTATGATTGAATATGTCAGGTTGTGGCCGATGGGGTTGATTCTGCTGCTTTGCAATGCGTTTATCCGCATTTATCACGGCAATTTTCTTTATCCCGGCGCCGCATTGGGGCAGGTGGAGGAGTTGCGCCGTCTGTTTTTTTCCGTTACGCTGCTTTATCTATTGATGTTCTCATATCTTTTTGCCACCAGAAATGTTGAACTTTATTCCCGGTGTGTCTTTATGATCAGTTGGAGCGGGACATTATTTTTTCTGCCGCTGTCGCGCTGGATGCTGCGTTCCATAATGAAAAACTTTGGTTTCGGTCAAATACATGCGCTGGTGGCCGGCGCCGGCGTTGGCGGAGTGTCGTTGGTGGAGGAATTGCAGAAAAACCGCCATATCGGGATTATTCCTGACGCTTTCATTGATGACGATGTTGCCAAGGCCGGTAAAACCATACAGAATATTCCGGTGCTGGGAAAAATCGCCGATGCCGCTGAAATCGCCAAAGCAGGGAAAATAGACTATATCATAATATGTCTGCCGCTGGCGGTCATCAGAGATAAAATCAAGCTGTTATCCCACTATTTCCGCCATATCATGATTGTGCCGGACAATGAAGTATTTCCTACTGCCTGGGCGTACCCGATAGACATGAACGGCCGTCTGGGAATGGAATTGCGCAACCAGTTAATGTTGCGCGGCCCCCGGTTTGTCAAGAAAATGGTTGAATTGGCGATGGCGACAACGGCAATCATCGGCTTGTTTCCATTGTTTGTGCTGATCGCTGTTTTGATTAAGGTAACCAGCCGCGGACCGGTACTTTACAGCGCTGAACGCCTGGGGCGTGGCGGAAAAACAATTAATGTGCTTAAATTCCGGACCATGCATCAGGATGCGCATGCCGCGTTGGAGCAAATGCTGGAGTCGGATCCGGCTTTGCGCAAAGAATGGCAGGAAAAATTTAAAATCAGTAACGACCCCCGAATTACTCCGCTGGGCCGTCTGCTCCGGCGGTCCAGTCTCGATGAATTGCCGCAGTTCTTTAATGTCCTGAAAGGCGAGATGGCCGTTATCGGCCCGCGTCCGATTGTTGAGCAGGAAAAAGTATACTACGGAGAAAATTATGCAGTGGTAAACCGGGTAAAACCGGGGATTACCGGTTATTGGCAGGTGTCCGGACGCAGCGAGACCAGTTACAGTCAACGGGTCAAGATGGATATGTACTATATTATGAACTGGTCAGTATGGCTGGATATTTATATCTTCTTGAAAACGGTAAAAGAAGTTATATGTTGCAAAAGCGCTTATTGATATCTTTGTTTTTTTTGACTCTATTTTTTCCTTTGAAAGACTTTTCAAATTACTGAGAGTTCCTTATTTGCTAAAACTGCGGGAACCGCAGTTCGCCGCTCTTCAAGATCAGGAATCTTGATCTGCGGGAATTAGCGCTGACACCTTTTTCAATTTCCAATTCTGGTGTATCTCAAAGTTAGATTAGTTCCCGGATATTTCATCTCCGCGTCGTTGAGACATGACAGGAGACTATCCAGTTTTTTATC
>CAIKZE010000272.1 GCA_903831825.1 uncultured Lentisphaeria bacterium | reverse complement strand
GCGATACAATGTTACCTTTTCTCTGCATTTTGACACTCCTTTGTTAGTTTAGGTTGGCGAACCATTAATTTAACTGACAAAGGAGTTTTTTCTTTAACCAGTGACAAAATTCTTTGTCACTTACTCATGGTATCTTATATGGGCAGCGGCGGAATGAATGCAAGACTCGGCCTCTGGGTAAAAGACAACTATCCTGATAGTAAATCCGATCTGTTTGCCATGTTTATCGAGCGTAATCTTGAACTTGCGCAAAAAAGAGGCTTTGTTGCAATGATTACTATGCAAAGCTGGATGTTTCTATCATCATACGAGAAACTTCGGAACCGATTGCTTGGACAAGACACCATCCTTTCAATGGCACATTTGGGAGCGCGAGCATTTGATAGTATTGGTGGTGAAGTTGTTTCTACTACAGCCTTTGTTTTAGAAAACTGCAATTATATCGAATATAAAGGTGACTATCTGCGTCTTGTGGATGGTAATTCAGAGGCCGCCAAACAAGTCGCCATGCTTGAAGCTATCAAGAGTCCAAATTGCAGATGGCTCTTCCGATCATCATCATCTAACTTCAAAAAAATTCCCGGTAGCCCTATTGCGTATTGGGTTAGTCAAAAAATTGCTTCAGTTTTTTCCTCAGCACGATCTTTCGAAGACATTGGAAAGACAAGGCGCGGGCTGCAAACCGGTGATTCAGAAAGATTTATTCGCCGTTGGCATGAGGTTGCACAGAAAAGTATCGGTTGCAATCTTGATAAGGCAGAAGCGGAAAAAAGCGGCCTAAAATGGTTCTTTTTTAATTCAGGAGGCTCTTTTCGAAAGTGGTACGGAAATATTGAAGATGTTGTTAATTGGAAAAATGATGGAGCCGAGATTAAGGCTACCGGGAAAGCGATTATTCCGAGTGAGCATCTTTACTTCAAGCAAGCTGTTACATGGCCTAAAGTCAGCACTGGAAGATGTAGCTTTAGATGGTTTTCTGATGGAATAATCCCTGGTGATGCTGGACCATGTTTTTATGATGAATCAGGACTGCAGGATACAATTCTTTGTTTTGCGAACTCGAAGGTCGCGCTCTCTTTTCTTCAATTTCTTTCACCGACACTAAATTTTGAAGTTGGAATTATGGCGAAAATGCCTATTTTGGATACTGATGGGGGTGGTACAACGCAAGTTTTCAAGACTGCCATAACAATGCACAAACTTGATTGGAACGCATATGAAACCTCCTGGGACTTTGCCAGTCTGCCACTATTACAAGCAAACTATCTGCAACTAACTATGAAGCTTACCTACCAGAAGTTATGCTCTCACTGGCGAGAGATGACGCTGGAGATGCAGCAGATTGAAACAGAAAATAACCATATCTTTATCAATGTCTATGGACTGCAGGATGAGCTAACTCCAAATGTTCCATTGAAGGAAATTACATTGACCTGTAATCCGTACTACAGGTATGGAGTTGATGCTGATGAAGGCACAAAGCATAATGAGTTCCCAGTAAAAGAGACGCTAGAAGATCGATTAGTTGAAGACACGATGAAAGAGTTTATCTCCTATGCGGTTGGCTGTATGTTCGGCCGGTACAGCCTTGACAAGCCTGGTTTGATTCTCGCCAATCAAGGCGAGACAATAGAAGATTATTTAAAACAGGTTGTTGAACCGACCTTCATGCCGGATGACGACAACGTTCTGCCGCTGATGGATGTGGACTGGTTTACGGATGATATAGCCGAACGGTTTAAGGAATTTCTGAAGGTGACCTTTGGCAAAGAGCATTATGAAGAAAATCTCAAATTTATCGAACAGGCGATCGGCAAGGATGTCCGCAAGTATTTTCTTCGGGATTTCTATAACGACCATGTGAAACGCTACAAAAAACGTCCGATCTACTGGCTGTTCAGCAGCCCCAGGGGCAGTTTCAACGCGCTGATTTACATGCACCGCTATCGTCCGGATACGGTCAGCATAGTGCTCAATGACTACCTGCGCGAATTCCGGACGAAGCTGACCTCGCGCAAGAACCATCTGGAAGCGGTAAGCATCAGCGGTTCGGCCTCACCGGGCGAAAAGACCAAGGCCTTGAAAGAGATTGAAATTCTGAAGAACATGATCGCCGAAATGGAAGAATACGAACGCGAAGTGCTCTATCCGCTGGCCACCCGGCAGCTGGCGATCGACCTCGACGACGGCGTAAAAGTAAATTACCTGAAATTCGGACCGGCGCTAAAAAAGATCTCGGGGCTGGACAAAGGCGAAGAGGAGTAGCTATGGCATGAGTAACAAGAACAGTACATTGGCTTGTTTGAATTTTGGACAACTGATCGGTTCTCACGGCTCAGTTTATGAGTTGAACGGATCCGGCCGGGCAGCGTATAGCGAACGTCTGTTCAGTAAGCTTTCCGGAGAGTTGCGGAAGCTGAATGTGAGTTCGTTTGGGAAGCGTCAGCTTTGTCATTATTTGAAGTTTTATCAGACTTATCCGCAGATTGTGGAGGCAGTGAATCCACAATTGTTACAGTCATTAACTGCCGGGGTGTTCGAGCTTGATGAAAAAGTGCGGTCACTGACCGCACTTTCCGGCATTGTCCCGAAAAATATACTCAAAGCGGAGCGAATCGAACCGTTTTCTGCTAATAAACTCTGTGAAGCAGGGGGTATTTGATGAGTGAAAACCGGATAGAGCAGGCCTTGACCAAGCTTTTTGAACGCTATCGCATCATCTTCTGGTACGACGGCAAGCATGAATTACGGCCGGATTTCTGGTCTGTTGAGCTTCCCGACGTGGAAAAAATTGAACTTAGCAGAAATGAGTTTGCCGTGAAACACCGCATTCTGCGCGAACAGCCGGAGCAGAAGTTTCTGCTTTATCACGACGGGCCGCAGCCGCCGGATCTGGACAACTGGCTGCTGGATGTGCTGCTGGCGCATAAAGATTTTCGCACCGATCAGGCCGCCCTCTGGCTTTCAGAGCTGGATTTGGGGCCGGAGTTTGTCGATGTGGTACAGCCCCATGTGAAATTTTTCCGTGCAGCAAGGCGGAAAGACGCACTGAAAAACCTGCTTAGGATCGAGCCGTAAATAAAATCACTTTTAATGGGCTACATATCTCTGATATCTGTTCTATCGCCCATCATTAATCACTGTTAAAAATCTTCATATCAAACGAATTGCGGCACTTGAAAAATGCGCGCGGCGAT
>CAIKZE010000271.1 GCA_903831825.1 uncultured Lentisphaeria bacterium | reverse complement strand
TATGACCTGTTCCTGATCAAGCATTGATTTTCCGGTGATCTTAACTCTCATCTCATAAACCATTTCGTCGCCTTCGCGCCTGACTTTCACTTCATCCATAGCATCGCCTCCGTGCGTGTTATCAGTTACAATGATAGCATAGCACTATTTACATCATTTCATAGGCTAAAAATAAATAAATTCAAAAAAAATGGCGACAATATAACATTATTTTGTCGGCGCACCCTCACAGCAACAAAGGTCTGGTTCACGGTACGCTCAGCCAGCGGGTGTGTTTTCACAATTATCTGGTCAAGCATGATGCCGGGCGGATTCAGCTCGATATCCTGTCCTCGTTTAAAGCCGTGTCCTATCTGGATTTTAAGGCAGGAGCGGTACTGAAAGATGCATGGTATCTGGGAACGGTTGAACGGGCTGACGAACTACAGTCAATTTTTGCGCGCTACACTGACGTTTTGCGGCAGCGACTACCGCCAATGTATGGAGCCACCGGCATCAATCGCCATTCGCTGGTATGGGGCTCATGGAATGACGGTATTTTCCGTGACATTACGCAGGAAAAATTGCTTAAAACCGCTGAATTTCTGGCAGATAATTTTCCAACAGTCCAGTGGATGCAGGTGGACGACGGTTATGCGGCGCTTGCCAACAACGAAACCAGCGCGCATGGGTTGGGCATGCCTTACGAAGGGGAAGCCGGAGTGGCGAAAAATAAATTTCCCGCCGGATTGAAAGATTTTACCGATAAGGTCAGTCAGACCGGACTCAAACCGGCGGTCTGGATCGGCGGGGCGCTGCCCGACGTGGTTCCACTGGTTAAAGACCATCCCTATTGGTTTATTGATTATTCTTACCGCACGCCCAATCGTCGTGTGTTTGATGTTAGTAAGCCGGAGGTCAGGGAATATATGTGCCGGGCGCTGGACTATTTTTTGGATGAATCAGGATTCTGCGGCGTCAAACAGGATTTCTGGTCGTATGCATTTGAGGACAGTCATCCGCTGCTGGCGCATCAGGATTGTTCCGGATATCAGTGGCGCGACTGGTGGCTGAAGGAAATCCGGAAACGGATCCCGGCGGACGGCTATCTCCAAACCGGTTGTGATATCGTCATGGCCAATCCGTTTCTGGGAGAATTCTTCACCAATTACCGTTACGGTATCGATATCGGTTCCGGTAACTGGGAGCATGTCAAAACCAATTTTCTGTGGGGTACCGCGTGTTTTGCCTTGCAGATCGGCGACCTGATCGTGCCGAACAGCGATTCGGTCGGGCTGTTTCCGGGTTTGGCGGATACGGAAGCGATGCTGTGCATTAATTACTGTCTGATTTCCAGGTCGATGGTGGAGATTGCCGGCTGGCTGTACAATGAGCCGCAGGATAACCCGCGGTTCAAAATCCTTAAAAAAGCGGTTTGCTGTCCGAACAACGGGCAGAATGTTTATTTTGCCGGTCACCGCTACAGGGAAACAGATGACGCTCCGGCAGTATGGTATCTGAAAAGTCCGCATTTCTCATTATTGGAAGATAATCCGCGACTGCCGTTGCGAACTGTGGCGCTGTTCAACACACAGGACTGTCCGCGGAAAATCGGGTTCAATTTTGCCGAACTTGGCCTGAAGGCAGGCCAATACATCTTGACCGATGTATGGAACAATAATGCCGTTTCTGTGGAACAAAACAGTTTTGCAGTGGAGATGCCGCCACATTCCAGTCGTTTGTTCGCCTTGAACCGGCATGATGCCGGATGCCAGCAACTGTTAGACAGTAATCTACAGGTCGTCCAAGCCGGAGGCGGCAAGGATGATTTAACATTACAATTGGCCCATCGCGGAGAGTTTGAGTTTAGGCTGAATCGTAAACCCGCGGCAGCGAAGTTTAACGGTCAACATATCACAATGGTTGCCGCAACAGCCGGAACTGGGTATATTGTTTCATGCATACTAACGGAACCAGGCATCATTGATTTTGAATTTTAGAGGGATATGTCAACACTTCCGGAAGAAACTGTTGTTATTCCAGCCCGTGCCGGAGTCCGATTCAGCTCCGGGAAAGCCCTGAAAGCACGGGTTTTTCAGCTTGACACTGCCCGTATTCCCGGAGATTAAAACGGCATAAAAAGTTTCGTTTCTTAACGGAATCACATTTTCTTGATCCGCTCAAGATTACTCAACGAAGGCGGATAATTCATTTGCAAATGGTCTTACCCGCTTTATAATAATTACTGAACTATTTACAGGAGAAATAAAAACTCAAAATAACTGAATTTTAACAATTAAAATTATATAGAAGTCATTTATTGACTTTCGACATTCGTTTTGTATCTAAAACCACCAATTTTAAGCAAAGAAACGATGTTGAAAGTTAGCTCCTTTTGGGCGCATCTGATAAAATTTATGGATTGGCGAACATCCGGATCAGTTGACGCAAGTGGGCCACTGCATCATCTGTCGCAGGCAACATCAATTTGTCCAGCGGCAGGAACTTACCATTGAGCTTCTGTAATTCCGTTTGCAGACGCAACTGAAAGGTATGCTGAAACTCGGTGGCGACATTTACTTTGGCAAAACCATTTTTGATCACGGCTTTGACCTTTTCGTGCGGCGTTCCTGATCCACCATGCAATACCAATGGAATTGCTACTTTATCACTGATCTGCCGCGCCAGATCAACTGCAATTTTAGGTTCTTCGCAATAGTAGCCGTGAGCAGTACCGACCGACACCGCCAGCGCATCGACTCCGGTCGCTACGGCAAACGCGGCAGCCTCTTCCGGAGTCGATAACGGGATATTTACCGCAGCTTCAGTTCCGTTCAGCGGCACATGGCCGATCTCACCTTCGATCGTCACGCCATGACAATGCGCGTATTCCGCCGCCTGGCGAGTCTGTTCGAGATTTTCCTTGAACGGCAGTTGCGAACCGTCAAACATCACCGAAGTAAAACCGCAGTCAATGGCCAGTTTTACCTGTTCAAATGTGGCCCCGTGATCGAGATGCACCGCCACCGGAACGGAGGCTTTTTCCGCCATATTCCTCATCATCGTGGTAAGCGCGCTGATATACGGATCGGTCATCAGCCGCTGGTAAACTTGCAGGATTACCGGTTGTTTTTCCGCCTCGGCAGCGATTATCACCGCTTTGGCAGTTTCATAATTGGCGATGTTGAACGCGCCGACGGCCCGCCCGGCCTTACGGGCCTGAGGCAGAATCTCGTTGAAAGTTACCAGCGACATTATTTAACCCCTTTGGCCGCGACTTCGTCCAGCAGCAGCACCTTGAGTTGCGGGACATATTTGTTTAACACGGATCTAGTGTACGGCGAAGCGGTCACCAGAATATCGATGGCGGGATTATCGGCCAGTTCGGCAATCCGTTCGCACAGTTTCGCCGTCAATTCTGGATTGAGCTTGTCGTAAATCACCGCACCTTCGCCGGCGGAATAAGATTCTTCGCCATTGGTGCCGAAAGGCTTCAATTCGTAACCTAGTTTTTTCAGCAAATCACGCGGGGCAGTCATATTGTCGTTGTAATTTTTCAGATAATCGCTGTCCAGATAATAGACTGAACCGGAACCGCGTTTCCCTTCAATGAATTCCGCGATATGCAGAACTTTTACGCTGTCAAGACGTTTTTTCATCATGTCGTAACTGGCCGGACACGAGGTCACAACAGTCTGGCAGCCGGAAGCTTTGACGGCTGTCTGGAATTTGGTCCAAACGGTTTCGGCCTCTTTCACAAAGCCCAGCACTTCCAACGCCTTGCCGGTGTCGCCGCCGGAAATGATTTTGCAGTCTTTCGGCGCATTGGCCTTATCGCTGTAAAGATCAACATAGTAAAGCATGCTGCCGGAGCCCTCGACCTTGAAGTTAGCTTTTTGCAGTTCCGCGGCCAGCGTTTTGACGTTTTCCGGGGCAAGACCGGCCTCGACGATGTCGCGCCGTGCCGCCAGTATCAATCCGGCTTCGTCATAGTGGCTGACACAGTGGAAGCGGTTGGCGGCGGATAATTCAGCGCGATAGAAAGTGTCGATATAGTCCGGGGGTAAATTCTTTATGTTCTGCTGCATCTTTCCGGTCAATAGAGCCCGTCCTCGCGGAGTGTCGGATTCGCGGAACGTGACATTGCCGACTGCCGACAAATGCCGGCACATGAAGCAGAAGCGGCAGGCATTGATAGTATCTTGAAAATTTTCGATATTCATGAGTTTGCTTCCTTATTAGTTTGTTTTAACTTTTATGTTTTTCGTGATAAAACGCTCACCGTTCGAAGCCCATTTTCCCGGGATTCATGATGTTATTGGGGTCAAGCACTTTTTTGATGCTGCCAAGAACATTGAAGGCCGGACCGTAGAGCTCTTTCATCAGGCGCCCGAGTTTCAGGCCGACGCCATGGTGTTCGTTGATCACACCGCCTTCGCGCATCGCGGCCCGGATTGCCGAATTCCATATTTTGTTGTAATACAGCGTGGCTTCCTGCGGATCCTGCGGCGGGGTATCCACGATAAACCTGGCGTAAAGCATACAGCCCCATTCGTACCAGTGGGAATAGTGACCAATAAAGGCGGCTTCTGGAAAATTGTCTTTGACCGCGTTTTTCATCGCCCAGTAAACGTTCTCGATATTGTCGAAGGTCGCCACAGTGTCGAGAGTCCCGAATGCCTGCGGCAGATGGAACATATAGGGCGGATAGAAGAACTTGTAACGGTGGTCCCACCACGCCTGGCCGAGCTCGGTACCGAGGTCTTCGTGTTCCTGCCGGCGACAGATAGCACAGGCTTGTTCGAGTTCCAGATCGACGATCTTTTCGGGACCATCGAAGCCGAATACCAGGTACGCTCCTTGTTTGTCGATACCCAACACCCGCTTGATCAGCCTGGCGGTTTCGGGTTCATCATAAAGTCGGATCACGCAGGGACGCAGACGGCTGCGCATGATATTTGCACCGGCCACCATCGCTTCGTGCATGTTCTTGAACAGAAACGCGTGGAATTTGCGCGCTTCGGGAACCGGATGTATTTTCATGGTGACTTTGGTTATTACTCCCAGTGTGCCTTCACTGCCGAGATAGAGCATGGTCAGGTCGGGGCCGGATGCATGACGTGGTACAGGTAGAGTATTGATGATTTCTCCGGTCGGCGTGACCATTTCAAGCGACATCACCATGTCTTCGATCTTGCCGTACTTGGTGGAGAGCACACCGGTGCCGCGATGGGCCAGGAATCCGCCGAGGGTGGCGCAGGCAATCGACGCCGGAAAATGCATAGTCGAAAAACCCACTTTTTCCACTGCCCATTCAAGATGCTGGGTGTTGATGCCGGTTTCGACGGTGACGGTCAGCGATGCGGTATCGATGGCGAGCACTTTATTCATCCGCTTGGTGTCGAGAATGATGCCGCCATACATCGGCAACGCGCCGCCCTGCGAACCGGAGCCGCCGCCCCAGGGGGTGACCGGGATTTTATAGTTATTAGCGATCTTCATCACCTTGGCGACTTCTTCCGCCGAACTGGGATGGACAATGAAGTCCGGTTTAGGATTCTCCCGGCCGCGGTCATGCCACATTTCCGGGATCCAATAGTAATCGATCGAGTGTCCGAGCTGGTCGGCCGCATTGGTTGACACATAGTCCCGCCCCACGGCATCGGTCAACTCACTTTCTAGCATTGACAGTAAATAGTTCTCTTTGATCATAGACATCGTTGTTCTCCTTGATGTTAAAGATTTATCTTTAAGAAAAAAGACGAGATTAATCTAGTTTACAACGCCAAAACAAATTCCTTGTTCTTTTGTTTAGTCTTTTTCATTTTTTATTAATTTGTAAACGTCTGCCAATACGTCGTGAATCCGGCGATATTGGACGAATAACTGCTGGTACCGCTCGGCATTATCAGGAATCGGGGTCAACATACGATCAAGTTTTAGGCACTGCTTAACCGCACTGACCTCGTCCGTGAATACGCCGATACCGACACCCGCCAGCAACGCGCTGCCGAACGAAGCGTCGCATCCAGACGGGCAGATTACCGGAGTATTGAAAACGTCACAGACGATCCTGCTCCAGATTTTGCTCTTTGCTCCGCCGCCGATCAGGATCGACTCATGGGTGGACAAGCCCATTCTTTCGATGGTCCGATAGCAGTCTTTCAGTGAAAAAGCCACTCCTTCGAGCAGCGCCCGCGAGAGATCGCCCTTAGTGGTACCCATACTCATCCCGGTAAAGCTGCCGCGCAGGTTCGGGTCCCAGTATGGTGACCGTTCGCCCATCAGGTATGGATGAAAGAACACCCCGTTCGCTCCGAGCGGTGCGGCTTCGGCCAGTTCATTGAGATATTCGTAAACATTGATGCCCCGCTTTTCCGCTTCTATTTTTTCCGTGCCGCAACATAATTCACGGAACCAGCGCTGACAGGCGGCGGCCGCGTTGGTGGCGGTAACCGTGTACCACATGCCTGGCACCACATGCGAATAAGTCAGCGTTTCCGGGTGCGGATGCGCGGCGGCGGTCATCACGTTTACGTTGCCGGCAGTTGCCAGTTTGAGAATACATTGTCCTGGCGCAATTGCTCCGGCGGCGTAATCTTCGATGGCTGAATCGCTCGCCCCCATAATTACCGGCAGACCTGCCGGTAACCCGGTGACTGCTGCCGCAGCGGCGGTGATTTGCCCGGCGAGATCGGTGGGTTTGCCGATGCGCGGCAATGCATCGAACGGAATTCCGGCCAGGTTGCAAAGCGCTTTCGACCAGCAGCCGTTTTTCATATCCCAGAACAAAGTTCCCTGCGCCTCAATGCAGTCGCAGGCCAACTCCCCGGTCAACAGGTAACGGATGTAATCTTTAACGAACGAAATATGTTTAATCCGGGCAAAGTTTTCCGGTTCGTTATTCCTGAGCCAAAGCATCTGCGGCAGCGTCCAAGTCGGGGCAGGGGCTTGGTAGGCGGTATTGAAAATCAAGTCAAAATGATTGGCTTTCAACCAGGCACATTCCTTGATGCTGCGCTGGTCAGTCCAGATAATGGTAGGCCGGATAACCTGCATCTTTTCATCGAGCAACACTGCGCCGTGAGTATAGCTATCCATCGCCAAGGCGAGAATGTGTCCGTGTTGCGACGGATTCATTTCACGCAGCAACCGGCACATGACTGCATACCAGTCGGCGGGATTCTGTTCCCCCCAGCCTGGATGCGGGTGGCTGGAGGGATACTCGCCGGAACAACTGTCTACGATGTTTCCGACGGTATCGATCAGTATGATCTTGCAACCGCCAGTGCCGAAGTCGATGCCAAGTAACAAGTCTTTATTCATTACTTCTGCTCCAGAATCCATTTATGGTTCGGATCAATTACGGATAGAAATTTACGGTGGTTGACTCCGGCCATGATCCACAGGTAATACATAGTGTAACCGGGAGCGTTGATCACCGGATGGTAACCGCGTGGAATTAACGTAGTATCGTTTTGTTGCACAGTACAGGTGTAATCGATGCTGCGGTCATCCGTATAAATCTTCTGGACGCCGTAACCCTGAGACGGTTTGAATCTGAAAAAGTAGAGTTCTTCCATATCGACTTCTACGGGTAAATTGTCGAAATCGTGACGGTGCGGCGGATAGCTGGCGTGGTTGCCCGATGGCACATAGGCTTCGCCGATAAAAAGGTGTTGCGACTGGAAGACATCAGTCAGCATCAGATAGGCATCACGCTGATAGTTCTCTTTGCCCAGATGGGCCTCTTTCACTTGGTCCGGATGAATTACATACGGTTCCGTTTTTAAGGTTGACGGCGAGGCGGTCCAGGCGATCTCGACATCGATTTCTGCTACGATCCGATAATTCCTTCCACAAGGAATGTAGACCGTATATGGTTTGCCGGAAAACACGTCTTTGCGGTCTCCGATATGGTTAAAACTGAAACCATTCCCGGCGATTGAACACTTGCCGCCAAGGATGATCAGCGCTACTTCGCTTTTTCCGGTCTTTTCATTATATTCCTCACCTTTTTTCAGGTTGATAATACCGAATTCGGTCAGTTTGAGATCGCCATCGCCGATAGTTGAAATTTTTGTAAATCCGTTCCTGGGCTGATAATGTTTCA
Organism: uncultured Lentisphaeria bacterium; assembly: GCA_903831825.1. Lineage (GTDB taxonomy): Bacteria > Verrucomicrobiota > Lentisphaeria > Victivallales > Victivallaceae > CAIPAT01. The sequence goes on along the minus strand of CAIKZE010000271.1, from coordinate 15,813 downwards.
GATATTCCATGATAAAATCCTTTTCCATTTTTTCTTCTATTAAATGTATTACAGTATCACTTTTATTTATTTACCTGACTTCATGCTCCTGTAAAAAACGTTCGGTTTCAGCCAGGGTCGGAATGCCGGAACGTCCACCGAATTCAGTACATTTTAAAGCCGCAACTGCTGCCGCAAAACGCAGACATGCCGGCCAGTCGCCGCCGTTGAGATAACGGTACGCAAACGCGCCGTGAAAAACATCTCCCGCCCCGGTAGTGTCGACTACTTTTACTTTGAACGACGGTTGCTTGAAAATTGTCTTGCCGTCAAAACCAATACTGCCCTCCACCCCCATCGTCACCGCCGCAAACCGGCAATTGTTGGCGAAAAGTTTTTTGATCGAAACTTCCGGGTTGGATTCGCCAGTAAAGCGCTCCGCAAACTTTTCTGATGCGATAATGATATCCGCCAGCGCCAGCAATTTTTCAATGCCGGGGACCATGGTTCCGGCATCAATTACAACAGTTACGTCGTTTGTCCGGGAGATTTGCGCAGCATGGAGCGCCGCCGCCATCTGATGTCCATCGAGGTGCAACAGTTTCGCCGATTTAATCATTGTGGTGTTGACTTCTTCAGGAGAAAGCGATTTGACGTCACCGCGCGTCCAGACGATGCTTCGGTGTCCGGTCGTTTTTTCGGTCCAGCAGAATGCAGCCGGGGACTCTGCTCCCGCTCGAATCTTCATGCCGGAGGTATCCACGTTACCGTCGCGCAGTCCGGCTACAATCGACCGGCCGCGCTCGTCATCGCCAATTGCTCCGATAAAGGCGGTTTTTGCTCCGAGTCGGGCGCTGGCATAAGTCGCAGTCGCCGCCGGTCCGCCGCCTTGGGTTAAAGTCGCCAGCGCCTCGATTTTATCATCCACGGGGATGCATGGCGTCAGGCAAAGATAGTCCACTCCGCAATAGCCTAAACCGATAAGATCATATGATTTGTTCATTTTCCCTGATAAAACTCCGTTTGCATATTATAGATATTATAACCGCAACCGCAATATGTCAAGCCATAAATGAAATAATTTGATAATTATATGAAAAATTATGATAATAAAAAGAAATTAAATGATTGACATGGCTTGACATTTATCATTCTCAGGGTTACATTTAGAATTAACAAAAATAAAGGTTAATGATGAAAACGCTACGTTCACTGGAAATTATTGACTTTCTGAAAGAGCGGAAGTATTGCTCGATGGACGAACTGATGAAACAGTTCAACGTGTCTCCGGCCACGATCCATCGCGACATCACCGAACTGACCAGGAAAAAGCTAATCCAGAAAGTTCACGGCGGCGTGGCGTTAATACAGGGAAAAGAACCCGTAGCTCCCATCGATTCCCATTTTTCTGCCAGAGTCAATAAGGAAATCGAGAAAAAAACCTTTATTGCGGAATTGGCCTTGCCGTATATTGAAGCCGGTGATATCATCTTTCTAGATTCCTCCACCACAGCATTGCATCTGGCTAGAAAAATTCAGAAGCTGCAATTCCCTAACTTGACGATAATCACCAATTCGGTCCACATCATTCAGGAATTCTGTCTGTTTCCGCCGCAGTTCGTACTGGTCGGACTGGGGGGAAACTATAACTGTCAACTCAATTCATTTTTAGGTAAGAGTGCAGTTGAAGGCTTGCAGCGACTAAGGATCGGCAAAGCATTTGTTTCAGCAGTGGGTGCTGCCGTCGAGGGCGTTACCACCTATCACGAAGAACATGCAGAGTTTCTGGAAAAGGCAATGGCGATGTCAGTTCGCAAATACTTATTACTTGACAGTACCAAATTCGGTCGAACCGGTCTATTTAAGTTTGCCGAGCTAAAGGATTTCGATGCCATTTTCAGTGATCACAACCCTGTTGCAGTTCTGGCGGTTCTGTGTCGCCGGATTGTCAGCTGCAAATAAGAAAACTGTCCAAGAATATTACGAATGGCTCAGCAGTAACAGATTGTTTTAAAACCGTGAATCCGTAAAGCTCAAAACGATGGCTTGCAGAAACTTGACTGGGTTGAGTAAGCGCAACCTGCCGATCCGCCGTACTTTTCAATGTTAACAAGTCCGATTCCGGCTTAATTTGTTTTTCATCCGTAGTTAACTCGTTCGCGGTAAGCTTTGGGGCTGACTCCGACCGCACGGCGGATCAGACGGCAAAAATAACCACGGTGCGGAATTCCGACCATTTCGCCGACTTCATAAACAGGATGATCCGTTTCTCGCAAAAGCGATAATGCCCGTTGAAGCCTCAATTGCATCAGATATTCTCCAGGCGAAATAAGCATCCGTTTTTTAAAGAGACGGGTCAATGTCGTGCGATGAATCTCTAATTGATCGGCAAGTTCATTGACGTTTAGCGTTGAATTTGAATAGTTTTTCTTGCTAAGTTCAATAAAGCGGCTGACTACTTGTCCGCAGGAGCTTTTCGAGTCGTCTCGACTTCCGGCCAAGGCAAGAATATCGATGGCAATACTCAGCATTTTACGCTGACTATATGGACTCATCTCCCGCATGAGTTCTTCAAGCTGGAGGAAAAGATCAACCGGACACGGTCCGGCCAGCATTGTCTCGCGCGGGTAACCGTAACCTTGCATAAAAGCGACCGCCATCGGCCCGTCAAGAGTAAACCAGTGATAAGCCCATAGCGGACTTCTTGACGTGAGAAAATGGTATTCGCCAGGTAGATAATAAATGATCTCATCGTTATGAAGCTCATAGCTGGAATTGCCGATACGGATTTCTCCTTTACCCTTAACACACCAGAATATTTGTACAAAATTTCTGGCTTCGGCAGGGAAAAATTCCGTCCAGGCATTTTCGGCCTCGTTGTATCCGCACGACCGTACGTAAAACGGCAACGGCAACGATGGCAGTTTATTCGGGTCAGTTCTGCTGCAAATAATTCGTCTCATTAGATCACCTCCATCAAATATGCTACAAAAGTGTAATCAATACATCAAAAACCATATTGTTATTATAGTGTATTTCGGTTATACTTAATAACAAGCACATTGTATCAAATTTACCATATAAAGGATAATTTTCAACATGAAACAAGTAAAAATCGGTCCCGACAGAAGCAATGAAATCAAATCTATTTTCAAACTTTCCGTGGAGGAATTGGTGGCGGGAAGCGAAGGACATCTGGTAGTGACCAATACCCTTGATGAACTTTATGACTACCTTGCCGAACAAATGGTTAACGAATTCCGCCGGAGCATGACAAAACACGGCCCGACCGCGTTCATCATGCCAGTCGGTCCTACGCAACCATATCGGTTAATGGCTGAAAAAATCAACAAAGAACGGATCAGCCTGAAGAATTGCTGGTTCTTCTTCATGGACGAATACTGTGACGATAGCGATCAATTGATTCCATCCACTCATCCGCTGAGTTTTCGCGGACAGATCAACGGCTTGTTTTTCAATCTGGTCGATAAAGAATTGCTGATGCCGGAAAATCAACGCATTTTCCCGACGCTGGAAAACCTGGACAAACTGCCTGAAATGATTGCTGATGCCGGCGGCATCGAAGTATGTTACGGCGGTATCGGAATTCACGGGCATGTTGCGTTTAACGAACCGGAAGCAGGAGTTAAGGACACAGGCCCGCGCATCCTGAACATCAACGACTTCACCCGCACCGTTGATGCGGTCCGCCACGGCCTCGGCGGAAATCTGATTAACTTTCCCCGTCGCGCTATTACATTGGGCATGAAACAGTGTCTTGGCGCCCGGAAAATGCTTTTGATGACCCGTAACGAATACGCGGACATGGATTGGGCCAATACCGTACTTCGAATTTCTGTGCTGGGCATCCCCGGCGACGATTACCCGGTTACCCATATCAGAAATCACCGGAACTATATTGTGGCAACCGACCGTGCGACCGCGACAGCACCCAAAATCATAATTTAAGACAACAGTATGATTATAGACGCGCATGCTCATCTTTGCCGTAAGCCCCGCGATCTTGATAAGATCGCGGCATCCGGGCGATTGGAACAGGTCTGGCTGATGGATGTCAGCGGTTGTGAACTGTCCACCAATCCATTTGCCGCTGAAGCTGAAATTTTACAGGCGGCCAAAGATTTTCCTGGTTTCTTTATCCCGTTCGGCTATCTGGACTTACGCCTGACTCCGGATAACATTGACCGTCTGAAGGAGAACGGATTTTTCGGATTAAAAGCGTACCGTCCGGAAAAACCGTATGACACTCCGGAATATTTTCCTTTTTATGAACGTGCTGCTGCACTCGGCATGCCAATTCTTTTCCATACCGGATTGCTGGAAAAATGTCCATACGAACAAATGGGTCAGAATCTCTCGTATGGTCCAACTAATATGAAACCGGCGCAACTGGCGACTATCGCGGCGGCGTTTCCAGACTTAACCCTGATCGGCGGCCATCTCGGCTATCCGTGGTTGGAGGAAACTGCGCAGAATTTATACTATTATCCCAACATCTACCACGATCTGAGCGGCTACCGCAAAGATATCGAATGGCTGATCAAAAATCTCGACCGCAAGTGTCACGACGGTTTTGAAAAACGGTATTTTAACGATAAGGTTCTGTTCGCCACCGATGCATTATGCTATGGTAATGAACAGGGCCACCGCGATGCTTTTAAACTGATGGATTTCTGGGAAATGTTTCTGGAAATGATCGGCGGCAACTATTACAGATGGGGCGAGCCGGAGGAACGGGAAAAAATTCTTTCGGACAACGCACGAAAAATATACACTCAATTTATTTAGAAGGGTGTTGTTATTATGGCGTTTTTTCAATCACGTCTTATAAGTTCACTTGAAAAAGTATTTTGTCGTCAAAAACTTGAAGCAAACACCATTGCAAACCTTACTGCCGGGCGCGGAGAGAATATTTCTTTTCAGATCGCCTGCCGTGCGGAAGAGAATATATGGGTAGATTTCGAGATTGAATCGGAATTGCTGCCATATCTTAAAGTTTACGAAGTAGGCTTGGTCCCGTGCGAATTGCCGGCTATGCCGGATGATCCGCACGTGTTGAGTTGCGAACCAGGACTTTATCCGGACCCGTTGTATCCCAGGGAGAAATCATTCAAAATATCGCGCCGCCATTGGCATGCGTTATGGATATCCATAAACATTCCGGAAGATTTACCAGCCGGACGCTATCCTACCATTTTTCATTTCCACAATCACGCCGCGGCATCAGAGAAAGATTACGGTTTCTTTTCTGACACGCAATGTTTATTCCTTGAAGTTCTGCCGTTTGAACTGCCGGAGCAGCTGCTTATCTGTACCAACTGGTTTTATGCCGATTGCATATTTACTTATTATAGGATTCCCTGCTGGAGTGAAAAAAACTGGTACTTAATGGGAAAATATTTCCAGAATATGGCTGAACATGGAATTAATATGCTTTTAACGCCATTATGGACAGTTCCGCTGGACACGGCGGTCGGGCATGAACGGCCAACAGCACAATTACTTGATATTGAGCTTGAAAATGGGCGCTACCGCTTCAATTTCGACCGATTACGGCGCTGGATCAATCTGGCCAGCGAGAGCGGCATTAAATACTTTGAAATGTCGCACGCTTTCAGTCAATGGGGGGCTGTTTTCACGCCAAAGATAATCGTCCGTGAAAATGGTGAAGATAAAAAGAAATTCGGCTGGCATGTTTCCTCTGATTCTCCTGAATACAAGGATTTCTTACAGCAGCTTATGCCGCAACTTCTTGATTTCCTCCGAAGCATGAACTTATCCGGGTACTGCTATTTTCATGTTTCTGACGAACCGACGGAGATATCTTTGGAATCATATCGCAATGCCGCTGAACTCCTGTATTCACTGACTGATGATTTCCCGATTATCGATGCCTTATCGGATCTGAGCTTTTTCAAACGCGGCATTGTAAAATATCCAATTCCAAATACAGAGCATATTGACGAGTTCATGCCTGAAGATATAAAACAAAGATGGGTCTACTATTGCGGAGGCTACAGGCAAGTGCCTAATCGTCAGTTTGGAATGCCTTCGGCGCGCAATCGCATCATGGGCTTAATCCTGTATTTGTACAACTTGGACGGATTTTTGAACTGGGGTTACAATTTCTGGTATACTCAGTATTCTTTGAAACAGGATATAGATCCTTTCAAAGTCACCGATGCGGGACGTGCCTTTTGCGGCGGCGGTTCATTTATGGTTTATCCCGGCGAGGACGGACCTGTTAATTCATTGCATTACGAAGTTTTTCGGGACGGTCTACAGGATTTGCGGGCACTTAGGCTTCTCGAAAGCCATATTGGGCGAAATGCTGTTATAGCGTTGATTCACGATAAGCTGGATTATCAAATCACTATCAAAAACTATCCGCGCGATAACTCTTGGCTGCTGGACTTGCGCCAAACCGTAAATTCCCGCATTGTCACGTCAACATCAGATAAAACAGCAACAAAAACAATTTTTCACCGGAGTTCCGTCTTGGCTGCGGCAAAACGGCTACCCATAGTTGAGCATCAGGTCGCGATTCTATAGACAAGTTATTTTTTTAAACTAGTATGTCAATAGTCTCCAATCAAAAGCAAAAGGAGGTCGACAAACCATGAAAGAACTTGGGCATCAAACCAACAGGCTTGAAAAAAAGCGTCTTTTTTTCAAGGGACACAATTTTTTTTACAATTCACTGAACCTTTACAAATTTCATAAAGGGAAAATGTCGAATTTCACGCTCATTGAATTGCTCGTAGTCATCAGCATCATTGTTATCCTCATGAGCATGCTGCTTCCGGCATTGCAAAAAGTCAGGGAAAAAACCAAAGAAATTGCCTGCGCGAACAACATGAAGCAGATGGGCGTGGCAATTTTTGCATATGCAAACGATTATCAGGAGCAATTCCCCGTAAGTTGCTTAGCAACAGAAACAAACTGGTGGGAGAACTACTGGCATTGGAAAATGCGCAGTTATGTAAACGCTCTCAATAACGATTTCGTAGTGAGCACCAAAAAACATTACAACAATGGAAAATGTTTATATTACTGTCCTTCGGACAAGGAAACTACAAACCTCACGACCAGTTACATCTACGTGGCAATTTTTCAGCCCAATTATCACACCTATGGCGTTGCTCTTAAGAAGATTCGATTCCCGGCAAGCATCGCAATATTAACCGATGGATACCTTCAAACTTCAGATCCAAGCGCCACAAAAGTTGATCTCGATAATGGTACGGATACAACTAGAAAGGCGAGGATGCGGCACACGAATAGTCTAAATCTTCTGTTTTGCGATGGGCATGTAATGCGTAAAGACGTCAAGCGTGGGGACACCCTGCAAGATATATTTACGGTACCCTAAATTATTACAGTTCCGCGGATGACACATTGATAAATCATCAGGACATAAAAGATTCTTCCAGAGAGTCCGGTTTGGGTGAGTTTTTAATTTTATGATGAAAGTCCCGTTTGTTGATTGAAGTTATTTGTGAGTTTGTCCGCCGGTCTCTTCGGCAGTCAAAAAGAGGGCAATGCAAGTAGTCTATGTCAAGAATTTCTTAACAAAAGAATATAAAGGAAGCGCAATGAGTGAAATCGAAGCACCTGGCAGAGTAGCTGAAGAAAAGCAAAAAAAAATCATTGGAAAGAACTTTTTGAACCTTAACAAAAACCATATAATGGTTTTGTTACTGCTATCAACTTTGCTGTGCAGGGTGGAGAATGTCGCCGGAGGAGAAAAAGATTCAGATTTATCAAAGCCCTTTTCATTTGAAACCCGGGACCCAATTGGACTCAAGGTACATCCCAATGCGATGAAGTTGCCTAATTGCCGCATTGAGACTGTAGGCGGGGCTCCAACATTTGTGGCAGATGACCAGCCAATGGGGCCATATGCCTACACCGGCTCGGTAGATTCCCGTAGAGGAGCGCAACTGGCCAAGGCCGGCTTCCGTGTTTTTTTCGTCCCGGTATCATTGCGCAAGCCGCAACGGCTTTTCAATCCTGAAATTGATTCAAAAGTTCACAAACTCTTACAATCAGTTCCTGACGCGCTTTTGATTTTCCGCATTTATTTGACACCAACTGCAAAATTCAGCCGTGAGCATCCTGAAGAATGTTTTGCCTGGGAAGGCGGCAAGTATGCCCCTTATCCAAACAACAATTATCTGGACCGTAAACTGGGCAAATATTCGTTTGCATCTGATGTGTGGCGTCAGGATGAAGCAGAATCATTAGAAGAATTTGTCGGTCACGTGATGGACTCGGACTATTGTCAGCACATCGCCGGGTACTTTTTGGGCGGCGGCGGTACCGGCGAATGGTATCACTGGTGGTCTCCTCCCGGAGAAGCAACTGATTTTTCGCATGCCATGACGCTTTCCTTCCGCCGCTGGCTCTACAGCCATTATGCCGGAGATGTTGCCAGGCTGCAAACGGCCTGGCATGACCCGTCGGTTACTTTTGTCTCGGCTGAGGTGCCGACAAAAGCTCAACGAGTCAAGAAAGAATTTGGAGATTTTCTTGTTCCTGCGACTAACCAGCGTACGATTGACTACATGCGCTGTGAAAGCGATGTGCTTCAAGATAAATTGATTTACTTCGGTCGGGTACTTAAAGAAATCAGCGCCGGACGCTCTCTGGTCGGAGCATTCTATGGATACATTCAAGGCAATGTGCAATCCTCATTCAAAGAGGTTCTGAATTCTCCCGCAATTGATTTCTGGGTCACGCCGCCAAGCTATGAAAACCGGGGGTTGGGCGATGGGGTGGTATTCCCTTTCCCTGAACAAAGTCTCAAACGGCATAACAAGCTTTTCATAGCGGAAGACGATATCCGTACGCATCTGTCTGCCCGCAGTGAAGTAAGATATGGAGCAGTGGATACGGCAGAAGATGCCTGCGAAGCGTTAAAACGCAGTTTTGGGCGGACATTATGCAGCGGGGAAAGTGCTTACTGGTACGAAATGTTGTATGGATGGTATGATGATCCAAATATCGTAAAGCTTTTCACTGCGATGCAGCAGATCAGTTCGGCCGTTGCAACGTTAGAAAAAAAATCAGTTTCCGAGATAGCGGTGGTAGTCCATCAAGATAGCCTCCTGGTATCGCCCAGGGTCGCCACCAATAACCTTATCATTCGTTTCCCTATCCATGAGTTGTCTCGCATTGGCGCGCCATATGACTATTGGGAGATGGCGGATCTGCTTTCCTTGAGCAATGAGGCTCTCGCCAAATACAAAGTGGTATTATTTCTGAATGCGTTTAACCTAAATGATGAGGAACGGCGGCAAATAGACGGCAAGCTTAAAAATAATAACAGGCGCCTTGTGTGGTTCCATGCGCCGGGGCTGCTTCGCCCGCCATCCGGCCCTTCGTTGGAAAACATGAAGGAATTAACTGGTTTCAAGTTCGAATTTATTCCTGGCTATCAGTCGCAGGAGGTTGATGTTTCTGGGGGGAATGCAGGCGGGATTGATATGCCAAAGAATATCCGGCTGGGAGTATTTGAAAGACCTGTCACAACCGGTTTGCGCTCTCAGAAAATTGGCGATGATCGCACACCCGAGCCAATAATGCCGGTCAAATTAGATGGCCTTTTTGCCGTTACTGGTTCAGATTCGGTTGTATTGGGAAGATTTAAGGCCAATGGTAAACCCGGGTTCGCGGTGAAGTCGTTTTCTGATTGGACTTCTATCTATATAGGCTCAGTTTGTGTGCCGTCAATCGTAATGCGCGCAATAGCCAAATCCGCAGGTTGTCTCCTGTACGATACGGACGATGATTTTATTTGCGTAAATCAGCATCTTCTTAGTATACACACAAAAACAGCTGGCTCCAGGCATATTTCCTTGCCAACGCAATGCGATGTGTACGACCTTTTCGAGCAGAAAGTTGTTGCTAAAAATGTCACATCGTTTGATGTATTGATTCCCGCCAAAAGCACTCGTCTCTACTATCTTGGAGACGCCGCAGATATCGCCGCCCGGCTGGATGACGCGCAAAAGCAGGCCGAAGCACGGCTTGAACGTCTGAAACATGCGGATGTAAAAAAACAGTCGGCGAGGGAGAATGCCGTACCAATTAAGAACGCCGGCCCGTTTGAGGCTGACAAAGACGGGTTTGTGTCTGATTTTCTATTGTCCGGGACTTTTCCCAATCCTGCAAATCCCCCTGATAAAGGGCTAAACACGGATTATCTAATCAAAATAGGCGGCGAAACGCAATGCAGGCCTTCGGATGGAGTCGAGGGTTTTCATGGCTGGCATGTGCCGTCTCCGTTAGTGACGATAGGCTTGAACGGATTGTTTTTATCGCCTTCAGAGAATATTTGTTATTACGTTTGTTTTTATATAGACATACAATCACCCCAGGAAATCAGCATTAATATCGGCAGCGATGATGGTTACCGCCTGTGGCTTGATGAACAAATGCTCGGTTCGCTGGTCGCCAGTCGCGGAGTGGACATCGATTCCAATGTGCATCCTGTATTTGCATCAGCAGGCCGGCATCGTATTTTATTAAAGGTGGAACAAGGAGGCGGCGGCACCGGTTTCTGCATACGCGTCACTGCTAAAAATGGACAGTCTTTAAAGGATGCTAAAGTATGGTTGACGCAGGGTGACAAGAAAATCTGATTATGCAAAATAAGTAAAAGTTTAGTGCAAGAAAATTGAATAAAATAAACACGAATGGCAAAAAAAGTCAACCATTTAACTTTGTTAAATAAACTTGAAAGCGAATAACAGATGAAAATTACCGGAACGTTTTTGGACGAGATCAGCCACGACATACCACATCAGAATTGGGGCAAAAAAGAATGGGATAAAGATTTTGCGGCTATGAAAGCTATTGGAATTGATACCGTGATCCTGATTCGCTGTGGATACAAGCGCTGGATGACTTATCCGTCACAGGTATTGCAACGCCAGGAAGGCTGTTATATGCCGCCAGTGGACTTGATTGATATGTTCCTGGAATTGAGTCAAAAATACGGTATGGCATTCTATTTGGGAGGTTATGATTCGGGAAGATATTGGCATAACGGACAATTCAAAAGGGAGGTTGACATTAATCTGGCGGTGTTTGACGAAATATGGGAGAAATATGGCAAAAGGCCGGCATTCAAGGGATGGTATCTATCTCAGGAAGTAAGCCGCAAATTAGGTTCGATTATTCCGACTTACACCCAGATGGGGCAGCATTGCAAAGCCATTTCCGGCAATCTTCCTGTACTGATTTCTCCTTATATTCAAGGAACTAAAGCGCTTGCTGGAGACAAAGGGATTAGTGTTGAAGAACATGAAAAGGAATGGAATGAAATCATGAGTGGCATCAGAACAGGAGTGGATATTGTTGCTTTTCAAGATGGACATGTAGAATTTGATGAGTTGCCCGAATTTCTGAGTGTCAATAAAGAGCTGACTTTAAAATATGGTATGTCCAGTTGGTCAAACTGCGAAACTTTTGACCGAGATATGCCAATCAGATTTCTACCGATCAAATGGGAAAAGCTATTGCTTAAACTTAATGCTGCCAAAATGGCTGGAGTTGAGAAAATAATTACTTTTGAATTTTCTCATTTCATGAGTCCCAACTCCGCATATCAGCAGGCAAAGGGGTTATATGATAGATACAAAGAACACTTTTACTTGTGAAAACCTGTTTAGAAGTCTCTCTTTTTTTTCAAACACAACATGTCGCTGTTTATCTTGAGTGGTAGAAAGCTTCCCATTGATGAAAGTAAGTTGAGTACAAACGGCAAAACAGAAGAACAAAATAAAAAAAATTCTGCCGTTCAGGCTATCTCCGACGCAGAGCGTCGGAGTATTATGCCCGAACTCCCATGCACTACTGGCGGGCCGAAAATTTGATTCAGGTTGAACGCCCAAAAGGAGCGGGAATTAAACACTGACTGATTAAAAGTAAAACGGACATGGACAGATTTACGGGAAAGAAACTTAACTATTATAACATAAGGAAGAGAAAAAATGCAGAAGAAAATCTTCATATTGGCCGCCTGCTTGAACATTGCCTTCGCGTCATTCGCGCAAGACTACTCGCTTTTCGGAACTCACAATAAACCGTCCCCAATTTACAACCCTGGCGAAAGTATGGAATTTACCGTCAAGCTGTTGGATGGAGAAAAAACAGTCGCCGGGAAAAAACTGAAATGGACCCGTACCGGCGATGACGGAATCACCCAGAACGGTGAAGGTGTTTCCACGGCGGAAGGATTCAAAATAACAAGCTCGACGAACAAACCGGGATTTGTGCGCATTTACGTTACCGCCTGGAGTGAGGACGGCAAACCGGTCAATGCCAAACCTAACCAGCAGGGACAGAGTAAAACCATTTTTTTTGATGGCGGCGCATGTGTCGCTCCGGAAACGCTTCAGGGGGTTCCTGAACCTGCCGATTTTGACGCGTACTGGAAGAAGCAGAAGGAAATTCTGGCTTCCGTGCCGCTGAAAGTCATCGAAATGAAGGAAGTCCCTGGCAGCGACAAAGTCAAGGCTTTTGATGTTAAGATCGCCTGTGCGGGTAAAATGCCTGTTTCCGGCTATCTGGTTATGCCTAAAAACGCCAAAGAAAAATCCCTGCCCGCCGAAGTATCGTTCCTGGGCTACGGTGTTCGCGGCGCATACAAAAATCTGGATGACGGTGAAAATAAAATCTTATTGAATATTAACGCTCATGGAATTGAAAACGGTCAGCCCAAAGCATATTATGATAATTTGAAAACGCTAAAGGATTACGCCTTCAATAAAGAGGAAAACGCCAATCCGGACACTTGCTATTTCAATGGAATGTTTCTGCGGGTGATGCGGGCGCTGGAGTTCGTGAAATCACTTCCGGAATGGAACGGCAAAGACCTTTACGCCTGCGGCGGAAGTCAAGGCGGACTTCAAGCATTAGTTGCCACCGGACTTGACAAAGACGTTACCGATTGCAGCGCGTGGTCGCCGTGGAACTGCGATTTAGGAAGAACCGAACTCGGTCGCATCGTCGGCGGTTGGTATATTGCATACACCCCCGCATTGAATTATTACGATCCGATCAATCACGTCAAACGCGCCAATCCTAAATGCAAACTTTTCATCATCTCGAATCTCGGCGACTATGTATGTCCGCCGTCCGGGGTTTGGATTGCCTACACGAATTTCCCCGGACCCAAAGCCATGGAAATCAGACAAGGTTGTGAACACGGATTTACGATGAAGAACTACCCGAAGTTCAAAATAAGAGCAAACCAGCCGAATAAAGAATATCCCTCCGTCCATCCTATCCCCGCCGCAGAGCGACGGGGTATTACGGACGGACTCTCACGCCCTGCGGGCGGGCCGGAGATTCAAAAACAAGAACTAATGCAATAACCGACCCAGAGGACGGGAAATTTACCCAATGAAGATTAAAATTTAGTTAAACGTTTTAATGAGATTTAATTTTATGCGTATGACAATAAAAAAAATAGCTGTCGAGTTGAATATTTCGCCGGCTGCGGTAAGTCTGGCTTTGCGTGATGATCCCAGGATTCCGGATTGTACAAAGTCCAAAGTAAAAAAACTCGCAGACGAATGGGCGTATGTGCCGAATAACTTTGGACGCGGTCTGCAAGCAGGGAAAAGTTGCTTGGCTGGTTATCTTGCCAATAGTTTCACCGGATCTTTCTATGATATCATTCTTCAAGGAATAGGAGAAACCGCCGCGGTTGCCAATTACGGCTTATTAGCGGCGATTACCAGTTATGATCCGGATATAATAGCGTCCCGGCTCAGGATATTCCTTGAAAAAAACGTGGACGGAGTCATTATTGCCGACACTTATTCGAATATGAGTTCCGCCATGAAGATGATCGAATTCCGTGGGATTCCGACAATATTCTGTTCCACACAGGACAGTGGTCCGCACCTTCATGTTGCCACCGATAACTTCGCAGGCGGCCAGTTGGCAGCCCGGCATCTGATCGAACTGGGCCATAAATATTTTGCCTGTTGCAGCGTGGAGCCGGACCGGCTCCGAGGCAACCTGGACGCGATTAAAAAAGCCGGATTGCCGTCTCCGGTAATTTTCAAGAAAAGCGAAGAATTGACGCCTGCGCTCAAAAAGAAAGAAGTAACCGGGATTATTGCCTATTCCGATATGCAGGCGATCAAACTTAAGCATTTGGCGAATTGCGCTGGCCTGAAAATCCCCGAAGATATTTCCATTGTCGGGTTTGACGATTTGTGGTTCGCGCAATTGGAAGAATTCAACTTTACCACCATTATTCAGCCCAAAGATGAAATTGGGCGTGTCGCCATGAGTTTACTGCTGAAATTGATTGCGGCAGGAGATTACGGCAACATTCTGCTAAAGCCGGAATTGATCGTCCGGAAAAGCACTGCCGCCCCTAAATTATAATAATGAACGAGTTACCGGCGGGTTGCCGGAACATTTTAATGTTTAAACGTTTTAACGGAGAGTAGATATGACTTCTCTAAGAATTGGAATTATCGGATGCGGAGGAATTGCAAATTCCCATACAGAAGGTGGATTTGAAAAGCTTGTCGCTGAAGCAGAGACTTCTTCGCGGAAGTCCCGCCAGGTCAAGGTTCGGTGAACTGGAATAAATATCTGGTGGCGTTGAAGGCAATCAATTTTAACGAATCTCTTACCTTGGAGCGCGAAACTGGAGCAGACCCTGACAAAGATATAAAACTGGCTATAGATTTTCTAAAAGCCCAAGTATTTAAAACATAGTAAAAAAGGAAGAACTCATGAAGAAGTACAAGGTAGGAGTAATCGGAGCAGGCGCAATTGCCCAGGCATGTCATATTCCAGGATACGTTTCCGCGAAAAACTGTGAACTCACCGCAGTGGCAGATCCTGAAAAAAAATGCCTCGCCATGCTTAAAGAAAAAGGCTGGAACTTCGCCGCGGTATATCGTGATTACAAAGAAATGCTGTCTAAGGAAAAATTGGATTTGGTTTCAATCTGCACTCCCAATAAGTTTCATGCGGAAATGGCAATAGCATGCCTGAATGCCGGAGCCGACGTTCTGCTTGAAAAACCGATTGCAGTAAATATGAAGGAAGCAGAAGCGATTAGAACTGCGGTAAAAGCAACAGGTCGTCGCCTGATGGTCGGATTTTCACATCGCTTCAATGACCTGAATAATGCAGCGAAAGCAGCATTAACTGCCGGCAGGATTGGTAATCCCTATATGATAAGAATCCGTTTTGCTCACATGGGGCCGTTTCCAGGCTGGGCTAAAACAGATTGGTTTTATAATCCGAAGATGTCTGGCGGCGGCGCATTGATGGATATGGCGGTACACGCTTTTGACATAGCGCAATGGTTCATCGGACCTGTTACTGCCGTAAGCGGCAAAACCGCCACATTGCGTAAAGATATAAAAGTTGACGACAATGTTGTCGCGCTCATGGAATTTGGTGATAAATGCATGGGCTATGTCGAATGCGGCTGGACTTCACCGTCCGGGTTCTGCGGCATAGAAATCATGGGTGATAATGGAGTCATTTATTCTGATTACATTAAGAATCAGGCAATAATGGCGCATGGACAGATTGCCCCGTCCGGCAAAACCGAAATACAGGAAGTCATCCTGAAAGATAAAACGGATAAATCGCCATGGACAAAAGAAATGGAATACTTCATCGCGCACTTAGGATCGAGCCGTAAATAAAATCACTTTTAATGGGCTACATATCTCTGATATCTGTTCTATCGCCCATCATTAATCACTGTTAAAAATCTTCATATCAAACGAATTGCGGCACTTGAAAAATGCGCGCGGCGAT
>CAIKZE010000270.1 GCA_903831825.1 uncultured Lentisphaeria bacterium | reverse complement strand
TATCTCCGTCCTGCCTTTCAAGGCTCAGATTAAAACCGAAACTGACTTTGGTCAGAAAGAATATAGCGAGGGTAGCCATTCCGGCAAAGCCTCATAACTATGACCCCGTCCAGAGGACGGGGTTTTTCAGGATGAAATAAAGTAAATGTGTATTTTTTCAACCTGTTTTGGTCAAGCCGATGAATGCAATATTTCCGGAAATAATCATATAATCAGCTAAAAAAAATCAAAATAGTTGAAAAAAAATTCTTACCTCTTATAATAAGATTCTCCGACAGTCCGTTGAAATAAGGCTTTCGCCGTTAAAAAACGTAATTTTAAAAATTGGTCAGGATAAATATGATGGACCGGGATAGTTTCGAAAATGCTTTTTACGCACAGAATCCGCCTGGCGTGCTGGAACGGTTAAAAAATATAACTGTGGGCATTGCCGGGGCCGGCGGCTTGGGTTCAAATGTCGCGGTCGCGCTGGCGCGGGCCGGGGTGCATCATTTGATTATTGCCGATTTCGACCGGATTGAACTGTCCAACCTCAACCGCCAGCAATTTTTTCCGGAACAGGCAGGCATGTTCAAAACCGAGGCGTTAAAGCAGAACATCAACCGGATCAATCCTTATATCAACGTGGAAATCTTCACCGGCAAAATTACCCCGGAAAATATCGAACCGGTATTCGGCCGGGCGGAAATATTAGTGGAAGCGTTCGACCTGGCGGAAATGAAAGCCATGCTGGTCAGAAACTGGCTGACCCTGCATCCTGACCGCTGCATTGTCACGGCCTCCGGCATCGCCGGGCTGGGCCGGAGCGGACTTTTGAAAACCGAAGTCCGCGGGAAAATGATTATCTGCGGCGACGGTCAGTCTTCGCTCGAATCGGAAGGCGGCTACACCGCCCCCCGCGTCGCCATCGCCGCCAATCTTCAGGCCGCCGCCGTCATCGAAATCCTGTGCGACGGCAGAATCGCTTGATTATAACTGCGTAAGCATATCTCCGACATCAGCTTCAAAGAAAATGAGAGTTATGGGAATAATGGGACTTATGGGACTGAGAGGATGCCGGTGAAAGCGAATTCCCATTATTCCCATTATTCCCATTATTCCCATTATTCCCATTATTCCCATTATTCCCATTATTCCCATTATTCCCATTATTCCCATTATTCCCATTATTCCCATTATTCCCATTATTCCCACTTTGGAGACTTTTCTTAGTACTTGCTTTTAGAATTATCCGGCATATATTGAGTTCAGAATATAAACAAATTGCGGAGTAGTCTATTCAAATATGAGCGATAAACCAATCAGCAGGCAGCCCATAGGAATATTTTTGCTGTTAGCAGTAGCGTCGGCGCTGCTGTTGTCTATTGGCTGGTGGACCGGCAGCCAGCGGGTTGCGCGCATGGATGCCGAAATGCGCGAACGCCTGCTCCGTCAGGCCGCGGAGATCGCCGGCAACATCAACCCGGACCTGATTAGCAAACTCTCCTTTACAGCGGCGGACAAGGGTAAGCCAGTCTTTGAACAGATGCGGGAGCAGATGATTCATGAAGCAAAAATGGTGCCGAATGCCAGATGGGTCTACTCCATGGCGGAGCGTGACAACCAGATTATTTTCGGCCCGGACAGTGTCCCGCTGGATGACCCGCAGTATGCACCACCCGGTGAAACCTACCAAAAACCTCCGGAAAAGTTGTTGCCGGTTTTCAAACAAACACGCCTGGTTACGGTCGGGCCTTACACCGATGAATGGGGAACCTTTGTCTCCGCCTTCGCTCCCGTCCTTGATCCGAACACCGGCAGGGTGCTGATGGTGATCGGCATTGATATCAAGGCCGATGACTGGCAGGCCAACCTTAACGCCGCCTGCCGTACTCCGTACCTGGACACGCTTGTCCTGTTGTTGCTGCTGCTGCTCGCCGGCGCCGCCGTTGTCATATACCGGCACAACCGCCGCATAAAGCCGGACATGCTGAATCTGCGCACATGGATTACTGTTCCAACTGCCCTCGCAATGCTGACCGGAATCGCGCTCTACGGAACGTATGAGTATTTGGAATTCGGAGAAACATCCCGCACGATCATGCTCCGCACCACGGAGCAGACGCTGCGCTACTGGAATCGAAACGTCATCTCCCATGTTCAGTTACTGAAAGCGCAAAGTAATCAAATCGCCGGCAATCAGCAGATATTGAAGGCATGGCAGCAACGGGACCTTCCAGCGCTTAACGAACTTGTTCAACCGTTTTTTGAACAGTTGAAACGGGAATATG
Organism: uncultured Lentisphaeria bacterium; assembly: GCA_903831825.1. Classification (GTDB taxonomy): domain Bacteria; phylum Verrucomicrobiota; class Lentisphaeria; order Victivallales; family Victivallaceae; genus CAIPAT01. The sequence continues at coordinate 9,924 of CAIKZE010000270.1, read as the reverse complement.
GAATCACGCACTTTAGCCTCATCGCGCCCGACCGCACCTGTTTTCTACGGGTGTATGATCCCCCGCAGCGCGGCGATACCATTAATCGTTACACGCTGCTTGCGGCACAGCGTACCGGCGAGGATGCCTGGGGTATTGATCTCGGCTCCACGGGAGCTTTCACCCTTCGCTATATCCGGCCCTGGAAACAGGACGGCAAAGCGATTGGCTATTTGGAACTGGGCATCGAGATCGCACATCTGACCAGACACCTGTCCATGGAAATGAATGTTGATCTGCTGACCCTTATCAGAAAAGAATATACCACCCGTGAGAAATTCGAAACAGGGCGACAAATATTTGATTTCTCCGGAAAATGGGATGCTTATCCCGATCTCGTGGTAACCCACCAGACAACTCAATTGATGCCTGAAAAAGTGGCGGAGTGGATTAGACTGCACCCGCATCCAGGCATAGAAGACGAGATTTTTAACGTCAAACAAAGGGGAAAATATTTTGCATGCAGCGTGATCCGTCTGCCCGATGCCGCCGGACACGAAGTAGCCTACATCATCGTAATGCTGGATGTCACTGCCGAGGCTAATGAGGCATGGAGCAATTTCCTGCGGGATATGGGCCTGGCGATTACGCTGTTCAGCGGCGTGCTTGTTCTGCTCTGGTCCATCTCCGGCACGGCGGAAAAAATGCTGAGGACAGCCTTCGCGGACGTGAAGGAAAGCGAGATGCGCTTCCGTAACATGGCGGACAGCGCGCCGGTAATAATCTGGGCAACCGGTCCGGATATGGGATGCAACTATGTCAATAAGGTAGGGCTGGAGTTCACAGGCCACACCCTGGAGCAGGACTACGGCAACGGCTGGACTGACAACCTGCATCCTGAAGATTTGCAGCGCAGCCTGGGTCTTTTTACCGACAAATTCAGCGACAGGCTGGCATTTCGCATGGAATACCGGATGCGCCGCACTGACGGAGTGTTCCGCTGGCTGCTCAATACCGGTCTTCCGCGATTTGACGGCGACGGAAATTTTCTTGGTTATATCGGCAGTTGCATTGATATTACCGAACTCAAGCAGGCGGAACTGGAACTGGTCCGCGCCAAGGAGGATTGGGAGCGTACATTTGACGCGGTGCCCGACCTGATTATGCTGCTTGATAAAGACCACCGCATCATCCGCGTAAACCGGGCCATGGCGGAACACTTCGGCTGTCCGCCGGAACAGAGGGACTGTTACTGCTATAAGGCAGTGCACGGCTTGTCCGCCCCGCCGGTTTCCTGTCCGCTTTCAAAAATGCTGCACAGCGGAACAGGCGAACACGCGGAAATTGTGGAAGCGCGGCTCGGCGGCACTTTCGATATTTCCACTACGCCGCTGCGCAATAATGCAGGGGAAATCACCGGTTGCGTCCATATCGCGCACGACATCACCAAACGCAAACTGGTGGAAGATGATCTGCGCCGCGCCATGAATAAAGCTGAAGCCGCAAACCGGGCAAAAAATGAATTCATGTCCACCTTGTCTCACGAAATAAGGACGCCGCTGAACGGGATTCTCGGCTTTTCAAATCTTCTGACCGAAGCGCTCCCCCAAAGCGGAATCAGCAACATTGATAAATTTCAGGAATATCTCAAGGTAATTAATCAATGCGGCAAGGCGCTGGAAGAAATAATTAACGATGTTCTGGAAATTTCAAACATTGAAGCAGGACAATTCAATGAAGTGGATGAAGTATTTGCACCAGCCGAAAATATCCGGGAAAGCATCGGTGCTTTTGAATTCAAAGCCAAAGAAAAAAACATTTCGCTCGATTTCCGGCCGCAAAAATTACCGTCTAAAATCATCGGCGACCATCGCCGGCTGAAACAGATAATATTCAATCTGGTGGCCAATGCCGTCAAATTCACCGAGCACGGCGGCGTTGAAGTAATCGCCGGCTATGAAGACAATAAATTACGCATAACCGTCAAAGACACCGGAATCGGCATTCCAAAAGACAAGCTGGCAAACGTTATGCTGCCATTCTATCAGGCGGACCAGTCGGCCACTCGAAAATACGGCGGCACCGGACTTGGACTGACCATTGTCTACAGACTGCTGCAAAAACTCGGCGGCACAATCAATCTCGAAAGCGAATTGAACAAAGGAACTGCCGTAACAATAACGTTCCCGGCAAAAGCGGTAGAAGACAAATGCGAGGAACCGGCCGTTCCGGATGTGCAATTAACAGGTTCCTTGCAAGGCTTAAATATCCTGGCCATTGAAGATGAACCGTCTAATATCATGTATCTGGATAAAATATTGCATGATGCCGGAGCTCAATGCCGCAATGCCGCATCTTTTGCCGCCATGCGGGAAATATGCACGGACGGAATGAAACCGGACGCAGTGCTGATTGATATTTCGCTGCCGGACGCCGACGGATTCGAATGCCTCAGATGGCTGCAGAAAAAGTTTGCCGGGCAAAAAATAAAATATATCGTACAGACCGCGCATGTGCTTTCGGACAAAACTCCGCTTTATAAAGAAGCCGGATTCGATGACTTTCTCGGCAAGCCATATACCAGAAAAGAGATTATAGAAATAATCCTTAAAAACATTGGCTCTGATGCCGTAAAACCAGCTTAATGAAATTTCCGGGGACCAGCATTATATGGCATCCGGCTTCAGTTCGATTTCAAAGCCGTGAACGGCTTCGGCCAATTCCGGGTTCAGCAGCGCTTTTAAAGTATCTCTTTCCCCGGCAAAAGCCCAGCGCCAGTCATGGCTCAACAGGTTTTCCGGGTCAGTGACGATGCCGGTAACATTGCGGACCGCCGCCGGAACAAACCTGCCACGGCGGTTTTCGGCCTCGAAATAGGTGAACCCCTGCCCGCCGTATCTCAGGGTCTCGATTTTCAATGCGACAGGAATTTTATCTTTGTCAATCAGGAACGGCCGGTTGTAAAAACAGTCGTAGGCTGTGAATTCCTTGAAAGACCCTTCCGCGATCTTTTCCCAGGCATTCCCACCAGCATATTTGATGAAGATTCTGGTGGTCTGCGCGGAATACTGGTCCGGCAGCATGAAGTGTACCTTCAGCGAACCGTGTTTCGCCGCCAGCGCGGGTATTGCCCGCATGTTCTTGAGATAATTCTCATAGGCTGTCGCCATTTTGCAGGGAGTGATGCCCGGACGCACCCGCCGCCACATCGCGACGCGGGCCTGCCCGATGATCTCGATCCGGGCGATGACTGAATTCAGTTTTGCGGCCAGTTCCGGAATATCGGCGTCGCTTTTGAAGAATTCCGGCAACAGTTCATTCAGTTCATGGCTGATTTGCTCACTGCGCAGCGCAAGCACGATTTCCTCCAGGATATCGCGGGAAGCGGCCTTAACTTTGTCCAGATATCCCGGCAATACGCCCAGCAGCACATCCGCCAGGCGCGTTCTGCCGTAGTCGGCATTATTTTCACGCCTGGTCAGAAATGCATCCAGACTGGTGCGGCGTTCCAGATAAAGTCCGTTGCTGCAAACCGCCTTTACCGCCTGGAAAAACAGTTCGTCATCAATGCCGAAGATGCTGTTTACCGCATCTTGCAGGAGATGATCGTAGTCCCCGTTTATGCCGGAGGCCCATAAACGCCCGGCATAGGCAATGGCGGGCATGACCTGCAACATGAATGAGTCCGACTTTTCCCAGGTGGTCATCAAGCCGCCGAGCGGCCGGTGTTTTGCGCCGTAGCCGGTGAAACTCTCGACATTGTGGATCGTGTAGTCAGCAGGGCAAATCAGATAATCGAATCCGAGCCGGTCATAATGCGCCAGCGAGTCAACTACTGCCCGGTTATTGAAATGTCCTTTGGTCTTTTCCACATCGTCATTATATTGCCAGCAGGCCATAATGATGTCGCGCGGCAGCATTTCCAGAGCTTCCGGATAATATTCGAACATATCGTCCCAGATGATCAGCCGCTTGCCCAGCTTTTTAGTGAGAATGCGATGAATTTCCAGCAAATGTTTTCCATAGATATCCGACTGGGTTTCGCCGGATTGCAGCCGTTTCCGGCAAAGGTCGCAATAGCCGATATCCCAGCTTTCATCACATCCGATATGAAAGTATTGTGACGGAAAGATTTCACATATTTCAGAAAGATATTTTTCAAGGAATTTATAGGTTCCGCTCTGCGAAGGACAGAAAACATTATTGGAACTTGAGCCGAAGCGGCCTTTGACTCCGTCTCTGGTTTCCCGGAGGGATTCCATTTTTGAATCCTTGAGAAACAAATTGGCGTGTCCGAGCACCGGTACCACCGGAATAATCTCAATGTTTTTACTGCCGGCATATTGGACGATATCTTTCATTTGCTCCGGAGTATAGCTTTCTTCGTCCGGAGGAAATGGAAAAGAAGATGTTTTGATCCGGCTTTCCAAATAAAGCACCAGGGTGTTGTAGCCGTTCCCGGCGATGAAGTCGATAAAACTTTTTATGAAGTCTACGGTTTCCATTTGCCGGGCCAAATCGAGTTGAACGGAACGAACTTTAAACGAAAAACTTTTCATCTCTATTCTCCAGTATTCTTTTTATTTTTTCGGGAGTTTTCCTGCAATCGGAATTTCCCTTGTCTTTTTTAATCAAAAAAATTTCACAGCCAGGATTCAAAAACGGCTTCGATATTTTCACGGGAATTATCCGAGCCCCATTCGCACTGGCCAATCACTCCGCCGCGCTTGTCTCCGAGGGCTTGGCGGACCCGGCGAACCGCGTTCCTGACATCTTCGGGGGAGCCGAAAGGCAGAACATGCTGCCGGTCTATTTCGCCCCAGAATGTTACTTTTCCCTTGTGTTTTTCAGCAAGCCTTTCGATGTCCATGCAAAAGAGCTGGGAATTAATGGCGTCCACTCCGATTTCAATCAGATCCGGATAAATCGACTCGATGTTTCCATCCGAATGGAAAAAAACAAATTTTCCGGCGTCATGGATTATCTTACAGTAATCCCGGTAGAGCGGCTTGAAGACCGCGCGCCACATTTCAGGGCTTATGAGCAGGGAATGGTTAGTGCCCCAGTCGTCCATGAGGAAGACCGCATCCACGTTTGATTTAGCCCATGCGGAAACGTCAAAAACATAGAATTCATGGATCATTGCTATTGTCTTCCTGATTTCCGGCACGTCATAGGCCAGATCCATGAAAACATTTTCAGTGCCGCGGAGAAACTGGAGACGTTCAAAAGGGCGGGCGCTGACGGAGGAGAGCATGAATTTGTCGGTTGTATCGCAGAATTTATTTGCGTGGCTGAGAGCCCGATTCCTGACCGAATCCCATGGCGGCTGGAACTTGTCGAGTTTCGACCAGTCGGCCAGCGCCGGCTGTTTCACTTCCCCGACGATTCCCGGTTCCGCAATTTCCCATACGCTCCCCCATTCATCGGTGTAGGTGCCGGGTTTGGAAAATTTCTTTATTTCATCTTCTCCGCCGCCGCCGGGGGAGAGTTCCGGCCTGCCGATGTCGGACGGATATTTTTTCAGAACGATTTCCAGTTCATCCTTGCGGAACAACGAGATGTAGGGCAAAGCCCAGAGGTCGCGGGGCGCCCGGTCCGGTTCTGAAAATGTCAGGGCCTTCTTTACTCTTTCGCGTGAAGTCATAAGTCCTCCTGTGTTTAATTACTGTTTTTTTGCTATTTTAAAAAAACTATCTCTTTATTTATTCCAGATATTTTCTGACTGTTTTTGCTTGTAACAATAAATTTTCTTTTTGACAAGCTAGCTCAAGGTTTGGGGGATTAGTGATCCCCTGCGCTCTCATCATTTCCAGGAATTCAGCAAGCCGTTCAATGCTGTCGGCATACTTCAGTAAATAGTCTTTTGCTTCCTGTTGGTATGCCGCTTCATCTTTGTCTAAACGAAAATATGTACTTCGGAGAATAAAATAAGCGCCCATTACCGCCGAGGTATAAGACATAAATTTAATATATATCCCGTGCGAAACCAGATATTTTTCAGGCTCCCATTGGTAATTATAATCCATAAATACGCTGCATTCGGGCGGAGTCTCCTGATCTGTTACTTTTTTAACGGCGTTCTCAATATTCAAAGAAGCTTCCATATACAATTGGGATGCTTCAAACATTGAAACCCCGGCGGTATGGAGACAATTAATATAATCTCCGTCATGATATGTATAACCCAATGCCGGACAAGGCGGCAGTCCATTAAAAACTCTGTCCGATAATGTTACAAACCAGGTATCGCACGGAAGCGGAAGCGATGATTTGGGAAACCATGGAAAATATTGAGATGGAGAAGATGCTGAAGGAAAAGCATAGCCGTTGGACATAATGCTGTCCGCCTGATCAAGAATACGCCAGCCTTGCATAATATCGTCTTTCGCCTCGCGTCCCCAGAAACGTTCAGCGATTCCGCCGATGACATTTTCCACATCCATGACAGGATTGAGTATTGCTTCCCGGCAGATCAAAGAATTTAAATAAAAATCATCCGGATAAAATCTGCCTCTTATATCATAAAAACCATCAGCTTTTAAATCATTCCAGCGTTTTATTTTTGCAACAACTCCCAACGAATACCCGCCAATCATGTGATCGTATTGAAGCCTGCAGTTTTCAAAACGATGAAACGCATCTCTCCCAATAAACGCTTGTGAAGCTTTCCAGGTTATCCGTCGCGCTTTTCTGAGAAAATCATGTGATTGCCGTTCATAAGTCGCCGGATCGGTGGAAGCGGCCATGCACAGTCCCACATTTGGCGGAAATAAAAGCTGGCGCGACAACAACTGTTCCATTCCATATCCATTTCTGTCCCAATCAAATCCGGAATTGAAAATCTGAATGCCGGGCCGGGCTTTTTCCATAACCTCCGAAAGAAATAATGAAAATCTGTCGCGTTGATCAAATTTGCTCATTCCTCTGCAGCGGTCACATTTTTCGGGATCACAGAAATCACCTTCCGCATCAAGCGAAAGATAATGAAAACATTCTATTTCAGGAAAATCAGTAAAAAAATTATAAATGAGTTCTTTATAAAACGCTTGAACTCGAGGATGTCCAAAACATAAGACAAGGCCCTGATTATTAGTAAAATATCCCGTTTCAGACAATGCATCTTCTGAAAAGCGGCTGATGAAGTTTTTTCGTTGATTTTCGGAATTTCCACTGGCGGCGATAAGCGCGGAATCGAAAAATACCCCCAGTCCATACTCTTTCGCGGCATCTATAATTGCCCTCAGCACTTTTTTAAGCCGTTTCCTTTGTTCCGGCGTTGACGCATTCGGGAAAATCGAACTTTCCACATATGAATGCATGTGTTTGGCTTCTCCGCCGGAGAAATCATTTGTTGCCGCAACATGGCTGGCGCCAATTATGCTCAAGTATCTGACGCAGGACCGGATAGCTTCCGCGGAAAAATCCGGCTGTTCATGCACTTTTAAATCCAGCTTGAATACTCCAAGGTCCATCAGCGCAAATATTCGATAAGCCATGGAAGCCGAACCGGCATGGTTGATTTTTTCATTGAATTTCTTAAACTCATCCCGCATTGCAAGCGCATAAATCCCCTGCATGACGCCGCGGCCCGATGCACCGAGAATGTATAAAATTCCTTGATGCGATATGGTATGAAATGCATCCGTTTCAGGCGTGGCATTATGCAGATTGGTTAATCCATTATGGATTAGCGCAGAGGCGGCTTCATCCGTGATGCATGCCAGAACGATATCACCAGCCTGAAGCTCCCGGCAGGCTGTAACATGCGGCAATTTAATCCCAATGGACATCTGGATCTCCCGCACCGCCGCGCCGGGAATTAAAGTCTCGTCACTGATTACAATCCGCTTTAAAATCATAATTCACTCTTTGTGCTGATTACATTTTAACCAAAAAAAATTCCGGCAACAAGACTATTTTTTGTTTAAATAACACATTCTTTTCCAATAATAGCTTCCATTCCTGCGTTACGTTTCACGCTTAATCAGTTTGGGCTCCACCAGTATCCGCTGTCCGGTTTTGCGATTAATAATGCAGTCAGCGGCGATTTCGGCAATCTCCGCCTCCTGGATTGAAATTGATGTCATCGCAGGATTAAGGATTTCACCCCATGAGGTATTATACAATCCAACAATACTTAAGCTTTTTTTAAAGTCCAGCCCCATCATTGTTGCAATTCGATAGACAGGAACCGCGTGGAAATCGCCAATGGCAAAAACTCCTGACGGACCTTTAGCCAACACCCCGGACAAAGCGGCTGAAAGTTTTTCCTCATCCCCATGCCGATATGTCTTTAAAACCGTCAACGCCGACTTCGGGAACCCGGCTTCCCGCAAAACTGATTTCATGGCTTCCCGCGCTGACATATCAAAACTTTTACCGCGGCAGCCGTTTCGCGTTTGCAACTGTTTGGACGGTTCTTCAATACTAAGCCAAAGAAAGTTTTTCCGGCCGGATTCAATCAAATATTTCGCGGCCAGGCGGCCAACCTGGGCGGCGTCAAAGACAATGACATTAGCTTCCGGAAAATCAATTCCGCTTTCACAATGCGCAATAAAATTCAACTGCCGGAAAGCATCGCGATATTTGTACAGCAATTTATACGGAAAATCTCTGGTGCCATTTATCACCAGCGAATCAAAGCCGGCGGCAATATATTTTTTCAGCAATTTTTCCTTATGCTCAAGATTGACATTATCCTCAAGCAGCGTAATAGACAGTGGAATGGTGTAGGTGTCATGTTGTTCCAGTTCATGAACCAGGGTGTCGGAAAGATTCTGGTAAAGGTCTCCCCGCGTCGGCATTATAATCCCGACTTTCTTGACGGCAGCGCCGGCAACTGCTTTACTGGCCGCGGTTGCCGGAACGGTGACAAACATCCCTTTACCTTGTACCTTGCTGATGTAACCATCATTTTCCAATTGACGCATGGCGCTGGAAATCGTTACTACCGTGGTGTTGAAATACTTCATAAGTTCCCGGCAAGTCGGAATCTTATTCCCGACAGAAAATTCGCCACAAGCAATTTTCTCTTTGATGCTATCGCTGATTTGATAGTATTTCGGCAATGGACTGCTATTGTCTATTTTTCTAAGCATTTATATTTCCCGGTGTTGCGGTGTACTAGTACAATTTTACATCATTCCCAAACAAAAGTCAACCCCTTGTCTAAAAAAAATATAAACTTTTATGCCGCCGGATTAGCTTATTGATTTAAACTTTTTAGATTCATTTCCTTCCTGTGCCTCATGGTGAAAAAAAGTTGTCCTCAGTGAGCACGTGGCTTAAACCTGCTTTAATATTTTTGTCGCCAAAACCGTGAGTTTCAAAAATGCATTTTATCGACCTCTTTGAGTGTGGCATCATCGTTTGGATTGACAAAATCACTATATATGTAAGACAATTAAGTGAATGGTGATTGGTGATTGGTGATTGGTGATTGGTGATTGGTGATTGGTGATTGGTGATTGGTGATTGGTGAAAAGCAGAAAGATAAAAAGGATTTCCTCTGCGGCTTTGTGGCTTAGTGCGAAAAACAAGGATTTTGATTTATGACAGACTTTAAATTTAAGGAAAATTAAAAATGGGGAACTATGAAAACATTTCACGAGCGCGGAGAAAATGCTTTGTTCCAGAACTATTCGGTCGGCGGGTATTGTCCGAAACGTTCAAATGTTCGCAACGGATGAACATTATGAGCAAATGTCTAAAATGAAAAAGCGGGAAAAGCGGGGTCCAAAATATACAGGGGTGGTGTCCAGAATGTAAAGAATGTGAATAGTGAATGGTGAATGGCAAATGGTCAAAACAAGGAATATGGGTTGATTGCGCGCTTGCCGCGCAATAACCCCTCTTGAACTGGGCCGTGGGATATGGGGATTGCTTTTTCTCGAGGTCTCTTAACAGGCTGAAGCAGTGCATTTTCGACAGTTCAATCCTGGC
>CAIKZE010000269.1 GCA_903831825.1 uncultured Lentisphaeria bacterium | reverse complement strand
TTCATTTTAAGCTCCAATATAGCAAAATAATAGATTTATAAATCTATCGGAATATACACAAAAAAAGATAAAAAACAAGTATTTAATAATAAAAATAGTGAAAAAATATAAATTTAAAGCCGTCAGATTTAACACCCCAGGTAAAACCTCGTCGATTTTCGCTCTTAAAACACAATAACCCGTACTGGCGACCTCACCAGAGTACTCTTCAGTGATCAAACAAAGTCGCTGTTGGGCAGGGCGAGTTGTTGCAAAAATAACATCACCTTTTAATACAAGCTTCTGGGCTCTGCTTGGTGCGTTTTTAGCAGAAATTTCAGATGTTTCGATGATTGTGTTGTTTTCACGACTAACAGATGTCAAATCAATGTAACGATAAGTACGGCCTGTATCACGCCATCTAACATTTGGCGTAGATAAAGTAACCTCCCCCAGCGTCTTCCATTCCACTTGACCCTCTTCAAAGGCGAGCAACTGGTAGCGGCAGTAGGTGTATTGTTTTTTGCGAGCTGTAAGCTCCGCTGTAAGCTCCGCTGTAAGCTCGGTGAAGGTGTCCAGAATGCGGACGATTTCAGCTTGGATTTCGAGTGGCGGGATGGGGATTTGGAATTTTGTGAACTCTTCTTTTGTAATAGTCTTAATTGTACTACCACGTGCTTTTTCTTTTTCAACCTCGAATTTCGCTTGAAGTTGATAAGCAAAATATTTCGTATTAATTTCCTCCTGAAATTTTTCAAATATCGCTAAAGTTCTATCTACATAACAATCATAATGAGTAATGGCAACACGACCAATACTACCTTGTAAAGTGACAATGACCGTACCTTCTGGTACAAATACACTTTTGGGTTGTGCTAATTTTGATATTTTATTCTTTGTGTCTTGAACAAGTCGCATATCTTCACCAACATCAACAACCTGCACAAAAGGCATTGCTCCTTCACCACCATACCATTTATCTTCACCATAAGGCTGTGGGAATGAACCACGACGAAATATAGCCACTTCCCCCAGCGTCTTCCACTGCACCTCAACCCCGTCAAGCAGTTTTTCCATAAAGTTTGTATTACTCATTATTTTTTCCCGCTGCTTTCTGGGTCAGTTGTTTCACGGTGCGGTCAAAATCACTGACCAGTTCCTGCATCTCTTGTGCACGGTATGTTTCAAACTCTTTTTCAGCTTTTTCAATGGCTTGCTGCTTTGAAACGCTCCCTTTGTGTGAGAGCAATTCCCGGCGGTTACCTTGCAGTTGGCGGTCAAGTTCAGAAATCCATTCCGCCATGGTCATGGTATGTTCTTCCAGCGCCTGCAATTCGGCGAAGTCGAGAAATTGTGAAACGAGCAGGTTCAGTACAGTAAGTTCTTTTTCCGTCAAATAGTTTTTAGCAATACTCACATCGCCTTTGGTGATGTAGTCGCCTTTGAAATTGGTCATGCCAACCATTGGTTTTGCGCTATCCACGCGTCCGAAAATCACTTCCGCGGCGGTATGTTTGTGAGCGGCGTAGTGCATCTTGTTTTGCACAGTGGCAAAAAATTCCCGCGTCATGCTGGATTTCGGGTCGTAATCAATGGCAGTGGCATAAATATCCGTTACTTGTTGATAAAGATTGCGCTCACTCGACCGAATGTCGCGAATGCGTTGCAACAGTTCACGAAAATATCGCCCGCCGCCGTTTTTAAGGCGTTCGTCATCGAGGGTATATCCTTTGCGGATATATTCGTTAAGCCGCTGAGTCGCCCATTGGCGGAATTGTGTGCCGCGCAAGGATTTTACGCGGTAACCGACCGAAATAATGACATCAAGGTTGAAAAATTCAATTTGTCTTTCAACTTGGCGGGCTCCTTCTGTTTGAACTGTTGCAAATTTTGCAACAGTTGCCGATTGCTCGAGTTCGCCCTCGTCAAACGCATTTTTAATATGGCGGGAAATTGTGGATTTGTCGCGCTCAAACAGCTCTGCCATCTGGTCGAGAGACAGCCATGCCGTTTCATCGTCAAAGTGCGTATTTACTGATAATTTGCCATCTGCCGTCGTGAAAATGATCAACTCTTTCTTTGCATCGCTCATGATTTCAGCTCCAAAACTTTTTTAACCGCAGATAGACACAGATGCACACGGACAGTTTCAGACTTTTCTGTTAATCTGTGTTTATCGGTGTTCATCCGTGGTTCCATAAATCCCGGATTACTCATTAATTCGTTAAGTACACTGCTCATTGCTCGCCTTCCTCAATCTCCGCGACAATGGCGTCAATATCAGCGCGGAGGCGGGTAATCTTTGCCACGGTGGTCTGGATCTCTGCATTCAGCGCGGTAATATCCACAACCTCGCGATTGTCTTTGGCTTCCACATAGGAGCTTACCGAGAGGTTGTAGTCGTTTTGGGCGATTTTCTCAAAATCGATGGATTTGGCAAAATGATCCGCATCGGTTTTGGTGTCGAACACTTCCATAATCCGGGCAATGTGGTCATCGGTGAGGGTGTTGTTGTTGGTCGCTTTTTTAAAGAGTGCGCTGGCATCGATAAACTGGGTTTTGTTGTCGGTCTTGTGCTTGGAGAGAACGAGAATATTGACCGCGATGGAGGTTCCAAAAAAGAGGTTTGGAGCTAAAGAGATAACGGTTTCAACGAAGTTGTTATCGATCAGATATTGACGGATTTTCTGTTCAGCGCCGCCACGGTAGAAGATACCGGGGAAGCAGACAATGGCGGCACGGCCTTTGCCGGAGAGGTAGCTGAGAGCGTGAAGCACAAAAGCAAAGTCCGCTTTGGATTTGGGAGCCAACACCCCGGCAGGGGCAAAGCGTTCATCGTTGATAAGTGTCGGGTCATCGCTGCCAATCCAGTTCACCGAATAGGGCGGGTTGGAAACAATGGCGTCAAAGGGCTTTTCATCGCCGAAATGGGGCTCTAAAAGCGTGTTGCCCAGAGCAATATCAAACTTGTTGTAGTTGATGTTGTGGAGAAACATATTCATGCGGGCAAGGTTGTAGGTGGTGTGGTTGATCTCCTGACCAAAGAAACCGTCTTCGATGACGTGGTTGTCAAAGTGTTTTTTTGCTTGCAGCAGCAGAGATCCGGAACCGGCAGCGGGGTCGTAAATTTTATTGACTGATGTTTGTTTGTGCATGGCAAGCTGGGCAATGAGCTTGGAAACATGTTGCGGGGTAAAAAATTCACCGCCGGATTTACCCGCATTGGCGGCATAGTTGGAGATGAGAAATTCGTAGGCGTCGCCGAAAAGGTCGATCTGGTTATCCTGAAAATGACCGAAACGAAGACCTGCCACACCTTTCAGAACCGCCGCCAGGCGGGTGTTTTTGTCTTTGACGGTGTTGCCAAGCCGGTTGCTGGTGGTGTCGAAATCGGCAAAGAGGCCTTTGATATCGTGTTCGGACGGGTAGCCGTTGGCGGAGCTTTCAATGGCGGAGAAGATTTTGGCCAAATCGGTGTTCAGGTTGGGATTGTCGTTGGCATTTTTGGCGACATTAACAAAAAGCTGGCCGGGGTAGATGAAGTAGCCTTTGGTTTTAACCGCATCATCTTTGATTTCGGGGGTGACAATGCTGTCTTTGAGAGATGCATAGGTTATTTTGTCATCACCGGCTTCGATGTAGTTGGAGAAGTTTTCACTGATAAAGCGGTAGAAGAGGGTGCCTAAAACGAATTGTTTGAAATCCCAGCCATCAACGGAACCGCGCACATCATTGGCTATTTTCCAGATTTGTGCCTGCAATTCGGCTCGTTGCTGGCTGCTTGACATTTATGATACTCCTTTATGATTTCAGTTTAAATGGCTATTTGCCTGACAGCAAGCCGGCACAAACATAAGCACTTGCTGCAATAGGAACTGCCTGAGACTTTTCGATACATATTCTATGACCAGGGCAAGCACTCCGAATGTATGCATAACAAGTTATTAAATAGTTTTCTGTTTACCGTCTGTTACTATTTGTGAATTAATCGGAAATTCAAGGCAATCAACGTGTTTTCTACGAAAATTGTTTCAGCGGGGTCTGATCTGAATGGCGCTAAGTTAAGGATTTTTGAGCTCATTATTGCATTTTCTTCTGATAACTCCCGGTGTTGAAAGCTCAAGAATCTCCCTGGATAGATTTCTTATCTGCCTCAGACTTGTTTTTCACCTCTTTAATAAATGCATTCAAGAACACGGAAGTACAAGCTCAAAACAACCCTTAACTTAGCGCCATTCAGCGTGACCCTCCATTCCGGACAGCATTATCGGGTTGTTGAACATGTCATGATCGCATATAAAAATCAAATTGTGGCAAACAGGCTTTAAAAGGAGAAAAGTTTAGATAAATTACCTCATTGCCATCGTTAACTTTAAGCCAACGATGTTTTTTGCGAATAATCGGTAAAATAAGATATTGACTTTTCTCGGAAGGTGAGTTATAATAGTAATCATTTAATCGAGTTGGCAAATTTATTGTTAGCAGAACACACAATGATTTTTGCGGATTTGCCGCTTAAAATTTAATCGGGTTTTCCAGGCATTTAAAAATATTCAAACTCGCAAAGAGGCAGAACATGAGTAAACTGGCATTGTTGGGCGGATCAAAAACCGTGAATTCAGAATCGGGCGATATGTTCAAATGGCCGATAATCAATCAGGCGATGGAAGACGGCGTCTTGCAGGTATTGCGCGACGGCAACATGTCCGGCACGGACATTACAAAAAAATTCGAACAGGCATACGCTGAATGGATCGGCGTAAAGTATGCCCTGGCGCACAGTTCCGGCACCGCCGCGCTGCAATGCGCCATGTATGGCGTCGGCGTCGGCGCCGGCGATGAGATTATCTGTCCGTCCATCACTTACTGGGCGTCATGCACCCAGGCGCTGACGCTGGGCGCATCGGTGGTTTTTGCCGATATTGACCCGAAGACGCTTTGCATTGATCCGGACGACATCGAGCGGCACATTACGCCGCGCACCAAAGCTATTGTAGTGGTCCATTATCTGTCATATCCGGCGGACATGGACCGGATCATGGCGATTGCCAAAAAACACAATCTGAAGGTCATTGAGGACGTGTCTCATGCCCACGGCGCGCTTTACAAAGGTAAAATGGTCGGTACTTTCGGCGATGTTGCCGGATATTCCCTGATGAGCGGCAAATCGTTCGCCATCGGCGAAGGCGGCATGCTGACCACCAACAACCGGGAAATTTATGAGCGCGCGATCGTCTTCGCCCACTACGAACGGCATAACGAAGTCACTGATGAAAAGCTCAAAGCCGGAACCGGCGTCCCCTGGGGCGGCTACAAATACCGCATGCACCAGTTGTCATCGGTCGTCGGACTGGAACAACTGAAAAAATATCCGGCGGAAAGCGCGGAAATTAATAAAGCCATGAATTATTTCTGGGATCTGCTGGAAGGCGTTCCCGGACTTGACGCCCACCGTCCGGCCAAAAATTCCGGTTCCGCCAAGGGCGGCTGGTACGCCTGTCATGGCCTCTATAAGAAAGAAGAACTCGGCGGACTTTCCCTGAAACGCTTCTGCGACGCCGTCCAAGCCGAAGGAGAACTGAATTGCAGGCCCGGCTGCAATGCCGCGCTGCACACGCATCCGCTGTTTTCCAGCATCGATGTTTACGGCAGCGGGAAGCCGACCAACCGGGCCGGATATTCCGGCGACCTGCCGGTTACCGACAACGTCCAGGCCATGACGTTCAACATCCCGTGGTTCAAGCATTACCGTCCGGAAATCATTGCGGAATATGCCGCCGCCTACCGTAAAGTCGCGGAGAATTACAGGGATCTGCTGCCCGGCGATACGCAGCCGGACGATCTGCAAGGCAAATGGGCGCTGACCGCCCGCAAAGGCTGATAAGAAGCAAAAGTAAAAAGATAAAAGACAAAAGATAAAAGATAAAAGACAAAAGACAAAAGTAAAAAGATAAAAGATAAAAGACAAAAGTAAAAAGTAAAAAGTAAAAAGTAAAAAGTAAAAAGTAAAAAGTAAAAAGTAAAAAGTAAAAAGTAAAAAGTAAAAAG
>CAIKZE010000268.1 GCA_903831825.1 uncultured Lentisphaeria bacterium | reverse complement strand
TGAAAAAGGATGGGCTATCATGTCATCGGCAGTAGAAATTTATGAGAATGGATGGGCGCAAGTCCTTGATAAACAAGCATCTTAATATGTTAATTTTAAAAACGTTTAAAACATAGAAGTCTAAAACAAAGATACTAAAGTGGTGTCTTCCATCCGCAGCGCCAACAATGACGTGGGCGGACGCGAGCTTGAACGCAACGGCACTACCTATCTTGTTCGCGGCAAAGGTTACATAACGTCGCTGGAGGATTTGCGTCTGGTAGTGGTCGGCGCTGATGCCAAAGGTACGCCTGTTCTGCTGCGCGATGTGGCCCGCAGCATCGCGTTCGGACCTGAAATGCGCCGGGGCGCGGGCGAATTCAACGGGGAAGGAGAAACCACCGGCGGAATCGTGGTGGTGCGCTTCGGCCAAAACGTATTGCAGGTGATTGACCGGGTGAAAGCTAAACTGGAGGAGATCAAGCCGTCGCTGCCGGCAGGCGTGGAGATCGTCACCACCTATGACCGTTCCGACCTCATAAACCGCTCAATCAATACGCTAACCCGCACCCTCATCGAAGAATCGATTATCGTCTCCATCGTCATCCTCATTTTTCTGCTGGACTTTGGCGGCGCGGCGCGGGCTATTGTCACGCTGCCTGTTGCCGTGGCGCTGGCGTTCATTCCCATGTATCTCATGGGTCTGACGACGAACATCATGTCGCTGGCGGGCATCGCCATCTCCATCGGGGTGCTGTGCGACGAGGCGGTGTCGATGGTTGAAAATGTGCATAAGAAATTGGAGCATGCCCCGCCCGGCCTCGACCGCAAGGCGCGGCAGGAAATCATCATCGGGGCCTGCAAGCAGCTTGGGAAACCGCTTTTTTTCGCGCTGCTGGTCATCACGGTCAGTTTCATGCCGGTATTCACGCTGGAATCGCAGGAAGGCCGCCTTTTCAAACCGCTGGCATTTACGAAGACTTTCGTGATGGCGTGGACGGCCTTTCTCTCCATTACCATCGGCCCGGCGCTGATCGTGCTGATGACCGGCGCTAAAGTAATTCCGGAGCACAAGCACCCGATCAGCCGCCTGTTGCACAAAATGTATTATCCGTGGGTCAGCATGCTGATGAGGCGGCGCATTCTGTCCATTGTCATTGCCGTGGCGGCGGTGGCTTCCTCCTACCCTATTTACAAGAAGCTCGGCTCGGAATTCATGCCGCCGCTCAATGAGGGGACCATTCTCTACATGCCGACTTCGCTGCCGACGATGTCCATCACCGAAGCCACCAGGGTCTTGCAGATTCAGGACCGCATTATCAAGCAGTTCCCGGAGGTGCTGACCGTGCATGGCAAGGCGGGCCGTTCTGAAACCGCCACCGATCCCGCCCCCATGGAGATGTTCGAGACGGTCGTGCAGTTGAAGCCGGAAAATGAATGGCGGCATGTGCCGTGCCCGCGCTGGTATTCGGGCTGGTCGCCGGAATGGACGCAGGATTTTTTAAAAAAAGTATGGCCTGACACACGACCGATGACCTGGGATGAGTTGATTACGGAAATGGATGAGGCGCTGCAAATTCCCGGACTGGTCAATGCCTGGACCATGCCGATCAAAGGCCGCATTGACATGCTTACCACCGGCATCCGCACCCCGGTCGGCATCAAGATATTCGGTCCGGATCTGGATGAAATACGCAAGCTGGGCGAACGCCTTGAAACGGTAATGCGGGAGGTTCCCGGCACCCGCAGCGTGTTTGCCGAACGCACCACCGGCGGCTACTATATCGACATCATTCCCAACCGCGCCGAAATCGCCCGTTACGGCTTGAATGTCGAAGATGTTCTCACGCAGGTGGAAACTTCGATTGGCGGCATGGCGGTTGCCCGCACCATCGAGGGCCGCGAACGATACACGATTAATGTGCGCTACAGCCGGGAACTGCGCGATGACATCGACAAGCTTAAACGTGTTCTCGTTCCAATCATGGCCGCATCGGGGCAGCAGGCGACCGGCGGCAACGGGATGGCTGCCGCCGCGAAACCGGACGTTATTCAGCAGGTGCCGCTGGGACAGCTCGCGGATATCCGCGTCACCAGCGGCCCGCCGCTGATCCGCAATGAAAACGGTTCCCTGACTGGCTGGGTCTATGTGGACATGGCCGGGCGGGACATCGGCGGTTATGTCAATGACGCAAAAAAACTCGTATCGGAAAAAATCGAGCAGGCCGGTCTGCTGCCTGCCGGTTATCGTCTGGAATGGTCCGGGCAATACGAGCATATGCTGCGGGTCAGCGAACGTCTGAAACTGGTGGTGCCGTTCACGCTGATGCTGATTTTTGTGCTGCTCTACATGAACTTCAAGAGCGTTGCCGAAACCTTCATTATTCTGCTCTCCATTCCGTTTGCCATGACCGGCAGCATCTGGCTGCTCTGGCTGCTGGATTACAATATGAGCATTGCCGTATGGGTCGGGATTATTGCGCTGGCCGGACTGGCCGCGCAAACCGGCACGGTAATGATTATCTACCTCGATGAAGCGTTTTACGCCTGGCAGCGGGCAGGGCGGATGAAGACCCAGTACGATCTCTTCGAAGCCATTACTTACGGCGCGGTACAACGCGTCCGCCCGAAGCTGATGGTGGTGGGAATGACCACTCTGGCCCTGCTGCCCGCGCTCTGGGCGCACGGCGCCGGAGCGGAAGCCATCCAGCGTATTGCCGCGCCGATGATCGGCGGCCTGATCACCAGCACCATTCTCACTCTTGAAATCGTGCCGGCAATCTATTCAATCTGGCGCGGCCGTCAGGTCGAATGGGTTAAAGGCCCCAAACCGCCGCGCAAGAAATGGGAAGAATTGAACAAGCAGTTCGTGGAGTGGGAGCGCAAAGAACATCAGGCCCAATATCCGGATGCGCATATTCCTTAAAGGGGTATTGTCACCTTAATTACAGAGGAATATCTGGAACTGCAAACTATTCTTTCCGACCCAAAATCAACAGACACATTATGATTTTCATCGGATTTGCCTTGATTACCGGCTTTTTGGCTCTTGTTAAATGGCGCAGGCGGTGTATTTTTTATCATAAATTCAGAAATCAGAAAGGATTGTTATATGCATAAAAGTCTGTTAATCGCGGCGGCGCTGGCTGTTGTTCTTTTTTCCGGTTGCGCCAGAGAGGTAATTGTGCCGGAGGTGCTTCAGCAGCCGGTGAACAGTAAAGTTTATACTAAATGCAATATCTGGTATCAAAACCCGGATGAGATATCCGCCGTCAATATGCAAAAAGGGAAATTCATTCCGTTCGGCACTGAAATTGAAGTTATCGGGGCGAGTGACCGGAAGGTTGTTTTTAAAGACTTGAAAGGCATTCAGTACACGATCAAGTTTGATGAGGCGTTGATGATGGTTCCGGTTGAAACTTACCTCAAGCAGATTTTCACCCTGTCCGATAAGGCGGAACAGATCAAAGGCCTGGACCCGGCAGCTGTCAGCAAGCTTGAAAAGGGCATCGTCACTTCCGGCATGAACCGGCGGGAAGTTCTGCTGGCATACGGAACTCCGGCCGCATTCAGGACCCCGACGCTGGAAAACAGCACCTGGATTTACTGGATTGATGATCATTCAACGATACGAGTGGTTTATCGCGCTGATAAAGTCAAAACTATTTTAAATTTGAACGACTGAGCGCAACGTAATGGGAGTCAGGAGTCAGAATGAACCCGGAAATTTAAGATAAAAGACAAAAGTAAAAAGATAAAAGTCTTAATATTAAAAAAGGTTTTCTCTGTGTCTCTGTGTCTCTGTGGTTAAAGAGGGTTTTAAAGGAGAATGAGTCGGCAAATAGAACTTATAGAACTATGAAATAAAGAATCTAATAAACAAAACATCCGGAAGATTAAACAATCATGAGCAAAAAAGCAATTCTTGTTACAGGCGGCGGTGGTTTTATCGGTTCCCATCTGTGTGATCGTTTGCTTAAAGACGGTCATGACGTAATTTGCGTGGATAATTTTTACACCGGCTCGAAAGACAATATCCGTCATTTGCTTGCTCACCCTGACTTCGAACTTATCCGTCATGATATAACCATGCCGCTGTTTCTTGAGGTTGACGCCATCTATAATCTGGCGTGTCCGGCGTCACCGGTCCATTACCAGAACAACCCGATCCATACCACCAAAACCTGCGTGATGGGGGCGATCAACATGCTCGGCATTGCCCAGCGGCTTAAAATTCCGATTCTCCAGTCTTCAACTTCCGAAGTTTACGGCAATCCGCTGGAACACCCGCAAAATGAAGCTTATTGGGGCAACGTAAATTGTATCGGGCTGCGCAGTTGTTACGATGAAGGCAAACGCTGTGCGGAGACGCTGTTTTTCGATTACAACCGCCAATGCGGAGTTCAGATCAAAGTGGTGCGTATTTTCAACACCTACGGCCCGCGGATGCTGCCGAACGACGGGCGGGTTGTCAGTAATTTTATAACTCAAGCATTGAGGGATGAGGATATTTCCATTTACGGCGACGGCTCCCAGACGAGGAGTTTCTGCTACGTTTCCGATCTGGTTGAAGGTCTGGTCAGGATGATGGATACCCCAAAAGAAGTTACCGGTCCGATTAATCTCGGGAATCCCGGCGAGTTTACCATGCTGGAACTTGCCGATTTGGTGATTGAAATGACCGGCTCGAAATCCCGCAAGGCTTTCAAACCGCTTCCTCAGGATGACCCGTCCAAGCGCAAACCGGATATAACCAAGGCCAACGAAATTCTCGACTGGAAGCCGACGGTTCAACTTCGCGAAGGACTTCAGAGGACAATAGATTATTTTATTTCCAGGATGAAATGAGCACTGAACTTTTTACTTTACAGGAAATAGCGCAGGCTTCCGGAGGGCAATGGCATCAAAGTCCGGTTTCGCCCATTAGTATTTCCGCGGTGAAGACCGATTCGCGGGAGGATTGTTCAAACGCGCTGTTCATTGCCCTTGCCGGTGAAAATTTTGACGCCCATGATTTTCTGCCGAAAGCGGTTGCCGCCGGGGCGGCGGCGCTGTGCATCAACCGGAAGTTCGCAGACCGGATTGACCACTCCTGGAAAATTCCGGTTTTGCTGACTGATGATACGTTGCTGGCTTATCAAAACCTCGGAGCATTTCATAAAAATCGACTGAAAGGGCTTAAAACCGTGGCGGTGACCGGCAGCATGGGCAAGACCAGCGTCAAGGAGATTATTCGCTCGATTCTCGTTGCCGCCGTCGGACCTGACGCTGTTCACGCAACTGCCGGCAATACCAACAATCAGGTAGGGGTGCCGCAGAACCTGCTTGCGCTGACTGATAAACACAAATACGCCGTCATCGAGATGGGGACAAACCATCACGGCGAAATCGAACCTTTGAGCCGTTGTGCCCGTCCGGATGTCGCGGTAATAAATTCGATCGGGCCCTGTCATTTGGAACACTTGCATGATCTGGATGGCGTTGCCAGGGAAAAGACGATGATTTTCGCACATCTCAATCCCGCCGGAACGGCGGTTATTCCGGATGTTTCCAGCGGAATGGAAATTATTGAAGCGGCTGCCGCTAAATTCAAAACACTGTGTTTTGGAACTACAGCCGCGGCTGACGTCAGGGCTTCGTACCTGGGCGGAAAGCTGCACGGCAGCGCCGTCGAACTTACTTTTAAATGCTTGAATAATCTGTCCCGCCGGTTCGAATGGCCGCTTTCCGGCGCGCATCAGGCTGGAAACGCCGCTGCCGGGGCCTGTGCCGCGATTGCGCTGGGGATTGATCCAGATTGCATTATCGCCGGGCTCAAGAATTGCGTACTGCCCGGCATGCGCATGAAAATCAGCGAGAAAAACGGCGTAACCTGGATCAATGACGCTTATAATGCCAATCCCGCCAGCATGCTGGCCGCGCTTCACTGGCTGAATGAATTCGCCGAACCGGATAAACTTGTATTGGCGCTGGGGGATATGCTTGAACTGGGCGATGCCTCGCATGACGAACACCGGAGAGTCGCCGCCGCCGCGCTGGAGTTATTTCCGCAAGCCAAATTTTTCTTTGTCGGCAACCGAATGGCTGCTGCCGTAAACGAACTCAAGCCGGTCGCGGATGTCGTTGTCTGTGAAGATTCAACCGAAGCCGCAAAGAAGATTGAAAGCGCCCTGGTTCCCGGAAAGATGGTTTTGCTTAAAGGCTCGCGCGGCGTTCATCTGGAAAAGGTTGAACCGCATTCATGAAACCGATAAATGAATATTTAGCTTGTCTGAAGCCTCTCATCACCCATGTCCGGCTCTCTTCGGAATCGCCGGTTTCCGGGGTTACCAATGATTCCAGAATGGTCGAAAAAGGCTCGCTTTTTGTCGCGATCAAAGGCGCTGCCGCTGACGGCCATCGCTTTATTGAAACGGCGATAAAAAAGGGGGCTTCCTCGATAATCTATTCTTCAAAACTCGATGCATTTGTGCCCGGCGTGGATTACATTCAGGTAAAAGACGCTTATTTTGCCTATGCCCTGGCGATGGAATGTTTTCTGGATTTCCCCGCGCGTGAACTGACCCTGCACGGCATTACCGGAACTAAAGGCAAGACTACTACCGCATTTGTCCTGGAAAAAGTTATGCGTGAAAGCGGCAGGCGCTGCGGTTTGATTACTACCGTTAAATATGCTGACGGCAGAAGCGTGCAGGAAGCGGCCAGAACGACGCCTGAAGCCGGTGAACTTCAAACATTGTTCCGGAACATGGCGGACAATGGCTGCACCGACGTAATCATGGAAGTATCAAGTCACGGACTGGATCAGCACCGCACCGGCAGCGCCCGCTTCAAAACTGCGGTTTTCACTAACCTTACCGGCGACCATCTGGACTATCACCTCAATATGGAAAACTACTATCAGGCGAAAAAACTGATGTTTACCGAATATCTCGCTGAAAACGGCGTGATGATTGTCAACACCGATGATCCTTACGGGGAGCGTCTGCTTAAAGAATGCGGCGCCGGACGCCGAAATTTCTCTTTCGGCAAAAAAGACGCTTGCGCATGTCAGATGAAGGACATTCAACTTTCCTCGCTGGAAACCACATTTTCATTGTGTTTAGAAGGGAAGGATTTTACCTTAAAGACGAATTTAATCGGCGAACATAATGTCTATAACCTTACCGGCGCTTTTCTTGCCGCTTATGCTTCCGGAATCGACTCGGAAAAGATTGTCGCGGCAATCGGCGTCAGGATTGATGTTCCCGGCCGGCTGCAACAATTTATTTCCAAGTCCGGAGTAAGTTTTTTCGTGGATTATGCGCATACGGATGACGCGCTGGTTAAAGTCCTGACTATTTTGAGAACTATCGCCACCGGACGGATTATTACCGTTTTCGGTTGCGGCGGCGACCGGGACCGTACCAAGCGGCCGCGCATGGGCGCTGCCGCCGCCAAATATTCCGATATGGTTATTGTGACCAGCGATAACCCGAGGACCGAGGATCCGCTGCGGATTATCGAAGAAATAAAACTCGGTATTCCGGAAGGCACGCTGTTCGTGGAGCAGCCGGACCGCAGGCAGGCAATTTTGCTTGCCGCCGCCAGCGCCAACCCCGGCGACATCGTGCTTATTGCCGGCAAAGGGCATGAAAACTATCAGGAACAGAACGGCATCCACACTCATTTCGATGACCGCGAAGTTGTTGCTGAAATCTGCGCACGTTAATAAAAAGACGAATATCCAATATCCACACGGAATATCCAATATTCAAGGTAAAAACGTGTCCGCTCTTTTGGGGCAGTATCAAAAATTGATTGTCTTCATGTGTTTCGCTTTTCCTTCCTCCGTTGGATATTCCTTGTTGGATATTGGATATTCAAGGCTGTTTTTATGTCTTTTGCCTTTCCTTCCTCCGTTGGATATTCCTTGTTGGATATTGGATATTCAAGGCTGTTTTTATGTATTTCGCCTTTCCTCCCTCAGTTGGATATTCTCCCGCTCCAGCGGGATCCCGCGGCTGCGGGACGGATATTGGATATTCAAATTGAGTCCACATTACTGCTCATTCGGCAGCTTGCCGGGCGTGACGACCCAACGTCTAAACTATGAACCGTTTTCAATCTTCCGGCTGTTTAAACCAGTTCAAGCTTTCCTCTGTGCCGCACCTTTGGCGGATAAATCTCTGTGCCACGCCTTCGGCGGGTAAATCTTTGTGGTTAACTGTTTTTGATTTACCCCATGCAGGAGCATCCCAACACGCATTCCCAGTCATACACGGCGGTTATCTGTTGACCGGGTTCTACTGTCAGGAAATCTGCATCGGGCCAGTTGCCGTTGACCAGATTGCGGAGAATATCCAGGGAGCCTTGCAGCAGGACGAATTTCTTGCCTTCGGCTTCGGCCTTTTGTTTAAAAATCTCTATCTTTTCGGGGAAATGGATTTCGGTGATGTCGATGAACACGGCCCGGTCTTCCATGCCTTCCATTTTCGGGTGCATGGAATCCCAGATATATTTCGCGTCGTCTTCGCCGTACTGTTTGACCAGCTCGGCGTAGGCGTCGCCGTACATGATCTGCCCGTCATCCTGACGCACAAAATATTCGCCGCGCTCCATATAGCCGACTGAGCTGAACGGCGTGCTCGGGTTGTCCTGAAAATTTTCCTTGAACTTGGCTTTGTTGCCGAGCAGGATGGTGCAGCAGTCATGGGCGCGCGGAATAATCAATCTGGTTTTAGCGGAATGCAGCCCTTTGGCGGCGTTGCCGCAAAGCCCGAACCCCAGCAGAATGGCGTCATAATGTCTTTCCGCCTGTTCCGCCTGATCGATTTTGGTTTGCAGCGTTTTATGCAGCGTATCGCTGTGGATATGTTCGCCCAGTTCAAAAAATTCCATATCGATAGTATGCGGGCTTTGCGCCGCGCAGTAGCTGAGTTCCCGAAAAAAAACATTGCAAGCGATGATTTTAAAGTACATTTCATTAACTCTTGGTTTATATTAAAGCGTATTGCGTATCCCATTATTCTACTTGTGATTCTGCGATAATTCAACTTACTAATCATTGCGGTATGACATGATATGCCGCAGTAAACAAGAATAATCTATTTTAAAATCATGTTTTTGCTTGATTGTTTACGAGAATATTCTTATATTTCACTTTTAGTTGAATTATATAAAACTAAGCTAAATGGCTTATAACCCTGCTATTGAAGAGCTCTGGAATAGTGGTGTTAGCAGAATAAAATAAGGACAACAATCAATATGACAAGCGATTTTAAATGGGCTAGGACTATGATTGATTGCGTGAAGGCTCTGAGAGTCGTAACCGATGACCTCCCTGTTCAATATGTAGACTGGCAGGTCATTCCTAACTTAAACGGAAGCCCAGAAGATATGATCGTCTGGTTCATTTGTGACAAGAAAATCAATAAGGACAATTTTAAGAAAATAGGGCTAACCATTGCCACCTAGAAGTTAAAAAAACGGATGGAAGATGCAGGGTTTTCTGAATTAGCCGTGAATACTTTGCGAACTGACGTTACCTCACTCGAGGACATATCGGATGGTGACGGAAAGTTTTATTTCTTCAGATAGCAACTAACCCAATATTATAACCAACTGTGAGATTTTGTTTTATGCCCAGCGTAAATGGGGTTTGATGTGACGCTTGGCGCAATCGGTCAAATATGAATTAATCAGAGTCTGGTACGGGGTGCCGGTTTCTTTGGACAATATTTTGAAATATTCCACCGTTTCCGTTTCCAGCCGGATAGTGACCTGTTTCTTCAGTTTTGCCGCATAAGGATTCCTGACTGATTGGCTGAAATCGTATTCTTTTTTCATGGCTGTAAATTCCTGTATTGCTTGGTTTCGTTTGTGGTTGCTTTTCTTGCCGATATAATCCTGATTGTATTTTCGTTTTCGCGGTAACAATGACATACCACCAGCAAGCGTAATGAACAATCAAGACCCAACAGAATGAAACGGTCTTCATCTTCCGAATGCTCCGGGTCGAAAATCACTCTGCCGTTTTCATCCGTAAACGCCGTACTGGCTTCATCAAACGAAATGCCATGTTTACGTTTATTACTTTGGTTTTTGTTCTCGTCCCATATGAATTGTATCAATTTCTTACCTGAAAATTGTTTTATAATATAATTATAATGTATTTACACGCAATGTCAACCTATACTTCTCTAATAATGCATAGTTTAAACACCACAAAACTTTGTTTTAAAATATTGATGCCGCCATTAAGAGTAAAATGGATATAATCAATTCCGCTAAAAGTATATTGGCAAAGGCCCGCCAAAGGGAGAAGAACCCTTGAACCTGCATCAAACAATTCAACGTTATAAAAAAAGACCATATCCCTAAAAGAATGTCCATAATCTCCGCGCATATTTGAATAACGGCCGGCATTCCCGTTGCAGGCATCTTGAACAACAACAGCACCGTTAAGATCGAAAACGGGATACCGCATATTATCGGCAGGTTGCCCCAGGCAAACGCTGCACAAATGTTCAATATCGAGCCGTTGCCGCCCAGGCAGTAGCCGACCATTTTTAACAATATCGAAAAAATGAATGTCAAACCGACCCCAACAACCGGTCCGACAAGTAAGCAAATAAGCATAGCTTTAGTCAGGCTGAACTCGCCAAAGTCTCCTTTCGCGGAAAAGGAACTAAGGCAAATCTCGATTCCGGTAAGGGCTCCCAACAGCAAAACCATTTTTAACGGTTTGGCTGCGGTAATCTGGCTTATTGTCTCACGCGGTTTAAACCACATTGTAAACCAGGGATTCAAGATTTCAGTTTCGTCCGGATTTTTCATAATATTTTGTGCTAATTTCTCAAAATTGGACAACTTTCATAATTGTTTAATTTACCCCATAAACGGCATGAATCAACAGAGATATGAAAAGCGGATGTTTTTTACGGCTTGTGCCTGTTTGGGTAAAGTTTGTGAAAATAAGTTGAAAATACACAACTTTTGATGTATAATAATAGAATTAAACTGAAAGATTATATGAAACCACGCGAGCTGATAAAGCTGCTTGAAGAAAACGGTTGGTATGAAATCAACAAAGGCAAAGGCAGCCACCGTCACTTCAAGCATGATGACAGGGCAAATAAAATTACGGTGCCGTTTCATAATAAAGACTTGAAAACCGGCACGTTAAACGGAATACTGAAAGACGCCGGTTTAAAATAATTCTGCAAACAAGAGGTGTAAAAAATGAAAAAAACTTATCTGGCGCTGGTGCGTGAAGAAGACGGCGGCTATACCGTCAGTTTTCCGGATATCCCCGGATGTTATACCGAAGCTGATTCGGTTTCCGAACTGCTGAGCAATGCCACCGAGGCGTTAAGCGGACATATTAAATGCATGGTTGATGACGGGGACAATATTCCGGAACCGTCCAGCCTCAAGTCGGTAAAGGTGCTGGCAAAAAAAGAAAAAGACGTTGCCATTGTTTTTCCGGTGGATATTTATATGCCGCGTAAAACCGAACGGATAAATATCACCACTACCGGCGATAAGCTGGAAGCCATTGATAATTATGCAAAAAAACACCGGATAAGCCGCAGCGAACTTATCGTAAATGCCGCGCTGGAGTTTATTCACCAGCATGCGTAAAGGTGGGAGGAACCGGCCTTAAAATTTCCCATGCGGCGGCGGGAAGGATAGGACTCATAATTCCTATTCTCAGAATCAGGTCAAAAACAGGCATCATAAGCGTCATGGAAATCATAAAAATTATAGTGCATAACAGAGCCCGAATTGTCCGAAGCGTAAAAAAAAGCAAAAAAAACTAAAAAAAGTGCGGCAAAGGGTTGCAGGGCGCGGTTGTTGCATTATAGTATACGCTCTTTTAGTTGACTTTTGATAATGAATCAATGAAACGTGATTCCGGTCACGGGGTTTGCGTTCCGAAGATTGAGAAAGTGGCTGGCTTCGGAGGGTGGAGCTGTTTGCCGGAATTGAATATAAAGTTGGGTTTTTTAAGTAAAAAGAGGTTTTAAAGAGTATGGCAGTTTCAATCAGATTGAAAAGAACCGGATCAAAGAACAACAGCTGTTTCCGGATTGTTGTGATGGACAGAAAGACATCCAGAGATGGCAAAGCAGTCGAATTTCTGGGTTTCTATGATCCCAGACACAAAGATGAAAAAATCGACCTGGAAAGAGCAGACTACTGGATTTCAACCGGCGCACAGCCGAGCGAAACCGTCCAGGGCATTCTCAAGCGGGTAAGAAGCGGCGTCAAGATGTCCGACAAAGTAAAAGTGAGCAAGCCTTCCAAGAAAGCATTGGCAAAAAGCCAGGCTGTTGCTGCTGCGGCTGCCGCTCCGGCATCTGAAGCAAAACCTGCATAATTCAGCATTGAATTTGTAACCAAGGAACCATTAAAAGTGTTAAAGTCATTTGTTAAGTTTTTTACCGGTGGTGACCGTTCGGAAGAAAAGAAACCGGTACCCGGAGCTGAAGGCGGAATCAAGGATCTCGAAAATTTCGTTGATTACGTTGTCCGCGCGCTGGTTGATTTTCCGGACGATGTCAGAGTCACTTCTGAAATCGGTAAAGATTCGAATATCATAAAGATTGACTGCAAGAAGGAAGACATCGGCAAGATCGTCGGCAAAAGAGGCAAGACGATCATGGCGATTCGCGCTCTCGTCAGCGGCGCCGCCGGACGTCTCCAGAAAAAAGTCTCAGTCGAGGTTAATGATTGATTTGCGAATTGATATCATAACGCTTTTCCCTGATATTTTTTTCGGCCCGTTTAAAGAAAGCATCATCGGCAGAGCAGTGAAGCAGGGTCTGGTAGAGATCAATGCGGTGAACCTGCGGAACTATACGCACGACGAACGCGGAACTGTTGATGACAAGCCTTACGGCGGCGGACCGGGAATGCTGATGAAGGTCGAACCCCTCTTCGAGGCGGTGGAAGACCTCAGGACTGAACAGTCGCTGGTGATACTGACCAGTCCCCAGGGAGAGCGCTTTAACCAGAAGATGGCCGTTGAGATGACCGCGCAAGACCATCTGATTATAATATGCGGACATTATGAAGGCGTGGATGAACGAGTTCGCGCCGCGTTGATTGACAGAGAGATTTCTATCGGCGACTACGTGTTGACCAGCGGAAATCTGGCCGCGATGGTGATGACTGACGCAATTGTCAGGCTTCTCCCCGGTGTGCTGGGTTCCGATGAGTCAAGTGTTGATGAATCGTTCGCCAACGGTTTGCTGGAGTACCCTCAATACACCAGGCCGGTAGAGTATCGCGGCATGAAAGTGCCGGAAGTGTTGCTTTCAGGCAATCATGCCGGAATCGCCGCGTGGCGGCTGAAACAGTCGCAGGAGCTGACAAGGCAGCGCAGGCCGGATTTGATAAGCAATGCTGACCGCAAAATAAAACAATAATAGATATTGAATATAAAAAAACTTGGAGGCTGATATGAACATAATGGATAAAATCAGAAAAGAACAGTGCAAACAGGATGTCACCGATTTTGCAGCCGGCGACACTGTAAAAGTGCATGTTAGAATCGTTGAAGGCACTAATGAACGTATTCAGGTTTTTGCCGGTACGGTTATCGCCCGCAAAGGCACAGGCATTCAGGAAACTTTCACGGTCAGACGTGTTGTTTCAGGGCAGGGCGTTGAACGCGTGTTCCCGCTGAACAGCCCCCGTATCGCTAAAATCGAAGTGACCAGACAGGGCAAGACCAGACGCGCCAAGCTTTACTATCTCAGAACCAAGATCGGCAAGTCTGCCAGAGTTAAAGAACGCAGAACAGTGTAAAGGGAGTTTTTCCTCCTTATTCTGCATAAAATGGAATATCTTTCCATAAATGATAAACTCCTCTACCTGGAACAAAAACGCTGGGCTGAGGGGTTTTCTTTTGTAGGCGGAGTGGATGAAGTCGGGCGCGGCCCGCTGGCGGGGCCGGTTGTTGCCGCCGCCGTGGTTTTTCCGAAACACGCGCGGATTCCCGCGGTCAACGATTCGAAACAGTTGACGGAAGAGCAGCGAATTGAATTGCGGCAGGCAATCCTGGAAGTTCCAGGGGTGCAATACGGCATCGCCGTGGTGTCGGTGGAGATGATTGATAAAATCAATATTCTTCAGGCTTCACGGATGGCGATGCGGCAGGCGGCAGGCCAGTTGGAAAAACTGGATTTTCTGCTGATAGACGGGTTGCCGGTGCCGGATATGCCGGTGCCGTGCGAGGCGATAGTGAAGGGTGACGCAAAATCAGCCAGCATCGCCGCCGCCAGCATCCTGGCCAAGGTGTTCCGCGATGAATTGATGGTGGATTTGGCCGGACAGTATCCGCTGTACGGTTTTGAGCAGCATAAAGGATATGGAACTGAAAAACATCTTGAGGCGTTGAAGACCTATGGCGTATGTGCGATTCACCGCCGGTCTTTCGCTCCGGTGCGGGATATAATTGATCCCCCGCCTGAACAGTTGAATTTGTTTTAGGAAATATTTTTTGAAAAATTTGCGAATAAAATCATATATAGCAAACCGGGTCAGGCTTATTTCTGATGACAGCCGAACTTGCGTCTAATCATCAGCGAGCTTTGCATTATTGATTAAGATAACATGAAAATTGAACATAGGATTTAAATAAAATGAGTAAATTCCCGATTGAAACGATCCGCCACAGCACGGCACATATCATGGCTGCGGCAGTACAGCAGCTTTTTCCCGGAGTCAAATTTGACATCGGGCCTTCAACTGATGACGGCTTTTATTACGATTTCGATATGGAGCACCGGCTGACCCCGGAAGATCTGGAAAGCATTGAAGACGCCATGCGCAAAATCTGCAACCAGAAGCAGGCGTTTGAAGTTGTTGAAATGGACCGCGCGGAAGCGCGGGAGTTGTTAAAATCAAAAGATCAGACATTCAAACTTGAACGCCTGGCTGATATTCCGGAAGGCGAAAAAATAACCTTTTACCGCTGCGGCGATTTTACCGACCTCTGCCGCGGGCCGCATGTGGAACATTCCGGTCAGATTGCGGCATTCAAACTGATGTCCATTGCCGGTTCGTATTTCCGCGGCAAGGAAACCAATCCCATGCTGCAGCGCATTTACGGCACCGCTTTTCCAAGCAAACAGGAATTGCATGATTATCTGCAGTTGATCGAGGAAGCCAAGAAACGCGACCACCGTAAACTCGGCAAAGAACTGGATTTGTTCAGTTTCTCTGAAATGGTCGGCCCCGGTCTGGTGCTGTGGCATCCGAAAGGCGCATTTATCCGCAATACTTTTGAAAATTTCTGGAAGCAGGAACATTATAAAAACGGTTACGATATGATCAATACCCCGCACATCGGGCGGAGCGATCTCTGGCGTACCAGCGGACACCTGGATTTCTACAAGGATTCCATGTATGCGCCGATGAAGATCGACGAAACTGATTATTATGCCAAACCGATGAACTGCCCGTTCCATATTGAAATTTACAAGTCAAAATTGCGCTCTTACCGCGAACTGCCGCTGCGCTGGGCCGAACTCGGCACCGTTTACCGCTATGAAAAGAGCGGCGTGCTGCATGGACTGCTCCGCGTCCGCGGCTTTACTCAGGATGATGCTCATATTATCTGTACGCCGGAACAGATCGAGGACGAAATCGCGGAAGTTCTGCGTTTCAGCCTTTCCATCTGGGATGCGTTTGGATTCAAGGAAATCAAGCCCTACCTGGCGACCCGCCCGGAAAAGGCGGTAGGCGAACCCGAACGCTGGGAAAAAGCGATGGTTTCGCTGCAAAAGGCCGTTGAAAAATGCGGTCTTAAATGTGAAGTTGACGAAGGCGGCGGCGCGTTTTACGGGCCTAAAATCGACCTGAAAGTTAAAGACGCCATCGGCCGTGAGTGGCAGACTTCCACCATTCAGTTTGACTTCAATCTGCCGGATCGCTTCGACATGACTTATATCGGAGAAGACGGACAGAAACACCGTCCGTTCATGGTCCATCGCGCATTGCTCGGCTCACTGGAGCGTTTCTTCGGCATTCTCATCGAACATTATGCCGGGGCATTTCCGCTCTGGCTGGCCCCTGAACAGGCCAGGATTCTGCCGATTACCGAACGCCAGCACGAATATGCCCGCAAATTATTCATGGATTTGCGCGGAATGGGGTTCCGTGTTGAACTGGATACACGCTCCGAAAGTGTCGGTTCCAAGATCAAGGATGCCCGGAATCAGCGCATCCCGTATATGCTGGTTATCGGCGACCGTGAAATGGAAAACGGCAACGCCGCGGTGCGTTCACGCCGCGAAGGCGAAATGGGAGAATTGTCAATTCCTGCTGTAATTGAAAAAATGCGATTTGAAATTGAACAAAAAATATGATAATATTATAGGATAGTCAAATATTTTGTGTTTTTTGATGTTGAAAAAATTAACTGGAGGGTACTCGTATCGCTAAGCTGATTAAACCGGCAGATGTTTCATTTGCGTCTCGTGAGATCCGTCTTATTGACGCAGATGGAGAGCAAGTAGGCGTTGTAACTTATGAAAATGCCCGCAAGATGGCTATTGAAGCCAAGCTGGACCTTGTTCTGGTTGCGGAAAAATCCGATCCGCCTGTCTGCAGGATCATGGATTTCGGCAAGCTGACCTATGAGCAGAAGAAAAATATCAAGGCTCAGAAAAAACATGTCATCACCCAGAAGCTGAAAGAGGTCAAATTTCACATCAACATTGATAAGCATGATTATGACTATAAATTGAAACACGGGTTTGAATTTCTGGAGAAAGGGGCTAAAGTAAAAGTCACTCTGGTTTTCAGAGGACGTGAAATGGCTCATAAAGAGATCGGTTTCGAACTGATGGAGCGTATCATTAACGACCTCTCCAAACACGGAACCGCTGAAGAGAAGCCCAAGTTGCTTGGGCGCAATATCAGCGTCACTTTCTCTCCTCTCGGGAAAAAGTGATTATAAACGCCGGGAATGGCTGGCATCGGCCGTCCTGGATGAACAGTTAACAATGTAGAATAGGAGTTTAACTAACGATGCCCAAGCAGAAGACAAGGAAATGTGCCGCGAAGCGGCTCAAGAGAACAGGGACCGGCAAGTATCGTCACCACAAAGCCGGCGGTCGTCACCTCCTCACCGGAAAAAGCGCCAAGCGCAGACGCCGTCTGGGACAGGATGGAGCAATAGGCAAGACTGAAAGAAGGCGCATTAAAGCCGCTCTTCCGTACGGCCTCTAATCCATTAACTGAAACAGAATAAACCAGGAGGAATTTAATTATGTCAAGAGTAACTTGTGCAGTACCTTCCCGCAAAAGACGCAAGCGCGTATTAGAGCAGGCCAAAGGTTTTTACGGATGCAGCAGCAAGAACATCCGTACCGTCTACGACGCCGTGGACAAAGCCATGCGCCATGCCTTTGAAGGACGCAAACAGAAGAAACGTCAATACCGCAGACTGTGGACCGTGCGTATCAACGCCGCCTGCAGGATCAACGGTACCACTTACAGCAAATTTATTGACGGTCTGAAGAAAGCCCAGATTGACCTGAACCGTAAAGTTCTCGCCGACCTGGCTGTAACCGAACCGCAGGAGTTTAAGGCTCTGGTCGAAAAAGTTACACAGGCCTAGATATTTGTTGATAGAACATTGAAAGCTTGAATAGGAGGCCTGTGCTTTCCTCTTCAAGCTTTCTTCATTTTAGCCGGGAATCAAAATATTATGTCAAATCCAATCATTCAAAAGATCGATTCCGCTCTCAGCGAGGCCGAGGCAAAACTGTTGAACGCGGTGACTGAAGCGGAAATTGAAGAAGTCAGAATCGGAATCATCGGACGAAATGGTCTTTTTCCTGCTTTAAGCAAGGAAATGGGCGCGGTTCCGCCGGAAGACCGCAAAGTGGTCGGGCAGGCTTTTAACACCGGCAGAAATCGCTTCCAGGAACTGCTGGACGCCGCGAAACAGCGGCTTGCCGCCGGCGCCGGCGGCAAAAGCAGCGACGAACTTGACCTGACGCTGCCGGGACGGCTGCGCAAGCTTGGCCACAAGCATCCGGTTACCAAAGTCATTGACGACAGCGTGGCAATTTTCCGCCGGATGGGTTTTATTGTAGCCGACGGCCCGGAAATTGAAACGGTTTATCACAATTTTGATGCGTTGAATACTCCCGCCGATCACCCTTCAAGGGACCCCGGCGATACTTTTTATTTTAAAGACGGCAGGCTGCTCCGGACGCAAACTTCTCCGGTGCAGATCCGCGTCATGGAAAGCCAGGAGCCGCCGGTGCGCATTGTCGCTCCCGGCCGTTGCTTCCGCCGCGACACTC
The DNA here is from genome assembly GCA_903831825.1 of uncultured Lentisphaeria bacterium. GTDB lineage: Bacteria > Verrucomicrobiota > Lentisphaeria > Victivallales > Victivallaceae > CAIPAT01. The sequence continues at coordinate 21,294 of CAIKZE010000268.1, read as the reverse complement.
CCGACGCGACTCACAGCATGAACTTTCACCAGATCGAGGGATTGTATATTGACCGCGATGTTTCGCTGGCTGATTTGAAAAGCATTCTCCAGGCTTATGCCCGTGAACTGTTCGGCCCGAATGTCTCGATCCGGTTGCGCCCGCACTTTTTCCCGTTCACCGAACCCAGCGTCGAATACGATTTTTCATGCATCATGTGCGGCGGTAAAGGCTGCAATGTCTGCAAACAGTCCGGCTGGCTGGAAATCGCCGGGGCCGGCATGGTGGACCCCAATGTGCTTAAAGCCGTCGGCTACGATCCGGAAATCTGGAGCGGTTTCGCGTTCGGAATGGGGATTGAGCGCATTGCCATGATCCGTTACCGCATTAACGATATCAGGCTTCTGTACGAGAATGACACCAGATTCCTTGAACAGTTTTAACCGGGGCATAAATAATGAATATTTCATATAACTGGCTTTCACAATATGTTGATATATCCTGCGGCATCGAAACGCTGGCGGCCAAGCTGACCATGGCCGGGATCGAGGTCGAAGCGATTGAACGTTCCGGCGGAATTCCGGCAGGCATTGTCGTCGGGGAGATTCTGGAACGCAAGCCGCATCCTGACGCGGATAAGCTCTCTGTATGCCGGGTTTCCGACGGCAAAGAGGAGTTGCAGATTGTTTGCGGCGCGCCGAATTGCGATGCCGGAAACAAGGTTCCGCTGGCGACCATCGGCGCCACGCTCACTGACAAATCCAGCGGCGAATCGTTCAAAATTAAGAAATCCAAATTGCGCGGAATTGAATCTCACGGCATGCTTTGCAGCGGCCGCGAACTTGGTCTGGACAACGACCATTCCGGGTTGCTGATTCTGGACAGCGCATTGAAGACCGGAACCCCGTTGACGGAACTGTTTCCCGGCGATACCATGTTTGAACTGGAGGTTACGCCGAACCGTCCCGACTGGCTGTCGCACTGGGGCGTGGCCCGCGATTTGGCCTGTCTGCTTGACAAGGAAGCGTCACTGCCGGAAATCAAAGCTCCGGTTCCGGCGAAAAATGAAGATACCGCTAATCTGGTTACCGTGCTTGATCAGGAGCTCTGCCCGCGGTATACAGCCAGGGTTATCCGCAACGTCAAAATTGCGGAAAGCCCGGAGTGGCTGAAGGAACGCCTGCTCAGCATCGGCCTGCGTCCGATCAACAATGTGGTTGATATCACCAATTTTGTGCTAATGGAACTCGGCCATCCGCTGCATGCTTTCGACCTGGATAAACTCTCCGGAAAACGCATTGTCGTCAGACGCGCCGCAGACGGGGAAAAAATGACCATGCTGGATGACAGCAAGTTGTCGCTTAAACCGACCCATCTGGTGATCGCCGACGCTGAAAAGCCGGTGGCGCTGGCCGGGATTATGGGCGGACTTGATTCCGGCGTAACGGAATCCACGGTCAATGTCCTGCTGGAAAGCGCCGCGTTTTTTACATCTAATATCCGCGCTTCTTCCCGCGAACTGGGGATTTCATCTGACTCCTCGCACCGTTTTGAACGCGGAATTGACTGGAATATGCTTGAAACCGCCAGCAACCGCGCAACATCGCTGATTCTGGAACTGGCGGGCGGCGAACTGGTCACCGACCTGGTGGATATTCAGGGAAATAAGCCGGAATTCAAGCCGGTGACATGCCGTTTTGAACGCATCCGTAAACTGACCGGAGTTGACTTGAGCAACAGCCGGATCGTGGATATTTTCAAGAAACTGCGTCTCAATGTTTCCGATATTGACGAGGTCAAATGCGTGGTCACTCCGCCGTCATTCCGGCTGGATATTGAGCGCGAAGCCGACCTCGCGGAAGAAGTCGCCCGCATTAACGGACTGGATGCCGTGCCGGTAGTGCCGGTCACCTCGAAATCGGTAGCATCCTTTTCTAAAGACGCGTACACCGGGATTCAAGGTATGCGCGACGAATTGATCGCCCTGGGACTTTATGATTGTCTCCACTACAGCACGGTCAGCGACAAATCCGCCTTGAGCGATTCCAGATTTGCATCCGAAGATGTGATCCGGATGGACAATCCGCTGAGTCTCGATCTGGTTTGTCTGCGTCCGTCGCTGCTGGGGGAAATGCTGGCTACGGTCGAACGCAATATTTCGCGCAAGAATCTGGATTTGCAGCTTTTCGAAATAGATAATGTTTTCTGCGCAAATCCGCGGAAGTTCCCGGAGGAAAGACTTGAATGCTGTATTGTCCTGACCGGACACAAGCATCCGGAGCGCTTCTCCGCCGAACGCCGTGAGCTTTTCGATTTCTACGATCTGAAAGGGTTGACGGAAGCCTGGTTTGCCGGTCGCAAGATCGAAAAATTCCGTTTTGAAAAAGCCGAAGATGCCAGATTTGCTCCCGGCCGCTGCGCCGCGGTAATGATTGACGGCAAATGCGCCGGTCATATCGGCGAACTGAACGCCAGGTATTCAACGAAATTCCGCTCCGAATATCCGATTTTCCTGGGAGTATTCGAAACTTCCGCGATTTTGAAAGCGAAGCTGGAATCACCGTTGTATTCGCCGCTGGCAATGTTTCCGTCAACCACCCGTGACGTGGCGTTTCTCGCCGCTCAATCCTTGCAGCATCAAACCGTGGTGGATTTTATCCGCGGCGCCAGATTGAAGAATCTGGAGAAAGTCGAATTGTTTGATATCTTCACGGATGAAAAAGCGGTTGGCGCAGGCAAAAAGAGCATGGCTTATACCCTGACTTTCCGCAGTTCCGAACGGACTTTGACGGACAAGGAAGTCAATGAAGCCTTCGACAAACTGCGCGAAAAACTCAGTTCTGACCTGAAAGTGGAACTTCGTTGATACTCAATACTCACAACAACTCCGGGCTTTAAACACCCGGAGTTTTTTTGTATTCCGGCGTTATAGAAAGAGGTTTTTGAAAACAAGGCGTCTCAGTGTATTGGGACGGTACACGAGCAGGATTTTGCCTTCCGGGGTGACATTGGCCTTGACTATTATTTCGCGGGCGATTTTGTAATATTGTTCATTTTTGTATTTGTCCAGCAGCATTCTGATTATAGTTGCGGTAATGTCTTTGGGAAGCGGCATCGCTCCGGCGGAGGCCGATTGGACATTTAGCCAGGCATCGGTTTCAGTTATTTCCGGAGTTCCGTGAATGTTCAGCCAGATATATGAGCCGAGAGGGTTGCTGAATTTGGTGTCAACGGCGAAATCTATGATCAGCTTTTTGTTTTGAAACAAGATTTTATAGTTTTGTGACGGTCGGATTTCTGTATTGTCGCGGTCCTTCGCGGAAAAGAAGTCTGTAAGCTTGCTGCCGTTTTCCAGCATGGTAAAGATAGAGTTGACTTCCTCTTCGGAAAGCTCGATCTGACTGACATCGCTGTTTTGGCTTTTCATTATATCCGCCAGCAGACGGTTTATGATTCTGGATTGCAGCGTGAACTGATTCGAGTTGAGATTGCCCGGTTTGAATTTAGGCTGCGAGCTGAGGACCGCAAACGCCAGAATTAAGATGAATAACAGCAGCATTCCCGCAACGACGAGCAGCATTTTTGCGATAAAGCCGGTCAATCCGGAACTTTTTGATTTACCTTTGCTTGAACCCACGATATTTTCTCCTTTCAAACGGTTGCCGGGCCGGCGAAAACTGCCGGACGGATATAAACTAAATCTGTCAGGTCATTGTCCCATTCGGCGTATTGCGCGAAAATCAGTTTTTCCGGAGAGATGTGTTCAATCAGCTTGAATCTTTCCAGGATATTCGCATCTACGACTTTCGCGATAGCCGCACAGTCTTTTTCCAGGGCGACCAGATGATCAAATTTGCGGTCATTGAAAAAAGTATTGGCATCCCGGGCTGAAAGGACATCATTCTTCCCGGCTGGAATAATCGTACCATTTTGATTTACCAGTTCGAAAATCAGGATTTCGCTGTTGCGTCCGTCAAAAACGGCGGCAATGCTGTCGCCGGAACCAGTTTGGAGTACGGATGCCAGCGCCACGGCGGTCGGCACGCAGCGGGTTTTAACGGTTGCATTGCCGAAAGTAATGCCGGCGACCAGCGCCGCCGCCAGACGCATACCGGTAAAACTGCCCGGGCCGGAACCGACAGTCCATTCGGTAATATGTTCAAGTTGAATGCCGCCGGCGTCGATCAGTTCAAGTATCCATGGCGTGAGCGCGGCAGAGTTTCTGCCGGTCATCGGACGGGTACTGCTGATTAATATATTTCCAGATTCTTTGCAGGCGACGGCAAACGCCGCTTCATTGCCTGAAAGATCAATTGCCGCTGAATATTCCAATTTAAATAACCTTTGCTTTATTATAATTAAAACATACGACAATATAATCTTTGAACCTTGAGTTTCAACCGGCGAGTGCGCTTACAGAGTTAATGCGTCAGTGTTTTTCTATCAACCGTTTTTATGGTATTGCAGTATAGTCGTAATTGGAACTGCTTGAAATACAAATCATTCCATTTTTTTATTTGAGTTGAAGCAATTTTTTAAGAACGTCCATATCAGAAAATATCAAATCCTGGCGTGTTGCCTCAGAGAAGGTTCCCGTATCGCGGACCATGGTTAGAGTATTGAGCATTCCCTGCATTGCGGAGAAAATCAAACAACTAGGCAGGCTTACACGCGCCACACCTAATTCGCGGCAATCATTAATGCTGAATTCCCGGATGTTATACGGCAATCCCGCTGCCACACTTAACGGACCTTGAACTTCTTTGGCAAACAATGCCACTTCTTCACGAGTCTTGATATATGTAATGAAACATAAATCAGCTCCCGCTTCAAGATAAGAATTTGCCCGCTCAACAGCGAGTTTTTGCGCCGCCTTGCGATCCTCTGTGGCTCTTAAGGCATCAGTACGCGCATTTATAATAAAATGCGGACTGCCGGCGGTCTGTCTGGCGGCGACAGCTGTTTTAATTTTGGCAAGCATGCGTTCTTTTGAGATAATCTTATCAGGACTGGCCGGTTCGCGAAGATTCTGGTCTTCAAGATTGATTCCAGCCGTCCCGATCTGAACATAGGTTTCGATGTTTTTTTGCAGACATTCCCCGTCGCCAAAGCCGTCTTCGCCATCTGCCATAACCGGAATTTGCACGGCTGAAATAATGCTTCGGGTGATGGCAATATTTTCGGAGAAAGAAACATCTGTCTCACTGGGATAACCCTTTGAAATGGAAAAACTATATCCGGAACACTGCACGGCCTTAAATCCTGCATATTCAATCAATTTAGCGGAAATCGGGTCGTAAGCATCCGGCATGACGAGAGTATCCTGTCCGGTAAGAAGTTGCTTTAGATTCAGGCATTTATCCATTGCCGTTTCTCCTTATTTAGTATCAACGCGGCTGATGCCGCTCCACGATTCATCCGGTTCATTGTGGATGTATTTATCGCAGCGTTCAACGTAAATCATTGCTGGATTGTCTTCCGGAAAATCTTTCAGTATGGCCTGGAACATTTCCTTTGCCTTGCTCCACTCTCTTTTCAAATATGAACTGTAAGCGGATTGGAAATCTCTGGAAAGAGTTTCCATGACAGCTGAATCCGGAGAATCCTTGTCCGCCAGCAGTTCATAAATTACCACACTCTGGCTTTTACCTTTTACCGCGATCTGATCAAGAATCCTGCAAACAAAAATATTCTGCACATAGCGATGGGTTGCTTTGCTGATGATGATACTGGTTTTGTAAAGTTTATTCAAGCCTTCAAGACGGCTGGCCAGATTAACCCCATCGCCTATAACCGTGTAATTCATCCGCTGCCTTGAACCCATATTTCCCACGACCGTGTAACAGGAGTGGAGCCCGATCCTGGTGTAAAAAGGATATTTTCCAGCTTTCAACCATTCACGGTTTAAAGCATCGATTGCCTTCCGGCATCTCAAGGCTGCGCGGCAGGCCATAACCGCATGGTCCTCATTTACAATCGGCGCTCCCCAGAAAGCCATGACGGCGTCGCCGATAAATTTATCCAGAGTGCCTTTTTCAGATTCAATTATCTGCGTCACCTGGTCAAAATAATCTGACAACTGCATCATCAGTTCTTTAGGCGGAATACTTTCTGAAATATCGGTAAACCCGGCGATATCGGAAAAGAACAAAGTCAATTCCCGGTCCCTTCCGCCGATTGTGACATCCTCCCCCGAAGCAATGAGTTGATTAACCAGCACGGACGGAACGTAAAGCCGGAACGCTTTCAGGCTGTTTTTCATGGTTTTGACTGCCGAATCCATGGTTTGGATCTCATGGATATGAGAGCGTATATTCGCCCTGCTTTCCAGATTGAAATTTTTAACTTCAAGCACTTCCTTCGCCAGTTTCTCTATCGGCTTTGAAATCTGTCGGGCAAGCGTGATTGCCGCGATTACCGCGATCATCATCACGGCAAGAGATAACAGCAGAGTCATTCTCAGCGTATTTTTCATCGGACCGAGAAAATCATCTTCGGGAGCCACAAACACAAATCGCCATTCCTTGCCGAACTCTTTGGGAAAGCGGGCGAAATACGCAAGGCATGAAACATTTTCAGCCTCATAAGAAAATAATTTATTGCCGTTGTCTTTATATTTTCTGACTGCTTCCGTCACTTGCGGAATCTTCAATTCTTCCGGGGTTAACCGGTGAATTTTCCCGCTTTCGGTTGCTACCATCCGGGATGGGTCGGAAAAGGCCAGCAGCAGATTTTTTTCATCCACCATGAAAGCAAGTCCGTTATCACGAATATCCGCTTTCTTAATGAATTCAGAAAGTCCGTCAAGCGTGATATCCGCTGAAATAATGCCTCTAATGCTTCTGTCCCGATTGTAAACCGGGCAGGAAACGGTAATTCCCGTCTTGCCGTTTTCAAAAAATATGTACGGTTCAGTCCAGAAGGTTTTTCCGGCAGCTTTGGCGCCGATATACCATGGTCTGCTTCGCGGATCATATTTACTGTCGGCAATAGTTTCCTGTCGCACTACTTTTAAATCTTTATCATAAAAATCAAAAACCGTATAAGCTTTTCCGTCAACTCTGGAAATGTGCTTGATGTAAATATCGTCGCCGATGATACCGGCCTGAAGAAAATTTCCCTGTTCATCCCCGAAATAAAAAAATGCTATCTGCTTCTGGGTCATTATTACTTTAAGCAGGTATGCCGCCGGCTCTGTTTTCAAGCCTAATTTCAGGTCGTCGTCATTAAAAACCTCGGTAGCGATTTCAGTAGTAAGCCGCGCGGCTTTCATGTAGTTGTCGGTTTTATGTATGACCGCATCTGCCTGTCTTTGAAAGCAGTCTTTGACGAGTTCAAGCGTTGAGGCTTTATTTTTAAAATAGATGAAACCGGTAATGATCAGCACGGTCGTAACAATCAATGAAGTAAACACAAATACAATGTCCACATTAAAGGTTCTTTGCTTTAACAGGTTCATATGCGTCCCGCCTTCCGGGTTATTTATTTAATCATGATGCTCAACATCCTTCCCGCTTAAATATAGCTCGCAACATGCGAAACTCAAACGCTGTCAAATTCTCCGGCTTTACGCTTTTGAAGGTACTCCGGATAATATGGTTTGCAAGTTGACAAAATAGCCTTGCCGGGATAACGTATGAACGTTTTTGCTGTCATCTTTGAATTCAACGCCTGGCGGGCAGTTTTATGCTTTAACAACTGGAGACAAAAATGCGATTTATTAAAAAATTGTGGGTAAGTTTTGTCCTGACGATGGTCACCCTGACTGTTTGTTACGCCGGATCGGCGGAAAGCGTCAACTGGCAGAGTGATTATGCGACTGCGCTCAAGACGGCCGCAGCGACTAAAAAGAATGTACTGCTGCTGTTTACCGGTTCCGACTGGTGTCCGGACTGTAAAGCACTGGAACAACAGATTTTAAGCAGCGTGGAATTCCGGAAGTTCACAAATGAGAATCTGGTGGCGGTACTGGCGGATTTTCCGCGGACTAAGAAGCTGCCGGAGGAGCAGGCAAAAGCGAATGAAGCACTGCGAAAAAAATTTGGAGTCGAAGGTTATCCCACCCTCATTTTACTTGACGCTAACGGCAATGTCCTGGATAAATTAGGTTACAGCGGTCAAACCCCGGAAGCATTCGTTACCGAGCTTAACCGGGCCAGAATGATGATTCCCAGGCGAAACCCCGTCCCGGTGCTGGAAGGTAAGCGCGCCTCAACGGAGGTTATCAAATTTTATGATGCCATAATCTTTCCACCCAAAGGGAAATCTACTGACTGCAGGAGTTATTTACAAAAAAACTTTGATTATTACAGCCGGTGCCTGGTGACAGAACCGTTGAAGACGGGAGCGGTCAATCAACGCACCGCCGATTGGATTACTGCCATGCTGACCAACTATTGCGACCAGCCCGGAAAACGTTCGATTATCGAAGTGGAAAAATCCGGACGGGAGATTTATTTGCAGGAAGGAGCCGCGGCATCGCCCTATTTCCTGGTATGCTACCTGTGGACGGTGTCGAACCAGGACCCCAAATACAGGCGCATTTTGATGAGTGAAGCTCTGGAGAAACTGTCCGCGAATAAAAAGCTGCCGCTTCCATTGCGCGTAATTTACAATCGATCCACCGGTCGCAAGAATTTCCAGCTAATAAAACAGGCGCTTGCCAGCGGCGAACTTGAACAGGCCCATCCGCAATATATTTACCGTAATCTGGCTGAAACTGACGATCTTGCCGAATTGCAGTCAATTCTGTCGATGCTGGAGAAATCAAAAATTGATCCATGGGTTGCCAAAATGATGGCCGGGGAAATTGAGTTTAAAATTGCCTGTGATGCTCGCGGCAGCGGCTCCGCGCACACGGTTACTGAAAACGGGTGGAAAGAGTTTTACACGCATGGCAAACTTGCATATCAATATATGGAGGATGCGTGGAAAATGAACCAGAAATGGCCGGAATCAGCCGGAAAACTGGTGGATGTTTCCTGCGGACTATGCGACAAGGATATTATGATACAGTGGTTTAATCGCGCAGTAGCGGCACAGATTGATTACACTTTAGCGTATCGATACCTGTTTTGGGGATTGCTGCCGCGCTGGGGCGGCAGTTGGCATATCATGCTGGCCGTCGGCCAGAAAGCCGCGGATATGGACGATGCCTGGTATTATACGGCGGCCCCGCTGGCATTTGTCTGGGCGGTACAGAATATTGCAGAGGAGATGGATTTCGTCCAGCGCCGAGCATTTTTGCGGGAGCAACTCCCGAATGTCCGCCGCGTGCTGGAAAAGAAGATTGCAGCATCCCGCCAGAACAATGATCAGGCTTGTGCCAAGCATATGTATGCAATACTGGCCAAGCATCTGTTGCTGTGCGGTGATTATGCCGAAGCTAAGATCGCGTTGGACAATGCCGCACCTGACGACAACGGTTACAATTATCTCATTCCCCTTCCTTGCTTCGCAAATACTCGGCAGGAAATGGAATTGGAAATAGCGCTGGCGACTGGCTCGTCTGCCGGAATCATTCGGCAGGTTGATGCTGCTATTGCCGCCGGAGAAATGGAAAAGGCGGCGAAACTTTATCTTAACTTGATAACGCCCGCCTCTTCAACTCAGGAGCGTGCTTTCCTGGAAAAACATATTGAACGGCTTTTTCTAATCAACGTTCAAATCAGTGAGAGTGTTGACCGCGGTATTTTTGCCTTGGCTCGCGGCGGTTCAATACCTGGCGTACGGATATTTCTGGATGCCAAATACGACGTAAATATGCGCGGTATAGACAACTGTACTCTGTTACAGCGGTCATTGTGGCTTGATTGGGGGTTAAAGTTAAATAATAATCCAAGCGCTTATGCCGCGTCCAAAATTGCGATGCTGAAATTCCTGATGTCGCGCGGGGCTGATATTCACGCGCTGGCCGGGCCAAAGTGGACGGCGCAGCATCTGGCGGTTTCTAACAAACTGCCGGTACAGGTACTGGAGTTTATCGCGCAGCAGCAGGGAATTGATTTGAACGCCGGCGACGTCGATATGCAAACCCCGCTGATGTGGTGTGCCATGCTGGATCTGCCGAAACACGCGCAATTCCTGATCAAGCAGGGCGCAGACATAAACCGCCGCGACAACAGCGGCAAAACCGCGCTGGACTATGCCAAAAGCGACAACATGCGGCAGTTGCTGCAGGACGCGGCAAAAACGCGCTGACTGGCAGCACCCAAAACTCTTCATTATTTGCTTGCATTTAGCAGATAATTGAATCATATTGAGTAAACATTATTTTCGGAGCCGTTAAAAAAGAACTTGGACATTATCGCGGTTCTCCTGAATGCTTTTTGTTTTGCCGGTTCGTTACATACCTTCAGGTATGCGCCTTACCGGCAAACCCAAAAATCAAATCAGGATATTCCACGAAACTTGTCCAAGTTCTTTTTTAACAACTCCTTGGAGAATTATTATGGCAGAGACCAGGAAAATCAAACATAGAAAAAACAATAAACCGTGGCAGCCGGACGGCGTGAAGCCGCCTGCCGCGAACCGTAATAAACCGGACAACCGTCCGCGCGCCGCCGGCCCCAATAAAGCCGGAGAAACTTTTCGCCGTCCGGAGGCTCCATCCGGCGTTAAAAAAAGCGGCGGCAGGCCGCCGCGGTATGAGACGGATAACCGTTCGCGTCCGCGTTCAGGTTATGCCCCGGCAACCAACAGATATGAAACGGACAACCGTCCGCGCCCGAATTTACCCGTGAAGCCGGCAGAAACCAAGCCGGAGGTTATGGGATATGCGGAATATGTGGGGGAGGTATGCCGGGAGTTTCCGAATAAAGTATTGTTCGACATCCATGCGGCCGACCCGCTGGCCGGTTTTACCTACCCGGATGAGTGCCTGATTAAGCAGAAGGCGCTGGAACTGTTCTGGAAAAAGAATGACATTCCGGGAACACCGGAAAAAATAATTCCTTCGCCGCTGCCGCGCGGCTACCGGACCAATTCGAAACGGCGCGTATTGTTTTACAAGGGAAAAACTTCGCTGGTATTGGAACAGAGTCGCTGCGAACCGGGGACGCTTCAGCGGTCTTCGCTGGAACCGGCATTGCATTTGTCCATCTATCAATTGCTGATTGATCTGTTGTCCAATGTTAATTATCAGATGCTGGCGCGCAGTCTTAATTTCTGCATTATTCGCGGTTCGTACACTTCCTGTTCCGTCATCTTGAACGTCCATACCGTTGACAGTATTGTTGTGCGTAAAATCAAGCAATTCGCCGCGGCGTTGAAAAACAACGATCCGCGCATTATCTCCTGTTTCATGTATGTTGACCCCACTAAATCCGACTATTACCTGGAAAGCAAACGTCCGGAAAAAGGCGTTGCCCTGAAAAAACTGTTCGGCCCGGAAAACATTGACATTACGGTTGACGGCATTCGCCTGTTATATCCGCCGACAATATTTTCGCAGGTCAATGAATCCATGCTGCCGCATTTTACCGGCGCCATCCGGGAACTGCTTAAATTAACTCCGGAAACCCGCCTGTTGGACCTTTATTGCGGTTACGGCCTGATTGGACTGACTTCCGCTCCGTATGTCGGTTCGGTTATCGGGATGGATATCGAAGGCCCGGCCATTCACGCGGCGATTGAGAACGCTAAATATCATTTTCCCGGCAAATCGCTCAAATTTATTGCCAGCCCGGTCACCGCGGACTCCCTGAGCGATAAACTGCCGCCGCCTAATTCCAAAGAAGTCGTGCTGCTGGATCCGCCGCGCAGCGGCACCGCCCACGGCGTTATCGAGGCTATTTCTGAACGCCAGCCTCTCCGCGTTCTTCACATCTTCTGCGGCACTGATGAAATCCCCCGCGAACTTCAGGAATGGAATAAGAACGGTTATATTCCTAAACGCATTCAGCCGTTCGACATGTTTCCCGGTTCCCCGAACCTCGAAACCATGATTCTGCTGGAACCCAAATAAGGACATTGAACTATGGAGACAATTATTATGACGGCATCTTTGCTGGCAATGCAGACATTGGGCGGCGGAATGGCGCTTGATGTGTATTTCGGAACTTATACCACTAAAACCAAATCTGAGGGTATTTACCGTTCAACGCTGGATATGGAGACCGGCAGGTTGTCGGAGCCGGAACTGGCGGCGAAAGTGGCGAATCCGAGTTTTATTGAAATCCATCCCAACGGCAAATTCATCTATGCGGTGACTGAAGGCAAGACCGGAGCGGTGAGGGCGTTCGCAATTGATCCGGCGACCAGAAAACTCAAACTGTTGAATGAGTGTCCGTCCGGCGGCAGCGGGCCGTGTCACATTTCAATTGACCGTGATGGCAAGATTTTGCTGGCGGCAAATTACAGCAGCGGCAGCGTGGCCGCAATTCCAATCAATGCGGACGGGACATTGTCCGGGCCGGCTTGCGTCATCCAGCACAAAGGTTCCAGTGTTAATCCCAAGCGCCAGAAAGAGCCGCATGCTCACAGCATCAACTTCAGTCCCGACGGCCGTTTCGCCTTTGCCGCAGACTTGGGACTGGACAAAATAATGATTTATAAAGTGGATTACGCAACCGGCAAACTGGAAGCGAATACGCCTCCGTTTGCCAAAGTCAAACCCGGCGCGGGGCCGCGGCATTTCACCTTTAATCCGGACGGCAAGTTTGCCTATGTCATCAGTGAGTTGGATGAAACGGTAACCGCATATGCTTACAACGCTCAATCCGGCGAGTTGACCAAAATTCAACAGATATCCACGCTGCCGGATGATTTTAAAGGCATAAGCTGGTGTGCCGAAGTGAAAGTTCACCCCAACGGCAAATTTCTGTACGGTTCAAATCGCGGACATGATTCGATTGTCATTTATAAGATAGATCCGGCAAATGGGACACTGACGCTGTCCGGATTCCAGAATGCCGGCATTAAAAATCCGCGCAATTTCAATCTGGATCCGTCAGGACGTTTCTGCGTTGTTGCCAATCAGGATTCCGACAGTGTCTGCACTTTCCGGGTAAATCCTGAAACTGGAGCGCTGGAACCGACAGGCAATCCGATCACTATCGGCAAACCGGTCTGCGTCCGCTTTCTGCCGTAGGTTTTATATTATTGATTCGGCGGCAGAAATGACCCGCCGCGATTTGTGGAGTCATACCAGTTTATTTGAGCGAATCCCGATATGTGACCGTCGATAAACAAGATGTTGCCGTAAGCAATATGGTTAGACACCTGCTGCGGATTGCATGTTCTGTCGGAGGCAATGGCCGAGTCGGCGCGTCCGTATTGATCGGATGAGCCTTCCATCATGCCGGCTGCCAGCGCAAAGTCGGTATTGGTACTGTCCAGCGCGGTATAAGTGTTGCCCGGATGATTTTGAAGAGTTGCCGTAGTGGGACAGGTATAGACTTTGTAATTGGTCAGAAAACTGGTCTGGCGTAGCACTTCCAGTCCATTACAGGCTCCTATAATCGGGAATTTATCAGCATAATCCAGTGCGTATTGTTTCAATGCCAGCCCGATTTGTTTCAGATTCGACATGCAACCTATGCGGCGGGATTTTTCTCTTGCCGTGCCTAGTGCAGGCAGCAATATTCCCGCAAGAATCGCGATGATAGCGATCACAACCAGGAGTTCTATGAGCGTAAAACGAATTCTTTTAGACATATATATTCCCCTTTATTCAAATACCTTAATAGTATAGCATAAAAAAGGTAAAAAAACAAGTGTGGACTGGTTAATGGTTTATATTATTATGAAAATAGGGCAGGGGGTTAAAATAATCAGAATATATTACTCGTGGAGAATGCGATGAATGAAGTTAACCGCCTCTTCCGGAGCGTCTTCCAATACCAGATGCGCGGCATCCGCCAACTCCAGGGTCTGAGCTTGAGGGTAATATAATTTCCAGCGTTCCAGAAAGCGTGAAGAGAAGCACCAGTCCTGCATGCCCCATACAATTCCTACAGGAATTTCCCGGAACATCCAGAGACCATGTTCTATTTCCAGTAAGACTTCATAGGAAACATGTTCCGGGGCCAGCGGAATATCCTGTACAAACCGCAATACTGCAATCCGGTCATTATAAGTCTGGTAAGGCAGCATATAGCCTTTTTTTACTTTGGCCGGCAATGCTTTTACGGTGGTCATATGCATCGCCGCCCTCACGAAAAGGTTGGCATTTCGAACGAGTTTGTCATCCAGCCACGGTATCCGGCAAATGGCAATACGCAAGGGAATCCAGTCCATGGAAAAGGCTCCGGAATTCAAGATTATCAGCCTGGATATCTTCTGCGGGTGACGCACGGCAAATCCCATGCCGATAGCGCCGCCCCAGTCATGAACCACCAGCGTAATATTGTCCAGGTCTAACGACAGCAGGAGACTTTCCAGATTGTCGATATGCGTTTCCAGCCGGTACGGAAAATTTTGCGGTTTGTCGGAAAGGCCGCATCCGAGATGGTCAGGCGCAATTACGCGATGGGTTTTGCTGAACTCTTTAATCAGATTCCTGTAGTAGAAAGACCAGGTTGGATTGCCGTGAACCATCACAATCGGCTGGTTGCCTTTGCCTTCATCAACATAATGATAATTATAATCTTTGATCTTGAAGAAGTGTGATGCAAAAGGGTACAGGTCTTTTATTTCTGAAATATTTACCACGTCAAATTTCCTTTTTTACTCTTTGAATCTTCAAGCGATTATGGCTTACCATTTGATGCCCAGCATCGCGCAGTTGATGCCGCTTCCGATACCCATCAGCGCCATCGTCGAGCCGTTGGCCACGATGCCGTTTTCTATTGCCAGCGCCGCGGTCAGCGGACAGGAAACCGAGCCGGTATTGCCGAACCGGTCAAGTGTGGGATAATCGCGTCCGATATCAATCTGCAATTTTTCATACAGCAGCTTCCGATGCGCAGAGCCCACCTGATGAGTACAGAAACATGCAAAGTCATTCCTCATTAAACCTGTTTCCTTAAGAAACAGATTCCAGGTTTCAGCAGCGGCGGCAACGCCGCAGTGCATCAGTTTTTCGGAATCAGTATTCATCAGCGTATCATGATTATCGCCCATGCCTTTGTCGGCATTTCCCCGGCAAAGATCATTATACTCGGTAACGGAAAGCGAAGTTGCTCCAACCAGCCGGTGATCATGTGAACTTAGCTCCCGGCGGCATAAAATTACCGCGACGGCTCCGGACCCGATTGTCAGTGAGGCGAAAAACGGTTTAATGGATTGCCGGGTGATAGTATTGTCTCCGAGAATCGTTCTGATCGTCGTTTCCAGCAGCGGCCGGCTATTTTCGCCGGCGACCAGCATTCCGGCCTTGATCTGACCGGCTTCAATCATGCCGGCGACCAGCGCCATTCCGGTGAGTATTCCCAGGCACGCATTGGAAATATCAAATGCAATAGCGGTTTCCGGGAACCCCAGTTTGTGATGAACCACGGTGGCGGTAGCCGGTTCGAGGAAATCGCGGCAGACGGAACAGTTAATCAGACAGCCGATATCGCTTTTTGAGATTTTGGAACTGGCCAGCGCATTTGCGCCGGCCATGGCGGCGGCGGCGCTGGGCATGGTTCCTGGCTTCCAGAGTCGGCGTTCCCGGATTCCGGTCATCAATTCCAGACGGCCGGGCGGCAGTTTCAGCCGTTCATATACGGGGGCAAGCTGTTGTTCAATTTCTTCAGAAGTTACTGCTTCCGGCGGCAATTCGTAGGAAATACATTCAATATTTACATTTTTATATAGCATAATTTATCGCTGAAAGAAAAACTATCGGTTGACAGTAATCTGAATTGCATCCTCCGCTTCCACTTTAATAGATTTAATCCGTCCGGCATACGCCTTGAGTTTCTTATCCGAAGTCATCAGCTTAAACAGCTCAAGCCCCTGGTTCTTGAGAAAAGACGGCAGGGTAACATGTCCGAACTTGACTGCTTTAAGTTCGAATTCAGGCTTGGTATCGCCGTTTTTATCCGGCTCGGAATCTTTCAGTTCGCCGATGAGTTCCAGGCGGTAGGGGATATAGTACAACATTTTACCGGAAAGAATCACACAGGCGTCACGGTCTTTGTTAATATCGACCGCATATTTAGACGTGAATATCGGTTCCTGTTTGATAACCGGAGTTCCTGATTTTACGTTGCCGGGATTGGTATGCCCTTTCCAAACTCCGGCTTCAGGCGTGGCTTCTACCGCCTGCACCGCCTCTGGTTGACTGGCTTGCGGCGGCGGAGGGGCCGCTGGCGGAGGAGTTATCGCCGACAATGTTGTCGCGCGGCCGCCGCTGGAAAATCCGCTTCCTGAACTGAGTTTCATTGGGCCGCTGCTGCGGGATTGCATTGGGGCGCTGGGGGTTATTCCGGGCGAAGCCGATACTGACTGTCTCGCAGCGCCCGGTGCGGCTGCCGCCGTCGGCACTGGCGGCATCGGACGCTTTTCGTCCAGCATATAATTTATTCCCCAGGAAGCTCTTTCCGGGGTGAACGTGAAGACGATTGAACCTTTGCCGGTTCTCAAGGCGCTGTCAATGGCTTCACAATCTTCTTTGGATTTCTTGATATCCTCGGCAGTCACTTCTTTTTCAACCGGCAGTCCAAACGGGATAAACAAAGCTCCAACCAAACCGATCAAACTTAAAATGATGGCCAGATTAATAATTCTGACAAAGATTTTTTTGATGGCTTTGCCGGTACTGAAATCCGGATGATTTTGATCAACAATCTTTAACTTCTCGCCGCAATTGCGGCAGAAAAGCGTTCCAAACTGATTAGAACATCTGCATTTTTGACATACCACCATCATCATAATGGACACCTCATATTTTATTCGGTCTTTTTATGGGCTGGACTTTTTTCGGGTTCTTTCTTCTCGTGAGTCTTGCCGCCTGGCTTATCATTTTCTGAACTTTTCTTATAACTGTCGGAACGGTAATCGGTGCAATAAAAACCTTTTCCTTTAAAAATTATTCCGGCGCCGGAGCCGATCAGGCGCTTAAGCGTTTCCTGATTGCAGGCGGGACAAGTCTTAAACGGCTTGTCGTTCATTTTCTGAAAAATCTCAAGCTTGTTTCCGCAAGCTTTACATTCATAATCATACGTAGGCATCAATGCACCCCAAAACTTAAAACGCCAAATTATAATACTGATAAAATTATCCACTACAATAAGATACTGCAAAAAGGCTGAAATCTCAAGTCTCAACCTTTATGCTCAATCACTTTGCCATGATTCATTATCTTGTTACTGGAACAGGAACCTCAATTCTTCGACGCTCAATTTATCGCTGAAAGAAGCCGGATTTTCAATCAGATTGTCAAAAATCTCCTGCTTCTTGCCCTGAAGCGCCAGAATTTTTTCTTCAATGGAGTCTTTGACCACCAGCTTGATGCTGCTGACCGGACGGGTCTGGCCGATACGATGGGTACGGTCAGCCGCTTGAAGTTCCACCGCCGGATTCCACCACGGGTCATAAATGATCACCGTGTCGGCGGAAGTCAAGTTCAAGCCGGTGCCGCCGGCCTTGAGGCTCAGCAGGAAAACCGTGATATTGCTGCTTTCGTTGAAATTATCCACATGCTGCTGACGGTTTTTGGTCGCGCCGTCAAGATACTCGTAATTGATGCCCTGTTCTTCAAGCCACGGCCTGATTAAAGCCAGCAGCGAAGTAAACTGACTGAACAGCAGCATTTTATGTCCGCTGTCTATATTTTGCAGCACCAGTTCTTTCATCAGTTCCAGTTTTGCCGAATAGAGGTTTTTATTATGCAGGTCCGGCAGCAGTTCCGGATGGCAGCAGACCTGACGCAGCCGGAGCAGGGTGGTGAGAATCTCAAAATTGGAGGTTTTCCTGCCGCTCTTGACCAACTCGTCGCATTGACTGCGGCCGAACTCCAGAATAGAATCATAGAGATTCCGCTGTTCGTTGTCCATTTCGCAGAAAAGAACCTGTTCAATTTTCGGCGGCAGTTCCTTGCAGACAATATCTTTGGTGCGGCGCTTTATGAACGGCGACACGCGGGCGGCAAGGTCGTCCTGCAAACTTCTGTTGTTATTGATCCCGTTGTAATAACGCTTGAAACTGGTGAAAGACCCCAGCAGTCCGGGGTGCAGATAGTCAAAGATGCTCCATAAATCGTCCGGCGAATTTTCCAGCGGAGTACCCGTCAACACCAGCCGGTGGGCGGCTTTGATCGCCTTGCAATTTTTAGCATTGACCGTTGAAGGATTCTTGATATGCTGCGCTTCATCCAGAATCAGGTAGCTGAATTTTAAATCCTGCATGATTTCGGCGTCGCGGCGGGCAGTGGCGTAGGAAATAATGATCAGATCGTAATCGTTGACCTTATCCCATATTTCCTGGCGTCCCGCCCCGGACAGACCGGCAACTTTGAATGACGGCACAAATTTTTCGCTTTCGCGCTTCCAGTTTTCCACCAGGCTGGCGGGGCAGATGATCAGCGTCGGGTCGGAGTCTTCATTCAGCCTGGACGCCAGCAGCGCCAATGCCTGAATGGTCTTTCCCAGTCCCATCTCGTCCGCCAGAATCACGTTAAAGCCGCTGTCGGTAAGCTGGCGCATCCATTCGATGCCTTCCTCCTGATATCCGCGCAATGTGCCTTTGAACTTATTCGCAACGGTCGGCAATTGTGCATAACCGCCGGCAATTCCGGCTTGGTTCCGGGCGAAGAAATCCTGCGAATAGAAAACCGCCGGCGTCGCGCCTGGAATTTTGCGGCTGATGTAAAGCCAGTAATGAATCGAACAGCGCTGAACCGACAGTTTGAACGCGCTTTCGTCAACATGATGAACGATATTCGCGGCGGCGTCAAGGAACTCGCCGAGTTCGACATTGATTTTAAACAGATCACGCGGACCGGCCAGATGATAATGGTGATTGGCCCTTACCAGTTTCACCACCTGATTCCAGTGAAGCTGAACTGTTCCGCTGCCCAGGATGTAATGCAGCGGGAAAATATCGGCATTCGGCTCCATCGCCTCGCATTTGAAAGTCATAACCGGAACGCCGCGTCCGCCGCCGCACAGCACGGCGATTCCCGAACATAGATACAATTCCCGTTTCTGTTCCATCCACTGCGGGATTATCCGGTCCAGAAAAACTCCGGCAGCTTCAATGTCGGACAATATATATTCTCCGGGTTCCTGTCCGCGGACAAAACCGAAGCGGATAAGTTCTTCGGAAACGGATTTTTCATATTTCTCGTCCCGCTTCCAGAATTTTCCTCCGGAGCGCTGGGTGCGTCCCTGATCGTCACTGAACAGTTCGCCGTCATAATTGAACTTCAGGTTAAGCCGTAAAGCTTTTTCCGCGTTGAAACCGCCGTCGAGGCATAACGCGCATTTTTTGACTTGCACCTCGCCGGGCATGGTCTCAATAATATGCAGCGGCAGTTTGTCTTTGATCTCTTCAATGGCACGGGTGTCTTTGGTGCTGATCCGCTGTTCATTGTTCCTCAGAAAATTTCTGAGCCAGGAGACTTCCACGGTGCCGGGGACCCACCAGTATTCGCCTTCCATGCCCACCCAGCAGCCGCTGCGGCCGGTAATGACTTTGGCGCCGACCAGCGGCAATACCGAACCATTGATGACTACCGCCGGGGACAGCACAAATTCCAGTCCGGTATTGGTGCAGAGCATCACCGGCTCGGCATTTTCCCGGTGAATGATCACTCGGTTGCCGTCTTTATAAAATCTGGGATAATCAATCAGGCAGTGGAAAAATTCGGATGTTTGCTCTGAATCCAGCAGCAGCTTGGAACTTTCAGCTTCGGCGTTTACCGCCAGAAAACGGATGATCTGCCGGTCATGCAACGAAAAGTAATTAAGTTTAAGCGAGGCCGCCAGGCTCTTGCCGAAATGCAACTGACGGATATTGTTGACGTTACCGATATATTCTTTCGTATCAACGCTCATCTTTACTGACAGCACCGCGTTTTCCCACTTGCTGGGAACATGCGGAAAGGCCGATTCCGCCTGGATATGCAGTTCCGCATGCTGCTCATCGGCGGCTTTCTGCACCAGTTCGATAAAGCTCTCATATTTCAGGCCGGCATAACGCGCCGGATTATCCGGTTCCTTCTTGCCTTCAGGCGCGCTGCCGCCGCTGAAACGGCCCAGATACATAATCCCGGCCACCGCATGCGCGCAAAGCTTTTCTCCGCATTGACCGCAGGAACATTTCCCGCTGCTGACTGCGCCGGTCGTTATCTCGGCGTATTCATAACGGGTTTTGTCCTGGAATACCGCATTCAGCAGGCCGTTTTCTTCTCTATATGCACAAACCAGTTTTGAGCCTTTTAGCAGTTGTTTCGCTTCTTTAAGTGTCTCTTCGCTGGATACTTCGATTAATTTTGTCTCAAAATTTTGAACCATTATTACCCCAACCGGCGTTTAAATTCAAATCGCAAATATTTACTCTACCACGCATTGACGCGATAATCAAAACAAAAAGTATAATAAAATCACGCTTTTTAACGGTTTTTTTTAATAAAGACAATATATGGCAAAACGGCGCAAAACAGGACAATGTATTTTTGATAACGACTCTGTATACTGCGCGGCTTTATGGGTCTTATGGGGTTTCAGCATTCCGGACACCAGTCCCCCTTATTTTGGACAGAATCAGTTTTAACCACGGAGGCACAGAGACACAGAGAATACATCTTTCTAATTGTTTGTTTTACAAACCACTCCGAGACTTTGGACAGTCGTTGAACGTATTGTTTTTCAGTTTTCAAAACTACTCCGAGTCTCTGGATAGTCATTGAGCTTGATCATTTTTAACCACAGACACAGAGGCACAGAGAATACATCTTTCTAATTGTTTGTTTTACAAACCACTCCGAGTCTTTGGATAGCCATTGAGCATAATGTTTTTCATAATCTGAAATATTTTCTGATGCCAGTTTTTCACTTTTCTCGCTTTTCTTGCTTTTCACTTTTCTCGCTTCTTCCCACTCCGAGACTTTGGATAGTCGTTGAACGTATTGTTTTTCAGTTTTCAAAAACCACTCCGAGACTTTGGACAGTCGTTGAGCACAATGCATTTTGCTCCAATCTTTTGCTTTCCCCGTTTTATAATTTTCAATTTTCAATTTATCAATAGTTCCTACATATATAGTAATTTTGTCAACTATACCCGCCTGAAAGCATAAAATCAGGCTCAATAAACGAAAAAGCACAGGATATTTTTAATCGCATATTTCGGCATGTTTCAAAAAGTAGTTGACACTTTTTAGATGCCGCCATTGAGAGCCGTAGGCTCGAATCATGTTGTAGGGACGGATTTTAATCCGTCCGCCAT
>CAIKZE010000267.1 GCA_903831825.1 uncultured Lentisphaeria bacterium | reverse complement strand
GGTATCGGCAGCCTCTCAGAATACGAACCAATTCTCAAAATCTTCGCAATCTATTTTAAATTTTCAACCTAATAGAGTATACCTCAATTAAAAAAAATATAACATTAAAGATATGGAGGCCCTAAATGGCGGAACTTAACAGAAATTCGTATTTATCCAAAAATGTCGGCAATTTTCCGGCGACAACAGTTATCGGCGGCAGAGAATATGTGAAAGTGCAGGATCTGCGCTACGGGACCAACCCCCACCAGCCGGCAGCCTATTACAAACCGGCGGATACCGTCTGCCCCATCGGCGATATGCAGATATTGAAAGACGGCAAAAGCGGTCTTTCCCAAACCAATCTGGAAGATATTTCCTACGCGCTGAACATCGTCAAGTTCTTCGACCGTCCCGCCTGTGCGGTGATGAAGCATGTCAATCCCAGCGGCGCCGCGGTACAGTGCGGCAGCGAAGATGTCCGCCAGGTTTACCTCAAAGCCCGTGACGCCGACGCCCGCGCCGCGTTCGGCAGCGCCGTGGCCTTCAATACGGCGGTTGACGCCGCCACCGCGAAAGAAATCATGAGTTCTTTTGTGGAATGCGTGGTGGCTCCGGCCTACGAATCCGGTGTGCTGGCGATCTTCAACGACGGCGAAACCTATAAACTGAACAAACATATCCGCATTATTCAATGCGGCGATATTTCCCGTCTGCCGAAGTTCACAGGGCAGGGGGATGCGCAGTCAAACACGATCAAAGTGCTGGCTGACGGTTCGCTGATTATTGCCGCTCCGCTCACGACTTCGCTCAAAAGCGTAAACGATTTGAAGTCCGCCGAAGCTGAAAATACCAAGGTCGGAAAACAAGTTTCCGAGCACAAAGCCACCCCGGCACAGCTTTCCGACCTGCTGTTCGCCTGGTACGTGAACTTGAGCGTCAGATCAAACGGCGTGGTGATAGCCCGGAACGGACAGACCATTTCTGTCGGAACCGGCGAACAGGACAGGGTAGGGGCGGTTGAACAGGCGATCTCCAAATACCGTCAGAAATACCAGGGTGAAAACTCCATCAAGAATTCAGTCATGTCCAGCGATGGATTCTTTCCGTTTGCGGACGCGGTCGAAGTTGCGGCGGCGGCCGGCATAACCGCAATTGTCTGCCCGGCAGGGTCTTTGCGCGACGCCGAAGTCATCAAGCGCGCCAATGAACTGGGCGTGGCGCTTTATTACGCGCCGGAGCGGATTTTCTCGCATCACTAGAAATTCTTGACCGGAATTACGGCAGGCAGGTAAGAGTTGATCAGCACCAGGGCCGAGCAGGCAACGTAAATCAGGGTTCCGGCCATCAAACTGCATATGCCGGTACTCACCAGAAACATCATTGCCAGGCTTGCCAGCAGTGAAAAGAACAAATTAATCCGTATTGCCAGAAATACGCGCTTGCTGATACTGTAGGATTTGGAAAGTTCTTCCAGCCCTTCCCCGGTCAGCGCAATGTCCGCGGCGGCAATCGCCGCGTCAGCGCCGGTCCCGGCAATTGCAATCCCGATATCCGCCGCCGCCAGCACCGGGGCGTCATTGATGCCGTCGCCGATCATCGCCACATATTTCTCAGTCTTTTTGAGTTCATGAAGTTTTTGCAGTTTCATTTCCGGCATGCATTCCGCAAAACAGCCATCCAGATGCAGCGCGTCGGCGATGCGTTCCGCCGCCGCGGAATTGTCTCCGGTAATCATAATGATTTTACTCATTCCCAGCGCACGAAGTTTTCGAATCACCTCCGGCGCTTCTTCTCTTAATCTGTCGGTAAAGGTAAACGCGCCTAGAATTTTGACTTCATCCGCCACCAGCGCCGTGACCAGACCTTGCTCTGCCGCATCCTGAATCCAGTTGCTTATTTCCGGAGTAACTTCTCTTCCGTCATCCATCAGCCATTTGGCCCCGACTTTATATTTTTTACCATCAATCACGGCACAAGCTCCGCCGCCTTCAAGTTCGGTGTATTTCTGCACATCCCCGAATTGGATATTGCGCTGCAATGCATATTCGCAGACTGCCAGGGCGAGGGGATGGAAAGAGTTTCGTTCAACCGTCGCCGCTATAAACAGAATATCCTTTAATTCGGTGTCGCCGAAAGTCTTTACTTCAGAAACTACCGGACTGGCGTGGGTGAGGGTGCCTGTTTTGTCAACCAGCAGCGCGGCAGTTTTGGCGAAATATTCCATAACTCCGCCGTCTTTGAACAGAATGCCATTGCGGGCGGCAATCCAGATTCCCGCATGAATCGCGGTTGGCGTACTGAGAATCAACGCGCAGGGACAGGCGACAAAAAGAATCGCAACACTGCGCTCGATCGATTCAAATAATTCCATGTGCAAAACAGAAAAAGAAACGAAAAACGCAACGACAGAGAACGAAATTACAATAATCGTCAGGTAAACGGAATATCTGTCAACCGCTTTCTGGAAGCCTTGCCGCCGTGTTCCGCTGTCCTCCGCGCCTTCGATCAGTTGGGCGATATTGCCGATGGCCGTGTCGTGTCCGACGGAAACCGCCTTGATGACCAGCGCGCCGTTTTCCAGCAGTGTCCCGGCATAAACCTTGTCGCCGCTTGATTTGGAATTGAATGAGTTTTCCCCGGATATGGCGGCTTCATTAATTTGTCCGTTGCCGCTGATAACCAGGCCGTCCACAGGAACAATCATACCCTGTTTCACATCAATAAGCTGGCCTGGAATCAAATCGTGTACCGGGATTTTGCGGGAAGTTCCGTCAATAATTACAAACGCATTTTTAGCGCTGGCGACGGCCGCCGCCGCCACCTCTTCCGATGATCTGCACTTGATAAAATCCTCCAGCGATTCTACAAGAAAGATCACCAGCAGAAAATTTGAAGCTTCAAACAGGAATCCGGAAAGGACTGCGCCGCTGACCGCAAGCAGTACCAGCAGATAGACGTTAGAACTGCGGAAAAACGCAATACTTTAGCATGTACTTTAAAGAAGTTTAACAGAAAACGCAGATAGGAGTCTTCAATGATAAAGCCGGGGGTTATCAAAATCTTGTTAATCCGCTCTTCCGAAATAATAAGCGGATTGTAAGTAATTATCAGCAGTCCGTCAAAATAATCAAATTTCACATTACAGATACCGTAATTCTGCTGAAGGTTTTCTTTCAGATAAGAATCACTGTCGTAATTAATGTCATCAAGTTTGACTCTGTATACAGCATGTTCAGAATATATTGCCCGGCATCGACCGCAGATTCTCATAAAACCGGTACTCCCAAAGCGACTTGTAGTTCCATTTTTAGCTGGCCATAGTTCATTTTCTAAATCAACAAGCTATTAGCATAGCATATTTATACTGAAAAAACATCTTTTAATTATTAAATTTAATATTTTTAGTTTAATTATCAGGTTAAACAGGTTAAAACGGAATCGCTCAACGCATTTTAGATTTGGGAAACCGTTTCTTTAAATTATTTATTATCAAGTTATTAACAGGGCATTGGTTAATATTTTACAAATAATTTATAATAAATAACTTATGATTTTAATTAAGCCTGATATTAAACATAATCAACTTAACATAAGATATATTATGCGACGTTAGAAATATGTTGAAAAATTAAAATCAGACTATTGATATTATGGTTGTCGGATATAAAATCTTATGTGAAGCGAATTAATGCTTTAAATATATTAAATTAAGGTAATCCTCGTTTATGAATACCAAAAATCTGGTTGGAGTTATAGTTGCCAGTGCTTTACTGGCTAGCGGAATGGTTATTTCGGCGCAACTGCTGTCAAAATTTTTCCTCAGGATTCAGCATGAGAATAAATTATCCGTCAAGGGTTACGCTGAAAAGGCGGTAAAGTCTGATGTCGGAACATTCACAGCCATCGTAACTTGCAGCGATCCTGACCTGGCATCCGGTTACAAGAGCCTGAAACAATGCTCAGGAAAGGTACTTGGCGCTATTAAGTCTTATGGATTCAAAGATGATGAAATTACGATTAACAGCATGATTATAAATAAGATATACAAGAAAATTAACGGCAAGGAGACCAATGATATCCAGTATTACACCTTATCGCAATGCATTGTGGTTCGGTCAAATAATATCGAATTGATCGCTTCCGGGCATAAAGAATTATATTCATTGCTGGCTGAAGGACTGGATGTGTCAGTCATTTCGCCGGATTATTTCATCTCCGACCTGGAAAAATACAAGCAGGAATTGATTGCCGGCGCAACCAGAAATGCGGAGGAAAGAGCCAGAATAATGGCCGGAAATTGCGGCGGACAAATCAAGCGGCTGCTTGCCGCTCGACAAGGAATCATTCAAATCACTGCGCCGGATTCGGCAGAAGTATCCGATTGCGGTATTTTTGATACCAAATCGCCGCTAAAGATAATAAAAATAGTGGTTTCTCTTGATTTTATGCTTCAATAGTGAATTAAAAAGCTAATGATTCAAGGGCAGGGAGTGCATATCCCCTGCCCCAGGCATTAGTTCTAGGGTTGTTCTATTACAGAGACGAAACGCAGATTATCTGGAGTCTTGCCGGTAATTCTGGTGATGCGGCTGACTGCGTCATAAGCAATCGCGGCATCGCCGATTTTGGACACCCGGTTGGCAAAGTCATAGGCAATTCTGATATTTCCAATTTTGTTTATCCTGTTGGATGCATCATAATTAACTGAATCATCTCCAATTTTAATTACCCGATTCACTCCACTATAAGTGACAGAAACATTGCCGACTTGGATAATCCGGTTGGAAGTATCATAGACAGCAGTGCCGGAAGCTATATTCAGATAGAATATTTTGCCGGTAGTGGAAAGAGAAATTGAATTGCCGTCGGAAGTGAAAACTTCAATCGCATCAGATGGTGAAGCTTGTACAATAGTGAAAGCCGAAAACATGATGAGCCATAACAGTAGTTTGCGCATAATACTCTTTCCTTTATTTGTTAATATGAACTGGAACAAAATAACCTATTGAATTTTTGGTAAGAGCCCCCTGCCCTAAGTCTGGCCTGGTACAGTGGCAAAACGCATGTTGTCAGGAGTTTTGCCGGTAATATTGATAATTCGGCTGAGACTGTCATAAGTAATTACGGCATCGCCGATTTTGATCACCCGGTTGGAAAAATCATAGGCGATGCTGATGTTGCCGATATTGATAACCCTGCTGGATTGGTCATATTTTATTGAAATATTGCCAATTTGAACCACCCGGCTTAATTCATCATATGTTACAGAAATATCGCCGACTTGAACCACCCGGTTTAAGTTATCATAAACGACAGTGCCGGAAGTCATATTCAGACGCAATACTTTGCCTATAGTGGAAATGGAAACTGAATTACCGTGGGAAATGAAAATTTCAATTGCATCGGATGATAAAGCATGCACCGCATTAAAAACCGAAAATATGACGAGCAATAATAGCAGTTTACGCATAACATGTTCTCCTTTATTTATTAATTCCGCTTTTTGCGGAAGTTTGATATTCTTTAAGTGTGTTTGTTAAACTTTCGATTTTACTTTTATCTTTAGTTAATTCCATGCTGATTTTTTGCATTTCAACCGCTTGTGCCGTTTTATTCAATTTAAAATAACAACTGGCTATAGTTGCCGCCACAAGGGACTTTTGTTCATCGTCTTTGAAACTGCACTTTGAATAAGCGGTTTCGGCTAATTTCAGCGCGCTTTGAAGCGCCATTGCATCTTCCTGTTGCCCCGGTTCAGGATTAATCATTCCGACGGCAATGATATTCAACACCATTGGATTCGCACTGCGTATTGACTGTGAATCACATTCTTTGTCCAGTAATTGATATTTTTTTAGCTGATAAAGGGTATTGAGTTTTGTGTTAAGAAGACCGGTTTTTTCCGGGTAGGTTTTAATATTTTCATTAATGAAATTGATTGCCCAATCATCCTTTCCGTCAAGGAGAAGCAAATAAGTCTTCATGCCGATAGACTGTTCACTTTGGGGATCCAGTTTAAGCAGTTCGTCGCTTAATTTTAAAGCTTCGCCGTAATTACCGCTCATTACTTGCTGCATGATCTTTTTACTGAGTTGTGTTTGCTGATTAACTTTCTTCGCATCAAAAGTGCCGGCGATAACAGCTTCAAGAATATTGTCCAGTTCCATCGGATGCCCAATCCAGGCGACAGTGCCGCTTTTATCAATTACGAAAGCAGTTGGAATCCCGCTATCTTCAGTCATATATATTTTTGAAGTTTTGCCTTCTGTATCAAAGCCGACATTATATTTCATTTCAGCATTTTGCAGCACAAACTCTTTTACAACCTGAACATCTTCGTCAATGCTGATGCCGGCAATGACCAATCCTTGTTTTCTATATTTTTCCTGCAATGCGGTCAGATGCGGAATGGATTCCTTGCACGGTCCACACCATGTTGCCCAGAATTCGATTATATAGATGCATGTGCCTTTACCTTTCGAGATATCAACTGGATCATTTTTGATCCATTGAACATTCTGGAGCCCTGGCGCCGGGTCTCCAACGTTTACCGCGTAGGAAGACCATGCCGAAAGAAAAAACATTACCGCTAATAAAAATCTGACATATCTGAACATTTACAAATACTCCTTCCTGATGACTAACATTATCAATAGCCCGTTATTCTTGAATTTCCATGTTTAAAATAAAAACATAACATATAAAAAAGACTTTGGCGTCGCCGGATTCGTGTAAAGTAACCGCAGCGGTATTTGAAATAGCTCAAATTCAGGTATAAATTAATCAGAATTATTTCGGAGCTATATATAGAGAATGAGAAAACCCATTTGTCGCACTTTTCTGATACTGTTCCTGGCTGTCGCCGTCGCCGGGATTCTTTGTTCCTGCATGAGCGGTAAAAGTGAAAGCAAAATATCTCCCCTGCCCCAGGTGACCGCGGAGATGAAAACTAAAGCCGCGGAACTTAAAAAAACACTTTTCCCGGCATGCCGTGAATTCGGAATCTTCATTACTCCCAATACGATTGAACTATACGAACAGGAACCTGAAGCGCTCGGTGAAAGACTTTCGCTGCTGGGCGTAACAGATACATATTTTGATTTTGACATTAACCTGTTGGAAAATTCAGATTTTACGAAAAAACTGCATAAAATTGTAAATGAGCTAAGGAAACGGAAGATCAAATGCAGTCCGGTTATCGACGATGAACCGCTGTATCAACCGGACCACAAGAATGCCGGCGTCGCCGCAATTAAAAACACTGTCGGCAAAATAAAAAGTTTCAACCGCTGGGTTTCAGATGATCAGGAATTTACCGGAATTGCCCCGGTTATCAATCCTCACCGCGTATCCGGCAGCAATATCAATATCAAAAGCGGCATGCTTTATTCATGGAGCGAAAATACCTACGGTAAAAATGGTGAAAACGACATGATTATGAGGCACTCGTTTGATGTTCTGCAGTATCTCAAAAAAGCGGCGGAACCGCTGCCGTTGTCAATCATCATCGAACACTATTATCATGACCGGGCAGTTAAAGGCGATCTGTCGTGCGGCTCTATCAACGACTTCCTGAACTATGGCGATCAGGTCATTCTGACCTCTTACGCGAAATACTCGAATGAGATCAAAGCGCTGGTGATGAGTCAACTTAAAGACTGCGAAAAAGCCGACAGCGTGGTACTGTGCCTGCGCACCGCCCGAACCATATACGGCGATGATTCGGAATCGGTCTCTTTCACCAGAAAAAAATGGAAACAGTTTATCACCGACTTGAATGCGCTGGCGCAAAGCGCTTCAAAATATAAATCTTTCCATGGCATTGTGTTCCGTGATTTTGAAGGATTGGAACTGCAATGGGAAAAAGTTGAATGAGCGTATCAAGGATCAAGCAATACTGAAATAGAATTCAGGAGAAAAGAATATGCGTTGTCCGGAATGTCATTGTCTTGACGATAAAGTCGTGGATTCCCGTTCCGTAAAGGAAGGCGACGGCGTGAGAAGACGGCGGGAATGCCTGAGCTGCGGCCATCGCTTCACCACCTACGAAGGCATTATCCAGGCGGAACTGAAAGTAATCAAACGCAACGACATCCGCGAAGAGTTTGACCGGGAAAAACTGCGTCAGGGGATTGAAAACGCCTGTTATAAACGCCCGATTGATCCTGATGAAATAGACCGGATTGTCGAAGATATCTATAATTCGCTCCAACGAGATTTCGATAAAGAAGTGCAGAGTCTGGAAGTCGGCAGGCGCGTCATGGAGGCGTTGAAGCTGGTTGACCAGGTCGCTTATGTGCGTTTTGCCTCAGTTTACCGTAAATTCAAAGATGTTGAAGAATTCATCGAAGAGATTAGAGCGCTGAAATAATGATTAAACTTGCGGACAATTCAATAATGCTGATCGGACCGGACGGCATTCTCAATGTTTTTGAATCGGACAAGCTCCAGTCAAAAATCATCCGCTCTTTCATGCTCGCCGGCGTCCGCGATATCTGGCTGGCCGAAGATATTACGCTGGCCGTTGAATATGCCCTGGAGCAGGACAGCCGGGAAGATAAAGTATTTGCGGTTTCCGAGATCAATTCCACGGTAATCAAGATTCTGGAAGACAGCGGATTCCCGGAAGCGGCTGAAAGCTACAGACGCGGCAACCCGTGCGCGGAAGTTACCTTGAACGCGGAAACCGCTACAGTCGCCGGGCTTATCAACCGGCATCTCGGCTTGAATGGAAAATCCCTTGACACGCTGGCTGCCAAAGTGATGCAGGCTGCCGGAAAATTGGACATCGGCGCCGCCTCGCCGGCCTTATACATTGAACTGGCCAAACATTTTAAATCCGAATTTATGCCGGTGGACAGACTGCCGCAGGTAATAATATCAAAATCGCAAAAAGCCTCGCCGTGGGTGGTTTCCTTAAAAGAACTCACCGATAGAATGTCATCGCCAAGCCGTTCTCTGGTCCATGACAAGATTATCTCGCTGTCCGGAGTAAGCCGCCTGTTCCCGGCAATTAAAGTCATTTTCAGAATATCCGGATTGGTTGAAACACACCATCTGGAATCGCCGTTGACCGAAATGACGATGGTGCCGCATTTTCACACCATTGCCCAGGCGTTGAACGAATCAATTTCCGCCACGCAGTCCATATTCAAGGCAAAAGGCGAAGCGCTGCCGGAAAAAGGACTTCCGGTAATCTTGACGGTCCCGGATATGTCATCCTTCGCGCAAAATAATCTTGAGGCAAGCTGGCCGCAAGCCTCCGCCGACTGCCGCGAGATGCTCTCTTACCTGGAAAGAATGGTCAATAGTCAGGTGTTCAAAGTAAAAATGGCCTAACGGAATACAGTCATGTCAATCAGCGCGGATAAAATCATCGAAAAACTTAATCTCCGGCCATTGACGGTGGAAGGCGGCTTTTTTGGCGAAACCTACAGGTCAAACGTCAGGCTTGCCGATGGAAAACATTCCTGCGGGACTTGCATCTATTACCTGATGAAAAGCAATGATTATTCCAACTGGCATAAAGTTTCCGGCGATGAAATCTGGCTTTACCATGCAGGAGTTCCGGCAATCCAGATGCTGCTTTTTCCGGACGGTTCCCGGGCTGAACGGATTATCGGGCCGGATATTATCGCCGGACAAGTTCCGCAAAGCCTGATTCCTGCCGGAACATGGCAGGCGGCGGCGCTGATTTCCAGGAACCCGGCGGACTGGGGTCTGTTTGGCGCCGCGGTATTTCCGTCGTTCGAATATGCCGACTTTACCATTGGCAGCGGGCCGGAACTGGCAAAAATGTACCCGGAAGCCGCCGGACGGATGAAAGAACTCGGACTGAACTGACTCTTCTAAAACCGGTCTTTGACCATGACGCGATATTGAGAAAACACGCCGGATTTGGAAATAAAGCCGGCATACTTTCCGTCCTTATGGACTACAGGAATATTCCACAGTCAGAGTTAATGTGCTCCACTGTCTTTCTCAAAATAAATGCAATTGAGGGCTTGGTAGGGGCGCGTTTACTTTTTCAATTTTCTTTTTATAAAATCAAATAAATTTGGTACACTAAAAGTTGAAAATATCCGTTATACATAGTATAGTCATCCTCTTTTATTGTTATCTAATTTATGATAAATCGTTAGCAAATAACAAATACGGATATAAACAGGAAAAATGACAGTGCGATATTTATCTTTCGCTGCCTTGTTTTTACTTAGCGCGCTATCTGCCGAAACCTTGCATGCCGATGTGACTATGCCAAATATTTTCAGCAGCAATATGGTATTGCAACGGGAAAAAGATGTTCCGGTGTGGGGCTGGGCGTCTCCCGGCGAAAAGGTTTCCGTGGAATTCAGGGAACAGAAACTGGAGACAACCGCCGATGCGTCCGGTAAATGGCAAGCGAAATTCAACCCAATGTCTGCCGGCGGACCATTCAAGATGGAGGTCAGCGGGAACCATAATAAGCTGGTGTTTGAAAATGTGATGGTTGGCGAAGTATGGCTGTGCTCTGGACAATCCAATATGCAGTGGCCGGTAAAAAAAGCGCTGAATCCGGAGCTTGAAATATCCAACGCCAGCCATCCGGAAATAAGACTTTTTTCTGTTCCTCGCCTAATGAGCAATCTTCCGCAAACCAATGTCAACGCTCAATGGCAAGTCTGCTCGCCGCAAACCGTGGGGGAATTTTCCGCAACCGCATATTTCTTCGGACGTGAAATCAGCAAAAATCTAAACGTTCCGGTAGGACTTATAAATGCGTCCTGGAATAGCACCAGAATCTGTCCGTGGACTCCTGCCACCGGATACCAGGCAGTACCGGCGCTACAGGAAATAGCCAAAATAGCAAACGATAAAATCTCAAAATACAAAAAAATCCTTAATGGCAGTTCCAATGGCGTCAGAGACAAAACTTCCAAACAGGAGCATATTTCCGAGATTTTGCCTTTTGATAATAATGAATCACCGACGGTTCTGTATAATGCGATGATTCACCCGCTGGTCCCGTTGGCTCTTCGAGGCACCATCTGGTACCAGGGCGAAGCCAACCGTGGGGAAGGCATGCTGTATTTCAACAAAATGCAGGCGCTGATCAATGGCTGGCGCAGTGTTTTCAGGAATGACGAAATGCCGTTTTATTTCGTGCAGTTGGCTCCAAATAATTACGGTAAAAACTCGGAGGCTCTGGCTGAAATATGGGAAGCCCAAACCGCAGCGCTGTCAATTCCTAATACCGGAATGGCTGTGACCACAGATATCGGCGACATCCATGACATTCATCCCAGAAACAAACAGGAAGTCGGTCGCAGACTGGCGCTTCAGGCGCTTAATAAAACTTATGGGCAGAAAAACATCATCTGCGATTCTCCGCTGTTCGCCGAGCTTAAACTTGAAGGGGATAAAGCTATAGTTACATTTAAAAATGCGGTTGAACTGAAAACTCGCGACGGCAAAACTCCGGACTGGTTTGAAATTTGCGGAGAAGATATGATATACCAAAAAGCGGATGCTGCAATTGAGAAAAACAAAGTTATTCTTTCCGGTCATGGAATTGAAAAAATATGTTCTGTCCGCTTTGCCTGGCATCAACTTGCGGAACCTAATTTGATCAATGAGGCCGGACTTCCGGCTTCAGCATTCCGCGCAGGCAAGCAACTTGCCTGCGACAAATTTCTGGAACAGGAAAAAACATTGAATAAAATTGGCGAAGCCAAAGGCTTCAAACCCGTGTTGGAACTTGATCCGACCAAGCCGCTGATGGCAGGCACCGTCAAGGTCGTTTACACCAGCGATAAGCGCAGTGAAATAAGCGGAAAAATTAACCGGATAGCTTACTATCTGGAATTAATGAAACTTGATGGCGCCATTGAATACATTTTCGTGGCGATGGACCCGTTTACTCAGGATCTTAGTAAAATTGGAGTTCCCGACTTGGATTCCCAAGCCAAATTTCAACAGAAAATTTACAATATGGTAGTCATATCGAATGTTCCCGGGATCAAAACCGGAACATTCCATGAAGGCGGCAATATTGCATTCTGGGGAACCAATTACGGGCAAAACAGCGCTGCCGATATTCCAGAATCCGCCAATGCCATTTACAGTTATGGAGATGCCCCGACCAATTACGGCGATTATGGTTCCATGCAGATACACAATTATAAAGAAAAACAGACATTATTCGCCTATAATAACTGGAAATCCGGCAGCGCCGCCGACCTTGGCATCGGCAACGCGCCTTCTGTCCGCCAAAAAGACTGGACCTATCTGCAAAACGCCGGTAAGTATGCCGGCGGTAAGCTACTGGTACTGATTCAGACACAATAGTGAGAAAAACCAATATTCTTTGTGATTTACGATATCCCGGATTTGAAATAACCCGCATTGACAGGCTATATTTTCCGTTTATAGAAATGCTCAGGTTGGTTAAATTTATATTTTTATGGACAAAATCTAAAACAGGTATGACAGGATGAGGAAGAAATTAGCAGAAACAACAGTTCTTCTTATCAGCACTCTTAAATGGAGTGTTTTAGCGACAATCGTTGGTATGACTGTTGGATTATCAACCGCCATATTTTTGAAGACATTAAACTGGAGTATATCTCATACCGGACAATACTCTTACTACTATCTGCTTTTGCCGGCTGCGTTTTTCGTAAGCGCCATAACTATCAAATATTTAGCGCCTGATGCGGAAGGGCATGGAACAGAAAAGGTTATCGAGGCAGTTCATAAATATTCCGGCAAGATAAAGATTATGGTTATTCCTGTAAAGCTTGTCACCTCCGTGATAACTTTAGCTTTTGGCGGTTCGGCGGGGAAAGAGGGGCCATGCGCTCAAATAGGCGGCGGAGTTTCATCTGTTCTCGCTGATATACTCCGTCTTGATGACAATGACCGCAAAAAACTTGTCATCTGCGGCATCAGCGCCGGATTTGCGGCAGTTTTCGGAACCCCTGTCGCCGGTGCTATTTTTGGTGTTGAAGTCCTTTTTATAGGAGGTCTTCTATATGATATTCTTTTACCGTCGTTCATTGCCGGCATTATAAGTTATCATGTCTCTGCCGGGCTTGGAGTCACTCATTTTCATCATTCGACGAAACTTGCTCTTGTTTATAACGACTCTCTCTTAATAAAAATGATTATCGCTGGAATTTTATTTGGTCTTGTTTCGTTTTTGCTGATTGAAACAATGAACTTATTCCATAATCTATCTTCTAAGATACAGATATGGAAGCCGTTTAAAGGCTTAATCGGCGGTTCTCTTCTCATTGTTTTAACTCTTCTTTTCTCCACGCAATATCTCGGTCTCGGTCTGGACACAATCCAGGCCACCCTGACGGGAACAGACATTATCTGGTATGCCTTCCTCCTAAAAATCATTTTTACTGCCATTACCCTGAACTTTGGCGGAAGCGGCGGAGTAATAACTCCCATCTTTTTCATTGGAGCAACTTCCGGAGTAGTATTTGCGAACTTTTTAGGACTGGATAAAGGCACTCTGGCTGCAATTGGGTTAGTAAGTCTTTTAGCGGGAGCGACAAACACCCCGATTGCTTCAAGCATTATGGCAATAGAACTTTTCGGAGCAGACATTGCCCCTTATGCCGCTCTGGCTTGCATTATCAGCTTTCTCATGACCGGCCATAGGAGTATCTATCCTTCTCAAGTACTTGGTATTAGAAAATCTTCTTCTATACAAGTGGAGATTGGCAAAGAAATAGGCGAAACAGACACAATGACTCAACACAGGAAAAAAAGCCTGATAAATATGGTTACGGTAATTGGCCGAATAGTTAAAGAGAAGTTCATTAAATAATAATTGCGCTTATTGTAAATCTTATCAGTAAGAAAGAATAAGCGAACTCTTGGAAACTTGTTCGCGAGTGCTCAAGTCCATTCATTTTTTAGTTTTTAAAACCGCAAGTAAATTATAACATCACTTCACCTGCGGTATCTGCGCCCAGTCCGTCGTTTGAATACGCCGACTTCACTGCCACTAGGATGTATCCTGAAGCCGCCGGGCGAATGAAAATCGCTTGGCTCAAAGCTAAGCAAGTGTAATGCTATTCTCTTTAAACCGCCGCTCTATTTCTTCCCGGATATTGCTTTCAGAATCAGTATTTTTTCTCAGGTCTTTGAACCAGAGTCTAAGGCAGAGTTCCATTTTACTGGCGCCAAGATCCATGCACAATACTTTGGGCGGCGGATTTGCCATGACATTGTCATCAGCCGTCGCGATTTCCAGTAACAGGCTTTTAATTTTCACTACATCTGAACCATATGTTACGCCAACCTTGATGTCGCGGCGAATGACATGGCCGGTCAATGTCCAGTTTTTAAAGTTTTTCGAAACCACCACCGAGTTCGGCAGATTGATAATCGCGTCATCAAAAGTCTTGACTACCGTTGAGCGAATGCTGATTCTCTGGACTACCCCCCACGTTTCGTCAAATTCAATGACATCTCCGGGACGGACCGACTTCCCGGCCAGCAGGATAATGCCGCAGATGAAGTTTTCAATAATATCCCGCAAACCGAAACCGAGTCCCACGCTTATTCCGCCAAGTACCACTTGAATAGAGGTGGACGATACATGGAAAAGCAGCAGCACAAAAATAGCGTAAGCGCTCCAGACCAGATAGGTGCCCAGCGTCAGAAACGACGCCAGCAATCCGGAATCCGCGTTTTCCAGGTAAAGCAGTCTGACTACATTTTTGACGGTTGAGATAACGAAAAACAATATCAGCGCGGCGGCCATGCTGAGGAAAAAGCTCAGGATGCTGACTTGAATGTATTGCTGTATTTCCGGAGTTCCCAGTTTCAACTCCAAAAAACTTTCCAGCAGATTTTGAACATTAAATTGCAGGGCAGTCCAATAAATCAGGCCGCCAAGGATGAGCATCCATTTCAATGGGATCAAAATCATAAAGATAAAAGACGCCGTAATCTTTTGCGCGGCAGTTTCCGGCTTGAACCTGGCCGCCAGCGCGGTAAGTGAAATTCCCGCCTGGATACCGACAGCAGCCAGGAACCAGACCATGGTCAACGTTATCGCCATAAAGGCGTAACCGTAAGCAGCCATGACTGAACACCCCAGGGTAACCACTACCGTAAAAAACCCAAGCAGACGGTCCAATACCGGCAATTTATGCTTAATCATATAATAGGCGGTGGCGATGGCGACAGGAATATTCACCACCGTCCAAATGAGAATCAACGGACGGTAAGTCACCACCAGCGTAAAAAGGATGCTGCCGAAAATATACAGCATCAACAGCGGCAGATAGAGCTTAAATACAGCTTTGTATAATTCCGGTTTGAGCCGTATTTTCAGGGTGAAAAGCAAAAATGAGATGCTGATGAAAATCATTGCAAGCCGGCAGAAAAAGCTGTATTCAACCACATTTGTCCAGAAATAAGTGCCGAACATCAGCAGGCCGATTCCAAGCAAAGTCCACGCCTGCTTTAAAATTGTGACATCGCCGGGATTGACTGGAATCATTTTAAATTTCTGCAGTTTTTTGTAAAGCAAACGGCCAAGCAGCATAAACAGCACTCCGCCAATAACCGCCAGCACAAAAAACTTCAGCCAGAAATCATATCCTTGCGGTATTTGCACCGCTAGATTAAGCGGAATTTCTCTGATCCATATATAAAAAGCAAGATTGATCGCAACAAGACAATTCACAATATTTGACTGCGGATTAAACAGCATATTCTCTAATACTGTATCATTACGTTCTTTCCCTGATTTCATTACGCCGGCAATCTTTTCCCGTATTTTTTCAGCAACCTCGATTTGGGCATATACAGGCTGGGCGATTTTATTCAGTTCTACTGCAAATTGGCCTAATTTCTTAATGGATACTGTTCTTTCCGCCAATTGTTCCGCGGTAAAATATTGCGGATTGGCCTGTTCCAGCTTTGTCCGCAAATTGTCGTAACGCTTTATTTCCGATTCCAAGTATTTCCGGCCTTGTGTAATTTTAGAAAGTTGTGATTCAAAAAAAGCATTTAAATCAAGGATTTGCTTATTATACACCGAAATGGAAATTCCGAGAATTGCATTGTCCGGTTGCGCCCACAGCAGAAAATCCAATTCGCTGATCCGTTTTTCAGCATCTTTGCATACTTTGGCAAAAACGGCAATCCTCTTTTCGGCAAGCTCTCTGTATTTAACCAGATCTTCAGTAGAATTATTCTGCAACCATTGGTGTATTTCACCAATCATCGTTGACCAGTTCTCGCGGCTGTCCTTCAATACTGACTCCGCCGCATGCAGCGGCAGCACATTGAAAACCAAAAATAACAGCAGCAGAAAGTAAAATCTCATAATATCTCCGGTTATACTCAATTTAATATGCCAATAATAATTTGAAGCGCTTTGTACTGCAATTCAAATTATTTTACTGTATTTATAGCTAAGATTTGCGAAAAAGCCCGCTGGTCCATTCTTTTTCGGAAAAACGGTATTCCATAGTAAACCCGATCTCGCAGAAAACGTTTTTCAGGTTGTCGAATTCCTCATTCAGGATACCGGCCAGGGAAAGATACCCGCCGGGGCGCACCAGATCGGCGATCTTCTGACGGTTCGCCACCAATACGCTGCCGAGGATGTTGGCGGCAACAAAATCATAACTTCCGGCTCCGGCGCAGAACTCTATCAGGCCGATCGTAAGCAATTTGACCGCATCCGGCTTTATCCGGTTTTTTTCAAAGTTTTCGGCGGCGACTTTAGTTGCGTCCGGGTCAATATCGAAAGCTATCAGCGGGGAATAACCCAGCTTGGCGGCGGCAATGGTCAGAATCCCGGAACCGCAGCCGGCGTCCAGAAACGATTTTATTCCGGGAGAACCGGCCAGACGGTCAATCATTTTCAGACAGAATGAAGTCGTCGCATGCTGTCCGGTGCCGAAACTCATGCCCGGGTCAATTTCAACGATCACCTGTCCCGGTTTCGGCTCGAATTCCAGCCAGCTCGGTTTGACAATCAGACGGTCGGAAATGTGAATGATGTTGAAATATTTTTTCCAGACTTCCGCCCAATCCTCTTTTTTCATCGTAAAAACTTCGATGGCAGTCACGTTGATGTCAAACTCTTTCCGCCAGGATTCAACCAGATTGTTGAAAAAGTCTCTGGCGGCTTCTGCTTCATTCTTTTCGGAAAAATACAGGATATGATAAGAAACTTTCTCCTGCCGGTCGGTCCAGGAACTCATTTCATATTCATACGCGCTAAGCAGTTCCGGCAAAATATCCGGTTCCTGCGATTCGTCTTTTATCTTGCAGCAATACAATAAATCATTCATTTCAACCATTCTCCATATATTAATACGATAAACTGACAACTGAAGCTTTCCCAATATACCCCCGATAACCGTTAAAAGCTCGTTTTTTAGTATTGTTTCTATTTAAAAATCTCAAAAAAGGAGTATTGTTAAGGGCATAATTTATAAATTAATTTAACGAAAGACAAGGCAATGACAGCTAAAATAGAAACGATCGTCGTACTGGATTTCGGTTCACAATACAGTCAGTTGATTGCGCGGCGCATCCGCGAATGCAATGTGTACAGTAAGATTCTGCCGTTCAGCGTTTCGGCGGAAACCATCAAGAAAGAAGCCCCGGCGGGGATCATTCTGAGCGGTGGCCCCGCCAGCGTGTACCAGCCGAATTCCCCGAAATGCGA
Source organism: uncultured Lentisphaeria bacterium (assembly GCA_903831825.1). Taxonomy (GTDB): domain Bacteria; phylum Verrucomicrobiota; class Lentisphaeria; order Victivallales; family Victivallaceae; genus CAIPAT01. Next base: position 12,342 of record CAIKZE010000267.1, on the reverse strand, counting down.
TCCGGAAATATTCAATCTCGGCATCCCGGTGCTGGGCATCTGTTACGGCCTGCAATTGATGGTTTACACCCTCGGCGGCAAAGTCGCTCCCGGCAGCGCCCGCGAATACGGCAAGGCCATGATGACGATTACCGACAGCAGCACGCTGTTTGAAGGGCTGTCCGGCGACATCCAGGTCTGGATGTCGCACGGCGACAAAGTGCTCGAAACGCCGGCCGCCGGCTTCAAAGTCCTGGCGACCACCAATAATACCGAATATTGCGCGGTTAATATCCAGGGCACCAAAATATACGGGATTCAATTCCATCCGGAAGTCGTCCATACCCCGCAGGGCAAGCAGATTATCGCCAACTTCTGCCATAATATCTGCGCCTGTTCCGGTACCTGGAATATGGCGTCATTCATCGAGCAGTCCGTGCAGGAAATCCGCCAGGCCGTCGGCGACCGGAGAGTCATTCTCGGGCTCAGCGGCGGGGTTGATTCATCCGTTGCCGCCGCCCTTATCCATAAAGCCATCGGCGTTCAACTCACCTGTATTTTCGTCAATAACGGTTTGCTCCGCAAAAATGAAGCCGACCGGGTTCAGCAACTGTTTGCCGATAACTTTAAAATGATCCTGTGCTATGTGGACGCCACCGACCGTTTCCTCGATAAACTGGCCGAGGTGACCGATCCTGAACGTAAACGCAAGATTATCGGACACGAATTTGTCGAAGTTTTCAACGATGCCGCCAAGAGAATTGAAAATGTCTCTTTTCTGGCACAGGGAACAACCTACCCGGACGTAATTGAAAGCGTGCCGATTGACGGCAACCCCGCCGCCATGATTAAGAGCCACCACAATGTCGGAGGCCTGCCCAAGGATATGAAACTGAAACTGCTTGAACCCCTGGCCCGCCTGTTTAAAGACGAAGTCCGCGAAGTAGGCCGTCAGCTCGGGTTGCCCGAGGACGTTGTCATGCGTCAGCCGTTTCCCGGCCCCGGCCTGGCGGTCCGCCACCTTGGCGCGGTAACCAGAGAAACCCTGAAGGTACTGCAGAATGCCGACGAGATCGTTGTCAATGAAATCAAAAATGCCGGACTTTACTATAAAATATGGCAGACTTTCGCCGTATTTCTGCCGGTGCGCACGGTCGGCGTTATGGGTGATGAAAGAACCTATGACAATGTAATTGCGCTCCGCGCCGTGGAAAGTTCCGACGGCATGACCGCCGACTGGGTCAAGCTCCCATACGAACTGCTGGAGAGAATTTCCAGCCGTATCATCAATGAAGTCCGCGGCGTAAACCGTGTGGTCTACGACATAACGTCCAAGCCTCCCGGCACCATTGAATGGGAATAGATAAGCAATATAACACATATAGTTATTGCATAAAAACTTGCTAAATGTTTATATTGCACACAAGATATTCATAATATCCATTGCAAAACAGGTTCTCTGGAATTATAATCCTTTATTAATTTAGGATACCAATAATTTCAAAGGATTTGTTATGAAAAAAAACTACGGCAAAGGCGACGTTTCCTGGTTCCAGGACGCAAGATTCGGCATGTTCATTCACTGGGGGCTTTATGCCCTCCCTGCCCGGCATGAATGGATAAAGTATTATGAGAAAATTTCGGATGCCGACTACCAGAAATATTTCGATCATTTCAATCCGGATATGTTCAATCCGAAGGAATGGGCCAAAGCGGCTCGCGAAGCCGGCATGAAATATTTCGTTATTACCGCCAAGCATCATGAAGGGTTCTGTCTGTGGGATACAAAATATACTGATTACAAGATTACCAACACGCAGTTCAAACGTGACGCATTGCGGGAGATAGTTGATGCTTTCCGCGAAGAAGGATTGCATGTCGGTTTGTATTATTCATTGATTGACTGGCATCATCCGGAATTCGAAGCAGACATGGCTCATCCCTGGAACCACGAGGAAATCAAAAAGTCAGGCGTGAAGCGTGACCAGAAAAAATATAATCAGTATATGCGCAACCAGGTCGAAGAACTGCTTACCCAGTTCGGCAAAATAGATATTATCTGGTTCGATTTTTCCTATCCGCAGCATGGCAAAGGTCACAAGGAATGGGAATCGGAAAAGCTGGTTAAACTGATCCGCAAACTCCAGCCGCATATCCTGATTGATAATCGCCTTGACCTGGAAGGGGCCGAAGATTTTGTTTCTCCTGAGCAATATGTTCCGGTAGACGGCATGCGCGATGAAAAAGGCAATCTGCTGGTGTGGGAAGGCTGCCAGACTTTCTCCGGCGCCTGGGGATATCACCGCGATGAAAACACCTGGAAAAGCAATAAAATGCTGATCGAAATGCTGATCAATCATGTTTGCAAAGGCGGCAATCTGCTGCTGAATGTCGGCCCCACCGCCCGCGGCGTGCTGGATTGCCGCGCCATCGACCGGCTGCAAGCGATCGGAGCATGGATGAAGTTTCATAACCGGGCGATTTACGGCTGTACTATTGCGCCGGAGAATATGGTTCCGCCGGAAGACTGCCGGTACACCTATAATCCGGAAACCAAACGGTTATATGTGCATATCTTCGCCTGGCCGTTCAAAGCGCTTCATCTGCCCGGTATGGCTGGCAAAGTCAAATACGCGCAATTGCTTAATGACGCCAGTGAAATCAAAATGCGCGATGAAAAAGCTGACATTCATGCCGGGTTGAATGCAAAAAGTCCGCAAAGGGCGCTCACGCTGGAATTGCCTACGGTTCAGCCCAACGTCGAAGTCCCGGTTATTGAACTGTTCTTGAAATAAATCAGTTGTTTATATACTTACGGAGCAAAATTTGCTCCGTAAGTTCTTCTTTATGCTATTGCATTTGCCGCTTCTATATTTATCTTAAATAATCTTAAATTAGAAGGATATGAATATGGATCGAAGGAATGAACTTTATCAACTGCTCGGCAGAGTCCCGGACCGCAATTATCCGGTCAAGGCGGAACTGTGCAGACGTGACGAATATCCGGATTATTTCCTTGAACGCCTGATGCTGGATTTGAACGGCATTGAGCAGGTTTCGGCTTTTGTTGTCATTCCTAAAAATCTCAAGGCCCCTGCCCCGGCGGTTTTGTACAACCACGCGCACGGCGGCGCATATCATACCGGCAAAAATGAACTTATTGACGGTGTGGATTATCTGTTTAAACAACCGGTTTATGCGGAAGAACTTGCCCGCCGCGGATATGTCGTACTGTGCATTGACGCCTGGAACTTCGGGGAACGCCGAGGCCGCACCGAAAGCGAACTGTTTAAAGAAATGCTGTGGAAAGGCCAGGTTTTGTGGGGCATGATGGTCTTCGACTCAATAAAAGCGCTGGATTACCTCTCGCTCCGCCCGGAAGTGGACACCAGCCGCATTGCGACGCTGGGCATTTCCATGGGCAGCACCATGGCGTGGTGGACCGCTGCGCTGGACACCCGCATCAAAGTAACCGTGGATATCGGCTGCCTGACGGATTTTGACAGCCTGATCGAACATCGCGGACTCGATTATCACGGAGTTTATTATTACGTTCCGGACCTGTTAAACCATTTCACGACAGCCCAGATTAATGCGTTGATTGCTCCCCGCCCGCATCTGGCGCTGGCCGGCAACTATGATCCGCTGACGCCGCCGGACGGGCTTGACCGCATTAACGCGGAATTGACCAAAGTATACAGCGAGTTGAACGCCGCCGATGCCTGGAAACTGCTGCGGTACAACACTGGTCATTTCGAGTCCGCCGCCATGCGTGTCGAAATCCTCAAATTCCTCGACAAATGGCTTTAGGAGCCGTCAAAAAATAACCTTGTCAAGTTTATTTTTTGACAGTTCCTTAAATCATTTATAATTCTTATCTTTTAACCTACTTTTGCTGCCAAATGGCATCAAGGTTGATTTTTCAGTATTTGGACTTATATTATAAGGATTATCAGTTTGAATGTAGTGAACCCCGTGAGAACCGGGGGCTGTCGCGCAACTGTGATCAGCGGATTAAGCCGCTGTAAGCCAGATCTTACATCAAATGATTTGTCCGTCGGATCTTTCCGCGTCAGAAAGCAGCTCCGGCAGTCGGCCTCCGCCATACTGCTCCAGTACCTTTCTACCGGGAAAAATCCAGATGTGCGCGTCACACAATTTTTAGGTTTAAAAGGTAATGAAAATGTCGAAAGAGAATCCAGCAGGGGATCGTTCATCTGCGATCCGCAATCCGTCAGCCAACCGCATGTTTAAAGTTGCAAATACTTGCAGCAGAACAAGTTTCACCCTCATTGAACTCCTGGTCGTGATCGCGATCATCGCCATTCTCGCAGGTATGCTGTTGCCGGCATTGAATAATGCCAGGGAAAAAGGCCGGAGCGCAAGCTGCCTGTCCAATGTCCGGCAGCTTGGCCAGATGAACATGCAATATGTAAATGATTTCGATTACTATGCTGTGGGCTGTGACGGGAGTCAGGCGGTAACCCCCAGCGAAAAGTGGTGGTGCGGACAGGTGGCAAATAATGGCGGTCAGACCACCTATGTGGCGGCGCAGGGAACTTTGGGCGAATACATGAAGAGCAAAGGGGTCAAAACCTGTCCCAGCTTTGCCGGTTATCTGGAGAATGGTTTTGATGCCGGGTCCGGCGGTTACGGTTATGAGATGAGCGGCGGGTTCGGAGGCGTTACTGCCAAAATAAATATGACGACTTACATAACTCCGCCCGCCAAAAACAGCGAAATTAAAGACAGTCCGGCTAAATATGTGATGTTTGCCGACAGCGCTATTCCCGATAATTATCTGCCGTCAGGCAAACTTAGGGAATATCCGCAGATCATGGCCCGCGTTTATCCGAAACCCTGGGGGGCGGCCTCAGTGCCATGTATGCACTTCCGGCATCTCGACCGCGCCAACGGCGTATTCGGCGACGGGCACGGCGAAAATTTCAGCCCGGCATTTGGGACGGACAATAATGGCGTCGATTATAGTATGCTGAAATTAGGTTTTCTGCCGGCTGACCGCTATTTGCAACTTTATCAGAGTTAAAATATTTATGAGATTGCAGGCTTAATTTGCTTGTAAACCGTTATAAATAAAAAATATTTGAAAATAGTGGAACTTTCTTAATATCCTGATGTCTACTTGCTATACAAAGCATTTTCAATATGCTTTACTTGACCCCTCAGGCCTCCCGCCTCCCCCGGGAGGCCACTTTTTTTGTCAGAACGAATATCCAATATTCAGATTATTGGGCAGTTTCATTCAACAAACGAACAAATCGCTATAGTTTGGCGGGTTGTCCTCCTGAGAGTTTTGCCGCAATGATCTGTATTTTGCGGGGAATATCGATGCCGTACCGGCATGGCGCAAATGAATTATTGCTGTCATGAGTAATGGCGGGTTCAATTATGTCCATAAATTCCGCGGAGTTATCTGCAAACAATGCTTCCGCGCGCTGCGCATTGCCGAACCATTTGCCAAGATATTGACGCAACGCATAAGTCCCTGAATCCACGGGCTGAAAATCATTCATCTGCCGGTCATATTTTCCTTCCAGTTCAAACAATGCTTTCAGCGACCGCGCTTTACGTCCGGCAAGCACGGAACACTTCGGGCATTGGCGGCAGACATAATTGCCCAATTCCGGCGCATTGGTGAGAACGGATTCGTTTTCCGTGTCATTCAGCGGCCCTTTAATTACCGCCGCGGCGTCCGCATTCAGCAACTTCAAACTGTTAAATCCGCTGACGATGCAGTCGGGACTATAGCGCAGCGAGTAACGGAAAGCGTTTTCAACCGACCGGTATAAATAACCGTCAGCCAGCGGCTTCATAAACAAAATACCGATATCACGTTTCCGCAAGTCCGGCAGTATTTCATCCGGGATTTCCGGATAATTGCAGAAATCGAGGTAATTGCCCCATATCAGCACCGCCTCAAATGGAATAATGTCCGCAAGCCGCGGCAGAATCACCGGCCAATGCGAGCTTATGGCAAAATGTTTGACCATTCCTTCGGCCTTGGCCCGCATGAATGCTTCAAGCGCGCCGCCCGGAGCAATAATGGCATTTGCGTCTTCAATCATGCTGACATTATGAAAAAAATACAAATCAAGATGATCCGTCTGGAGCGCTTCCAAAGTTTCGTTAAGTTCCCGCCAGACGCCTTCAGCGTCGCGTTTTACCGTTTTAGATGCCAGAACAAGTTTGCGGCGATGCTTTTTCAGCGCCTGGCCGAGCTTGGTTTCGCTGGCGCCGCTGCCGTAACTCCTGGCGGTCTCGACATAATTGCCGCCGATGGCGATAAAACGTTCCACCACTTGCCCGACCGTGTCGGAATCCACTTCGCATTGATGAAAGCCGCCCAGTCCGAGCATCGATACTTTCAGTCCGGTACTGCCTAATTTGCTTTTCCCTAATCGCATCGGCTCTTGTTTCATCAGATTTGTCCTTATGTAAAAATTCATTAACTGATCTTCCTGTAATATGCCCTGACTTATTCCAAAAAGCAATAAAAAGAAAAACACAAAATAGCTTCTATTTCGGGTTGAAAAATCGCCATTTATGGTATAGTAATAAAGGCTGAATTCTGAATTGAATCATTATCACCAAAAAGTCTATATTTAATGAGTGAAGAAATCAAACATGAATGCGGCATAGCATTGATCAGACTGCTGAAGCCGCTGAGCTATTATCGTGAAAAATACGGTTCCGCGTTCTACGGACTGAGCAAACTGTGTTTATTGATGGAGAAACAGCATAACCGGGGCCAGGACGGCGCCGGAGTCGCCGTTCTGAAACTGGACCCGGAACCCGGACAGCGTTCTGTCGGCTGCGAAAGGTCCAACCAGGGCGCCGCGATCAAGGATATTTTCTCCAAAATCAACCTTGAAATGAAAGAGCTGCTGGACAAGAATCCGGGCAGGATCGGCGATCCGGAATGGCTGAAGAGAAACGCCCGGTTTTGCGGTGAATTATATATGGGCCATCTCCGCTACGGCACCTTCGGCAGAAACAATATTGAATCCTGTCATCCGTTTGTGCGGGAGAGCAACTGGCTCACCCGCGCTTTGATTATTGCGGGCAATTTCAACCTTACCAATGTTGAAACGCTGTTCAATGTGCTTATCGGCATCGGTCAGCATCCGAAAGAATATTCCGATTCGGTCACGATCCTTGAAACTATCGGCTTCTTCCTTGACGAAGAAAATGACGTGCTGGTCAAGCGATATAAAAATGACGGCTATCCGCGTCATGAAATATCCCAGTTGATTTCCAAAAACCTCGATGTGCTGAATATCCTGAAACACGCCTGCCGGAAATGGGACGGCGGCTATGTCATCAGCGGCATAATCGGTCACGGCGATGCGTTTGTGCTGCGGGACCCGTCCGGCATCCGTCCGGCTTATTATTATCACGATGATGAAGTCGCGGTGGTCACTTCTGAACGTCCGCCGATTCAGACCGCGTTCAATGTGCCTTATGAATCAGTCAAGGAACTTCCCCCGGGACATGCCTTCATTGTCAAAAAAGACGGACAGGTCAGCCTGGAGCAGTATATTGAGCCAAGGGTTAAAAAAGCCTGTTCTTTTGAACGGATTTATTTTTCACGCGGGTCCGACAAGGACATTTATCAGGAGCGCAAAATGCTGGGCCGGTGCCTGGTGCCGCCAGTGTTGAAAGCAATCAATGAAGACATTGAAAATACCGTGTTTTCGTTCATTCCGAATACTGCGGAAACCTGTTTTTACGGCATGGTTGACGAACTCAAGGAGTTTTGCAAGAAAGTCCAGATCCGCCGGCTGATGGAAAATTCCAGTTGGACGGAAGAGGAACTGGATAAAGTTTTGAGTTTCCGTCCGCGAATTGAAAAAGTGGCCGTGAAAGACGCCAAACTGCGCACGTTCATTACCGATGACTCGCAGCGCAATGAACTTGCGGCCCACGTTTACGATATCACTTACGGCGTAATCCGCCACGGCATTGATTCGCTGGTGGTCATTGACGATTCAATCGTCCGCGGCACCACCATGCGGGAGAGCATCCTGAAGATTCTCGACCGCACCGGCCCGAAAAAGATTATCGTGGTTTCCTCCGCCCCGCAGATCCGCTATCCGGACTGCTACGGCATTGACATGTGCAAATTGGGCAATTTTGTGGCCTTCGAAGCCGCCGTGGCGCTGTTGAACGACAACAAGATGGAAGCGTTGCTGGATGAGGTTTACCATGAAGCCAAGTCGCAGCTCAAACTGCCGGCGGACGAGATGACCAATTGTGTTCAGAGAATATACAAACATTTTACCGCGGAGCAGATTTCCGAAAAAATCGGCGAACTGCTGACGCCCAATACCGTAAAAGCTGAAGTTAAGTTCATTTATCAGTCTATTGAAGACCTGCACCGGTCATGCCCGAACCATCTCGGCGACTGGTATTTCACCGGAGATTATCCGACTCCGGGCGGAAACAGAGTGGTCAATCAGGCCCTGGTGAACTTCGTCCAGGGTAACAACGCAAGAGCATATTAATCATAACCAGTGAGGTTTTTATTTTATGGAACATAACTACGATTGGAAGACCAAGAGAGAAAAGAAGGCGTTTCTGGCGCTGGAAGACGGCACCGTAATGCACGGTTACTCCGTCGGCGCGGAAGTTGACAACGAAGGCGAAGTCGTCTTCAATACCGGGATGACCGGATACCAGGAAATCATCAGCGACCCGTCCTATGCCGGACAGTTCGTCACTATGACTTATACCGAGATCGGCAACTACGGAGTCAACTCCTCTGATATGGAATCCCGCAAGCTCTTCCTCAACGGCTTTATCGTTCACAACATGAACGAGCCGAGCAGTTGGCGCGCTGAAAAGTCCCTTTCCGATTTCCTGAAAGAACACAATATCCCGGCGATTGCCGGAATCGATACCCGCGCGTTGACTGCCAAAATCCGGGAGACCGGCACATTGAAGGGCTATCTGCACTGTTCCAGGAAGAATATGACTCCGGAACAGGGCGTCGAAAAAGCCGGTGCCTGGTGCGGTCTGGACAATCAGGATTATGCGTCAAAAGTCTGTTGCGACAAGCCTTATCAGTGGGACCCCGACGGTTCGCTGACCATAAGCTGGGGAATCGCCGCCGCGCTGCCGCCGGTTGAATTCAAAGTCGTCGCTTTCGACTTCGGCATCAAATGGAATATCCTGCGCAACCTGAGACTTCAGGGCATGGATGTCACCGTGGTCCCCGCTAAAACAACTGCCGAAGAAGTGCTGAAAATGAAGCCGGACGGCGTATTTTTGTCAAACGGCCCCGCCGATCCCGCCGCCGTGACTTATGCAATTAAGGCATCTCAAAAACTCATCGGCAAAGTTCCGGTTATGGGCATCTGCCTCGGTCACCAGATCTTGGGAATCGCCTGCGGCGGAGATCGCTTCAGGTTGAAATTCGGACATCACGGCTGCAATCATCCGGTCAAAAACCTGCTGACGGGCAAGGTCGAGATTACGTCTCAAAACCATAACTTCGGCATTACGCTTGATTCGATGCCGGATTGCCTGGAAGTCACTCATATGAACCTGAATGACAATACCGTTGAAGGCTTCCAACATCGTACTGAACCGATGTTCGCCGTGCAATACCATCCGGAAGCATCACCCGGCCCGCACGATCCGAATTATCTGTTCAATACTTTCCGCGAAATGATGAAACGCTGATTTAAGAATTTATAAAATCAACGTCTATTAAAGCAAAACCCCGGCAGAAACCGGGGTTTTGTTTTTACTATTAATATTTCGCTCCTATGGAGCTGTTATCTTTTGTCTTTTTACTTTTATCTTTTTACTTTTATCTTTTTACTTTTATCTTTTTACTTTTATCTTTTGTCTTTTCCTTCAGATTATATTATCGTGGAACCGGACATGAAAAAGCGACTCCAGTGACCGCCGCCGGGAATATTCGGAACGGGTTCATCCAGTTCGGCAATGCCGCTGATGGAACCGTCCAGGAATTCATTGATTCTGACCGCAATTTCCTCATAGCGCCCGATCTGCGTATTCAAACGCAACTGAATAACTTCAAAACCGAACGGTTTGTTGCGGCGCATCCATTGTGTCCTGAATGATTTGAGCAATTTTTTCAAGGCTTTTGCCATCGCCGGGGCCATGACTTTGCTGATATTCGCCAATTCCTTTTTGTTTTTCCTGGCATAAGCCTTGAGCATGGCTTGACGGAATTCCATTTTCATAATCAATGTTTCCGCCAGCAGTTTGCCGTGGCTGACATCCGCGTTTTTATTATCTTTGCCCGGACTTTCCAGCGACGCGATCATTTTGCGGTAATTCTTTATGGCGAGATCGGCCCAGCGGGGATTAATGGTAAGATTATTGTTCCAGTTGATGCCAATCAGCGGATCATCCCATAACAGCACTTGGCCGGGAATAGTGCTTTCCGCCCCGCATGGATATTGAATCGCGCCGAGAGTAACATAATTCTTGTAATTTCCGGAACAAATCGCCGCGAATTTTTTGCCGGCAACTTCATCACAGTCACAACCGTAAGCCAGTTCCGCCGCTTTGCAGAGCCCGGCGAGCACGGAATCATATTCGCAGTAAGCGCCGTCATCGCCCCATAGCGTAAAGAACAGTTCATTGACTTTCTCTTCCAGACAGGCCTCAATGCAGGGTTTGACGGTATCAAGCGACAACTGGTGGTCGTACCATAAACGGGACCACGTCCATACTCCGGACCCCATCAGCGGTTCATAGCCCAGATCGCGGTGCCGCCTGATCCAGTCAACATAAAAATCTTTATCCTTATGGTAATAGTCCCAGTAAACCAAATCCACGGATTTCGGTATTTTAGCTTTGACGTCGTCAGGGATTACGGTATCCTTGGCGTAATAATTCAAATCTTTATTGCCCATGCGGAAATACATATCGGACCAGATCATCGGTTTCAGTTTGTATTTTTTGCAGATTTTGGCAACCGTGTCCAGATGGCGATTGAAAATTTCGAAACCGCGCTCGTAACCGAACTTGTCCATGAATCTGCCGCGACCGAGGTCATGGGTTTCGTCCATGCCGATATGAATGCGGCGGCTGCCGAAAACGCGGCCCCACAGCGCAATCATTTTTTCAATCAGCTTGTAAGTTTCCGCTTCGTCAACCAGCATTACGCCGGCGGTGTCTTTGATCACGGCATACGGCGCCCAGCGCAGAATCTGCTCCAGATGTCCCAAAGTCTGGATGCAGGCGATCATTTCAATACCCAGGGACGCGGCATAAGCGTCTATTTCTTTCAGTTCGGCTTCCGTATAAGCGCCGCGCATATAACCGAAATACGGCTCGTCCGGCAGCTTGTAGGTATCTTCCGTATAAAGCATCGCCTGGTTGTAACCCATCAGCGCCAGTTGCCGCAGCCACTTCTTGAAATGCCGCACGGTCATTACCGCGTTCCGGGAACAGTCCAGCATAATGCCCAGCGATTTGAAAACGGTGCTTTCTTTCGATTCAAGTCCGGCCAGCAGCGTCCCGACAGCTCTGGACGCCATGCTGACGCCGCCATATTCAATTGTAGCAGCACCGCTTTTACAGGAAACCGCGGAACAGCCGGCAGTCTTCGATTTGATGAATTTTACCTGAATGCCGTCTTTGCTTTTACCCTGGGCCACCGGATATTCCTCCGCCAACGCCGACAGCATGGAATGAAGCTCAACCGGGGTATCCTGTTTCGACCAGTAAATCTTTTTAATGGACATTTTGTCCTCCTGATTAGGAATCGGAACAAAATAACCTTTACAATTTTTGTTGGAGATCCTGATTTGATTTTCGGGTTGCTTGCGAGGAGCATACCCGCAGGTATGTAACAAACAAGCGGCGCGAAAAGCATTCAGGAGAACAGCAAAAAGTAAAGTTTACTTTGCAACGGTTCCGAAAATATTAATAATGAATCTCAATCCATTACATATACCACCTGAACAGATTAAAAAAATGGATTTTTCACTCATCAATGATGACAAATTCAACATTTTCTCTAAAACCGGTGAAAATATCTAACAGGGATATACAGGATGTCCAGGATTTTTTATTACATTATTCTAAATATTGTACGCTTTAAACCATGATATTCCGTTTGTTATTGTCGATAGCATGTAAGAAGCTATCGACAGGCATTTTGCTTGACCAAGATGGAATCTTTTTCTGCAAGATAAAGATGAATACTTGATTGAAAACAATATCTTGAGAGTACCGAGTTCTCAACAGTCAAGAACCATTCTCTTTGTCAGTTAAATTAGCCAGCTCCAGCGAATAATCAATCAAGGTTTTGCACAGTTCCTGAAATTCCCGATAGTTTTGCAATGCCTGCCGTACGCT